>JAKPTE010000040.1 GCA_029571215.1 Bacteroidota bacterium
GTTGTTACTCGTTGGTCCGGTGCATCAGTGCGGCAGGAAAATACGGGTTTCAGATTATTTTTCCATTGTGTTTCATCGGTTTTAAGGAGATCTTCATCAGTTCGCAGGGCTGCACTTATGCCCAGCACAACATGGAATATATCCGGATGTTTCAGGGCAAGGACAATGGCCCCGTAACCTCCCATGGATAATCCTCCGATTGCTCTGTAACGTGGATTATGGCTTGTATGGTACTGGGCTTCAATAAGCGGTATGAATTCCATAAAAAACATATCCTCCCACCGGTACTTTCCTTTGCAGTCATTGATGTTCCAGGATGTTCCGGCATCGGGCATCACAATGACAAGCGGAGGAAGGAGTCCGATTCTGATGAAAAAATCAACTGATTCTTTCAGGTCGCCATTCGCGATCCATGTTGTATGCTGGCTGCCGTACCCATGAAACAGATATAAAACAGGGTATTGTTTTTCATCCGACGGAAATCCTGGTGGAAGATAGACGGCATAGGAAATTCCGGACCGCAGTATTTTGCTTTTAAAAACCAGATTATCAATTATTATACTGTTCTTATCCTGCGCATTCAGCGAAGGGAGGAAGTTCATTCCGGGCAATAATATGCTCAGGATTACCAACCAAATAGCAAAACTCCTTTTCATTTCAAGATAATGTCAATTTGCTCATCATTATTCAGTGTAATGTAAGCTAAATGACCCTGCCGGAAAGGACCTGGGTTGATAAGAATGGTTTTTCCAATCCTGTCAGTTGCAACCGATTCATGAATGTGTCCGCATAAACATAGCAAAGGCTGGGTATGTTCAACAAACTCCCTGATTGCACGGCTTCCCGTGTGGATTAGTTTCATGGCTTTATCGGTGCTGGTTCCATAGGGAGGTTGGTGTGTAACCAGAACAAATTTACCCGGTTTGCCGGCATTTTCATAGGTTTCAGTCAACCAGGCTTCGAAATCTTTTTCGCTGTATTCTGTAGGTGTTTTTCCCGGACAGGGAAGGGATCCGCCCACACCAAGGAAAACGATTTCGTTCAAAACATGGAACCTTCTGTGCAGGCTGATGTTTTGCGAAATTAAAAACTGTTCTGCTCCCGATTTATCACAATTTCCATGCAATGCGAGAATATTAGGAAACAGCGTTCTGAGAGCATCAAGGGTTTCTTTGGCTTCCTTTTCCTCACCGAAGTGGGTGATGTCACCTGTCAGCACAGTCACGTCAGGCCGCAGGGTATTCCCCTCCCATTGGGTGAGAAAATTGGTGTTTCCATGCAGGTCGCTCAGGTGCAGGATGGTGAAAGGCATAACAGATCAGATATCAATTCCCATCAGTGTTTTTAATGCAAATCCAATACCAAAGGAAAGGGCAGCAACGCCAAGACTGACCAAGGTCATTTCCCAGAAACGCTTCCCGAAAGGTACATCCGTTGCTACGGACAAATAATAGTTGAACAACCAGATGATAAGAACCGCTGTTGCGAGGGTTATCAGCAGACTGATGATGGGTGTTGAAAGCACCAGATAGGGCAGTATCAACAAAAGTACCGTCAGAATATAGGCAATGCCTGTGTAAAGAGAGGCTCTGCCGGCTTTCTCACCTGCATTTTCAGCCTTGTTTGAAAGGTATTCTGATGCTGCCATGGAAAAAGCTGCTGCAATACCGGTGATCAGGCCAGCCAATGCTATTATTCTATTGTTTTGTAATGCAAAGGTGAATCCGGCTAAGGAGCCTGTCAGCTCTACCAGTGCATCATTCAGTCCCAATACCACAGAACCAACATATTGAAGTTTTTCTTCCCTGATCAGGGCAATAAGCTGGTGTTCATGGGAGTCTTCTTCTGCAGCAATTGCCATTGCTTCAGGAATAATTCCGGCCACTTTGCTGTACACTTCTTCGGCTTTTTCTTCATTCTTTTCCATGAGCTTAATGCCGAAAGTAATACCGAAAATCCTTGCAATCCAATAGTACTTGAGAACGGTTCTCCTGGAAGGTGTCTGGGAAATGCCGGTAAAACGCATCCAGAAATCATGGTGTTTCTTTTCATCTTCTGCAATTTTCCTGAGCACGTCGGCGTTCCCCGGATCCTTCATGTGCTTTGCCAGCATGGAATATACCCGGTATTCGGTAATTTCATTTTTCTGTGCCTTTTTAATGAGGTCCAGTACTTCTGCATTCAGTTCAGTCATGGTGTTGCAGGTTTTGTTTTGTTTGCATCAGGTTGAAAGAAAAGGGGCAGCACATGCCATAAGAAAAAGAGCAGCGCCCTGGGTCTCTCCCGAAAAAGCCGGGAGATGACGATACCCTTCTTCGGTACGTAAAGGGTCAGTGAAATAACTGACATTTGAAACGGAACCATCACGGTTCAGATACTTAAGAACCGCGGTAATTGCTTTCAAAGTTGCATCGGTGAATGGTTGTTCAGGAATCCATTTCTTTCTCACTGCTTTCATCAGGTAAAAGGCAAGCAATGCTGTTCCTCCGGTTTCTGGATAGGAGTCCGGAAGATCAGTGATCTGGTGCCACATGCCTGCTTTATCCTGGAATCGTATGAGAGAAAGGGCTGTTTCATTTATCATAGACAGCATTTTTCCATACTCTGAATAGGAGGGAGGAAAACAGTCAAGTACTTCTGACATGCCCCTCAGACACCATGCCTGTGCCTGATTCCAGAATCCGGGCGAAAGAAAGGAAGGATCATCAGACCAGCCTCTTCCATGGTGCCATAACCCGGTCTTCTCGTCCCTCAGAGCTTTTCTGTAGATGTCAAATTGGTTCACTGCTTCATCGAACCAGCCTGTATCTCCGGTCAAAGCTCCGGCCCTTGACATAATGGTGGCATATCCCTGCAGAATCATAACCGAAATCCTGCATTTGCGCCCATCATCTGGTGCAACTACAGCGCCGTCTTTGTCTCGACCTATACTTTCCTTTAATTCTGAGGCAAATCTGATAAAATCCTTAAGGTATTTTTCTTCTCCGGTGCTAATCCATAAATTGTAGGGAAGAAAAGTGTAAAACTGTTTCCGGCTAAATTGGAAAAACCCCTGCTTTTCCCTTTTGTTCATAATATTCAGAACATATTCCTGATATACATTTCTTCCGAAAGCTTCGGAACAGTATAGCAAACTCTCCAGAAAAAGGTCGTTAGCAAAGGTCTGCAGCGTGCAATCCTTTCGTGCAGTTCTTTGAAAAACTACTTCAACCGCATGCTGCAGGGTTTCTTTTTCGATGTTCATAACCGTATAGCTTTTCCAAACGGGAGTTCTACCAGCAGTTCTCCTTTGCCCGTCTGAAGACTTTGATGCATTGCGTTCAGGAGCAAACAATCAGGAAGCATGTCGGTGGTTTTTCCTTCCGGTTGTCTTCCTTCTTTAACAGCCAGGGCGAAATCTTCAAAGCACATACGGATCGATAAAGACGCCTTGTTTGGGTCTTCTCCTGACTGTCTTTGCCAAGCACCTGATGTATCGATGATTTCCAGCAGGTTGTTGGCACCAAGCCGGATCTGGCCTTTTTCTCCGATAAAAAGCATGCTCCAGGCGCTGCTGTTTTCGTAAAAATTCGGAACGGTTGTTATTCGTACCGGAAAGTCTTCCATGGCCCCCATACTCATTCCGTTGCTAACGGCAGAAGCAGGTGTTGCCGTTTCCTTTCGGACCACCCTAATAGCCAGAAGCGGTTGTGATAGAAGCCATTGCAGCAAGTTCAAAAGGACAAGCAGAGGGGCTTCGGGAAGAAACGAATAGGAAGGCAGCAGGGGGTCCCTTTCAGGCTGGTTGATTTGCACCTGAACTGAAGTTAATTTGCCAATACGGCCTGCTGATAAAAGTTCCCTTGCCGAGATACAGGCAGGCAGAAAACGGTGGTACAGGGCTATTCCGGCAGGAACAGATGTGCTGCATGCTGCCTTCTGCAACGAGTCGAAGTCTGAAATTTCCTCACTGTAGGGAGCTTCCGCCAGAACGGGAATACCCGCAGCCAGCAACCTGATGAGATGCTTCTGTCGGTGCCGGTAATCCCTTGCAATCCATGCGGCGGAGACCTTTTTCCGGATGGCACGTGCCGGTGTGTACTTCACCAGCTTTATGCCGGCAGAGGGACCGAGCATTGCCTTCATCTGCCCGAATCGGGCGGCAGAACAAATAGCGGCAAAGATAAATTCATGCGGCTCCTTAGCCGTTTCCTTCCGGATGGTATTTGCTTTGTTGCTGATTGCAGGAACCGATAAGAGTCCTGCCGTCAGCACCATACTTCGCTCTAAAAAACTCCTTCTGTTCATTGAACCAGGAAATGGTATTTTCCTGCACCGGCTTCAAATTCAATGTAATTATTTTCCTGTTTCACAAAGGTAAGACCTTTGGATGATTTTACCCGTTTGCCGTCTTTCCAGATTAGCTTACCGCTTTCTGCAATTTCTGTATTTTTCCCCTTCTCAAATGGAATTCTTACTATTCCGGAAGTGTTGGCAGGAATCTGTATCTCAATCTGCAACTGATTTCCGATCTTTTTCCAGGCAATGGTTACCTGTCCGTATCCTGTCATCAAATCGGCAGATGCGTAAGTCAGATTTCCGACAGGCCTTGGATAGAAAATGATCCTTTTGAAACCAGGCTGCGTGATGTCGGGTTGTATGCCGGCAAGGTAGCTATAATACCATTCACCAACGCTTCCATAAGCAAAATGGTTACGTGAATTCATACCTTCCGGTCGTTCGGTATCACTATTCCATAATTCCCAGATGGTTGTGGCTCCCTTCTTAACCATATAACCCCAGGAAGGATAGGTGGTTTGTGTGGCAACTTTCCAGGCAAGATCATGGTAACCATAATCACTCAGCAAAGGGAGCAGGTAAGCAGTACCCATGAATCCCGTGGTAAGATGCGTATCTCTTTGCACAACATTTTCAGCTACTTTTTTAATGAGTTCAGCACGCAAATTTTCGGGAGCCAGACCAAAGGCAACGGGAAGAAGATTCATGGACTGGGTGTTGGCAACATAATGCCCTGAATCAGGATAGAAGTATTTTGCATTATATGCCTGGGCAATCAGGGGCAAGTGACCGGCAAGAGCGACTGAATCTTCTTTCTTTCCAATGATTCCGGCAATTTCTGAGAGCAGTTTGGTGCTGTAATAATAATAAAGTCCACCTGTGGGTTTTGTTGGGCTTGGTACAACGGCTACCCAGTCTCCATATCCTCCCCAGTCACCGTCACCGAATTCATAGAGGTGATTTTTTGCTTTGGTATCCATGTAATGGATCCATTTTTTCATGGCATCATAATTTTCTTCGAGGATTGATCGGTCGCCTGTGAACAGGTATGTCACATAGGGAACCACAACAACGGCATCACCCCAACCGGGCTTGGCAGGTCCTCCAACAACGATAGCCGGATTAACATCGTACACATATCCTGAAGTGTCCTGACAATCGGCTATATCCCGCAACCATTTCACGAAAAAGCGGTTCATATTCATATTATAAAATGCGGTAGGCGCGAATATCTGGGCATCACCCATCCAGCCCAGCCGTTCATCACGCTGTGGGCAATCGGTTGGCACACTCATCATATTTCCTCTCTGCCCCCAGGTAATGTTTTTCCAGATTTGATTCAGCAATGTGTCGGAACATTCAAATTTACCTCTGAATGGTGCTGAGGAATGAATGACAATACCGGTGAGTGTTTCTTTGGTGGGTTTTTCCTTCAAACCGGTTACCTGTACATAACGAAATCCATGGTACGTAAACATTGGTTCCCATGTCTCGGTGGCTTGTCCTTTACAGATGTAACGATCTGTTGCCTTAGCCTGACGAAGATTCTCCTGCGCAACTGTTCCGTCATCATGGAGAAGCTCGGCAAACCGCATTTCAATAACAGTTCCTGCAGGTGCCTGAACCGACAATCTGGCCCAGCCAACCATATTCTGGCCAAAGTCAAAGACATAAATTCCTTTCTTTGGCTCCACAATGCTTACCGGGGTAATCTGTTCCGAAACGCGGATTGGAGGATCCTGTTGGGCAACCAGTCTGACATGGAAGGTGTCCAAAACGGCAACCTTCTTCCAGAGCCCTGCCGGGGTACCGGCCTTTGACCAGTCCGGAATTTCCATCCGGGCATCATAGGTCTCACCGTGATAAATATGATTATAGACAATCGGTGAATCCGTAAATTGCCAGCTTGTGTCGGTAGGTATAATTTCTGATGTTCCGTCGGAATAAGTTAGGCAGAGTTGTCCCATTAGTTTAAGCGGACCATTGCTGTATGTGGATCCACCCTGCCACCCGAGACCGCTGCTCCACCACATATTTCCCAGAACTGCACCCCAGGCATTCTGTCCTCTCTGTATCATTGCGGTAACATCGTAAACCTGGTACTGAACTTTCGTGTGATAGTCAGTCCAGCCGGGAGTGAGCAAATCATTTCCTACCCGTTGGCCGTTGATGTAGGCTACGTAATTACCCAGTCCTGTTATGTAAAGCCTGGCAGATGCCAGTTCCTTATTGGCTAAAAACTCTTTTCTCATCAGAACAGAACGGGGCGGACGGGAATCATTGGGCTTTATGGCAGCAATCCAGTCTGCCTTCCAGTCATCCGCCTTCAGGAAGGCTGTTTCAAACCATTGAATATCACTCCAGGCTGAAACGCATCCGCGACGGTCCCAGTACCTCACTTTCCAGTAATACCGGGTTGCTGATTGCAGAGACTTTCCGTCGTAAGGTACAAACTGTGATACATCAGAACGTACCATGTGGCTGTCCCACATATCGGGCTTTCCGGAAGTCAGCTTTTCGGACGTAGTTGCCACCATGATCTGCCAGGCTTTCTGGCGGGCCAGACGGATTGTGTCATTCATGGCCCAGGAAAACCGCGGCTTTGGATTGTCAACTCCTAACGGGTTTTCATCATATTCGCACTTTAGCATAACCGGTTGGCCCGAATAACGCGTGCAGGAAATAACCAGCAAAAGAAAAGGAATTACATACGTAAGTTTTTTCATATCCGTTAAAGTTGTGTTGGTTTGTGTTGATTTCACCCCTTAAATATAGAAACAATTTTGCTGCATGGCACAAAATTACTGTGCTTTTTTCTGCAGTATCCGTTGTTTCCGTTACCGGTTTATAATGAAAACCAGTAATTCAGCTTGATAAGAAAAACATTGTTGGGAAAATCGCTGGCAAGGGACTTTATTCCGTTGGCAAAACGAAATGCAGGATCGCTGTCCGAACCGGTTCTCCCCTGTGACCATACAAAATATAAGGATGATCCCGCTTTGTATTCCCACCGCGCAACAAGATTGGACCTGAACTGTCTGAAAAAGAAATCAGGGCGTTGTATCACATAGTCCACCAGGTTATCGTGGTTTTCATCAATGTCAATCTCAGGTTGCCGGGAAGGATTTTCAGGAAGGGTCCGGGTAAGATAGGAGAAGCGATCGTTATATTCTGCTGCAACCGGATTGGTTATTCGTTTATAATCGTTGTAGCTTGCTGAGGCGATGAAAGGCGAACCGTAATATTGAATGGTAAGACCAGGCCGGATAGTGTAATCGATCCGGAAGGTCATATTGACCCTTTCCTGTTCGAGCGATGCTGTTATATACCGGGTATCTCCGTCATAAGGAATGCTGGTGATGTACTGCATGTCGTTCGTGCTGATGGAATAAGAAAAATACGAACTCATCTGAAGTGCACGGGTTAATTTTAAGTTTAATCCGGGTGCGAGGTAAAAACTTTGCTGGTTGATCTCATCAGCTGCATAAATACTGCTGTTAAAACTCAGACTCACTTTTCGGGTATAATTAGTGCCCAGACTAATGAAACTTGTCCAGCCGCCAGGTTCTTTCATGGAGGGACCACCGCGAAGTATGTCATTTTCATAAGATGGCCTGTACCGGCTAATGTGAATATTCATCGACCACATATTATTGAATTGGGCCGATGCTCCCATGCTCAGCGACGAGCTCTGCAATCTGCCCCCGAAATCCCAACGGTTGTATTGTCCCAATCCCAGATGATAAGAACGGAAAATCAACTCAGGTTCCGTTTTAACATAGGATAATGATGTACTTTGTTCAATTTTGTCAGTCGCACGGAGATATCCTATATCGTTCAATTCCAACCCGGGTGAACTCCAGCTGAAACTTTCAGAAAAGCGCCAGGGGCCGTTGCTCCCTTTTCCGAATTCAATGCTTCCCGCTGTGCCGGTTAGAGAAGTTCTGTTGGTGTCGAGTTCTATGTAGTGAGCATCCGGCCTCTGAAAATAACGGGCCGCGGAAGTCTGCGCCCGATAAATTGCTTCTTTTGAGCCGCGAATATGGCTGATAACGGATTCAACATCGAAATAAAAGGTTTTTTCTTTGAGGTACTGCCTGAAATCAACGCCAGCCGAATATGCCTCCCGGTTCAACTCCGATGCGGCCTGGGAATTAGTATTTCGGTTAACTGCTGTTATAATCCCTCCAAATACTGTATTGGCATCATTCAAATCTTTTTCAACCCTGGCCACAAAATAATTAGTATAGGGTTCAACAAGTTCTTTTCGCTGACTGATACCATTGGATATGTTAGCATATTCTTCCGAGGTTACGCTTTCAATGATGCCGAGGGAAAGTCCCTGGGAATTCTTGCCCGTCACCTTTAATGCGCCCAGTATTTTGGTATATTGTGGGGAATGGATATATTCCCCTTCGTTTAATTCAGGCGCAATGCTGGGGGCATGTCCAATCCTCCGGGTATAAACAAGTTGTTGGCCGCTGGTAGAAAACTGGTAAATATTCCTCCCTTCCAGAAAAAATGGCCGTTTTTCTTCAAAGTACGTTTCATAGGCACTTAAATTCAGTACCGAAGGGTCGGCCTCTACCTGACCGAAATCAGGCAAAATGGTAAAATCCATCGTAAAGTCGGATGTAATACCAAGCTTTCCGTCCAAACCAGCTGAAAAATCTTTTCTTCCGGTGTTTGCAAATGGATCTCCCTGATCGTGCTGTGCATGATTTAATAGGACGACGGAGTATGGCAATAATTCAATTCTTCTGGACTTTGGTATATCACGAATTCCGTGAAGTTCTCCAAAATCATATACCGGCCCGGGAGAATCACGGGGAATCAGATTCCACTGGCATTCTTCCTGATTGCGGTTGATCCACCGCCAGGCATGAAGTCCCCAAACCTGTTCCTTCTCACTGCTATACCGAAGCTGGCTCAGAGGAATTTGCATTTCAGCCGTCCATGCCGAGTCTTCCATTGCAGTTTTTCCATACCACACAGCATCCCAGCTCAGATCAACTCCCTGATTGGTTAGCAGCAGGTCTATCTTGCTTCCTCCTGCTGTAAGGTTGAATTCAAATCCCGTACGATAATCATGGTACGAATCAAAGCAGATTCCAACAACATCCCCGGTAAACATATCCCTCCTGCCCAGCTGCCGGTCAATCTTGTCTGGTTTATTATCATAGGCCCGGATTGCCACATAAATGTTGTGTTCATCATACAGGATCTTGATTTCGGTTTTCTGGGAAGGTCTTGCTCCCTGCACCGGCCTCTGCTGAACAAAATCTCCCGCCCAGATTCCTTCTTCCCAGCAGGCATCATTCAGTTTGCCGTCTATTTTGGGAGGCGTAGTACGGATCCGCGTTGTTTCATAGATTCTTTGCCCGGTTTTTCCTCTCACATGAAAAGGACTTTCGCGATTCCAACCCATAAAAGGAATCAGGAAGAACAGCACCCACACATACAGAAGGACAATACCGAAAGACCTGTATTTCATCCTATTAATATCTTTTTATGCTGTGCATAAAGAAACGAATTATCTGTATTTTCTGCAAGGACACTTGTCAAAAAACCACCTTTTCCATATACTTGTATTATTAATTCCCTCCAGTAATGAGACATATTATCCTTATTTTCGTTTCCGTTGTAGTGTTGTTTTCATGTTCCCGGAAGAAACAACCTGATGACCCCGTTTCAGATTTTCACGATCTGTCTGCATATTTTAAGGATCCTCCTGCTGCATTCCGCACCCAGCCTTTCTGGGTCTGGAACGACAGTATTACAAAAGAACAGATTGATGAACAACTTGCCGATTACAAAAAGAAGGGGTTTGGAGGCCTTTTTATTCACCCAAGATACGGGTTGATAACGGAGTATCTTGGAAAGGAATGGTTTGAGCTATACAGTTATGCCGTTGAGAAAGCAAAGAAGCTGGGGCTGGAAATATGGATTTATGACGAAAATTCTTTTCCGAGTGGTTTTGCAGGAGGTCTCGTTCCGGCACAAATGCCCGAATCATATAATCAGGGTCAGGGGCTGGCATGGAAAACCAGCAATGTTCTTAAAACGGAACCAGGGAAAATCTATCCGTTCATTTTTAAAAAAGAAAAGAAACAATGGAAGGATATTACTGCCGACACAGCAAGATATTTGGGAAAGAAAGGCGAATTTGCATTGGTGGAACTTACTTTTTATGAACGTTCTAAATGGTATGCAGGTTATTCCTATGTTGACCTTCTGAAACCAGGGGTTACCGACAAATTCATTGAGGTAACCATGGCGGGTTACGAGAAATACCTCGGTCAGGAACTGGGAAAAACCATCAGGGGGACCTTCACAGACGAGCCCAATATCAATCCGCCCGGAAGAAATGCTGTACGTTACACGCCCGATCTCTTTGAAGAGTTTAAGAAACAGTGGGGATATGACCTTCGGCCCTGCCTTCCTTCCCTGTTTGAAGAAACCGGTGACTGGATGCGGATCAGGCACAATTATCAGAGCACTCTGCTCAGACTGTTTATTGAACGCTGGTCAGTGCCCTGGAATAACTACTCGACATCCAGAAATCTTATCTGGACAGGCCATTACTGGGAGCATGGATGGCCATGGCTGGCCGACGGGCCCGATAACATGGCTATGTACGGGTACCATCAGATGCCCGGCATTGACATGCTTTTCAATACGATGGACCAGGAAAAATTCCCTGGTCAATTTGGTAATATCAGGGCAGTGAAAGAACTTTCCAGTATAGCTAACCAACTTGGGAAAAACCGTACCTTGAGTGAAACCTATGGTGCTTCTGGCTGGGAGCTTACATTTAATGATATGAAGCGGCTTGGTGATTGGGAATATGTACTGGGCGTCAATTTTATGAACCAGCATCTTTCTTATATGTCCATTGCCGGTGACCGGAAACATGATTTCCCCCAGAGCTTTTCATACCATATTCCCTGGTGGAACCTTTACAAGATTCAAAGTGACTATTTCGGACGTCTTTCACTGGCACTTTCGTCTGGTGAGCAGGAAAACAGAATTCTTGTATTGGAGCCGACAACAACGGCATGGATGTATTATAAGCCTGGGCGGAATAATCCTCTGCTCGACAGCATCAGCCATTCGTTCCATAATCTTCTGACCGCTCTTGAAAAAAATCAGATCGAATATGATCTTGGCTGCGAGAATTCCATGAAAAACAATGCCAAAGTGAACGGAAACAGATTAGTTGTGGGAAACCGTTCCTATAACGTGGTCATCCTCCCACCTTTTACCCGCAATCTTGACAAACCTGTCAGGGATCTTTTAAAGCAGTATCTTTCATCCGGGGGGAAACTGATTGCTGTTGGTGCCAGGCCTGACCGCTCCGATGGGGTTCCGGATCCGGAACTGGTTGCTTTCCCGGAGGTATATGCCAGACAATGGATCACGGTTCCTAAATTGCCCGATGAAGCTCTCATTCCTATGCTTCGGGAAAAAGAATGCTGGTTTGAAGATCCGGGAAATATAAAAGGCACATTATATCATATGCGGCGCAGATTCCAGGATGGCCAGTTGCTTTTCCTTGTCAACTCACATCGTGACCAGAACGCTCAGGGAACAGTTTATATAAAAGGTTCCTACCTGTATGAACTGGATGCGCTTTCAGGTAAAATTTTCCGTTATCCTGCCCAGATTGAGGATACTATGCTGCGCGCTTCGTTCATTCTGCCTCCATCCGGTTCCCTGCTGCTTTTCGCAACCAATAAAAAACATCTCTTTCCTGCCAGGAAAAATGTCCCGGATAACATGCGTCCTCTCCCGGTCATTTATAATAAACCGGTCTGTTTATCCCCCAATGTTATTGCTCTGGATTACTGCACTTTGCACATGAACGGAAAACCTGATACTTTTCTTTATTTTTACTCAGCCGGCAATCTGATCTGGCAGGCACACGGTTTTCCTGACAATCCATGGGTTTCCTCTTCTCAGTTTAAAAAACAGTTGGTTGAGAGTGATACCTTCTCCTCAGGTACCGGTTTTTCGGTATTTTATCCATTTAGAATTGAGAAGGGCACCATTGTCAAAAATATGAAAGCTGTTGTAGAAAGGCCGTGGTTATATAATGTAATGGTTAACGGTAAGGAACTGAAACCGTTATCAGGTCAATGGTGGCTCGATAAACGTTTTGGGGTTTATGATATCAGTCAGGTTGTAATTCCTGGTCAAAACATCATTGGCTTAACAATTTCGCCCATGCGGATATATGCCGAAACAGAACCAGTATATATACTGGGTGATTTTTCGGTATTACCTGACACAAGCGGCTTTCGGCTTGCACCTTCCCGCAGGATGGAGTATGGTTCATGGAAAAAACAGGGTATGCCTTTCTATTCTGATAAAATATCCTATCCCGGCACGTTTACTCTTCCCAAAAAAATGAAAAACATACAGCTGCATCTGAAAAACTGGAATGGCACCGTGGCGGAAGTGAAAGTTAATGGAAAGCAGGCAGGAGTTATTTTTTCTCCACCTTATACACTGGCACTTGAAAAATGGTGCAGAAAGGGTGAAAACAAAATTGAAGTAATCGTATACGGATCGTTGAAGAACCTTCTGGGGCCCTTTCATTTTGTGCGGCAAAGGGGTATTGTAACTCCCTGGAGTTTCAAATATGCACCAGCCGTTCAGCCCCCCGGAGATCAATATGATCAGCTTGATTACGGTCTTAATGAGGAATTTATTGTTACAGCAGATTATGAATAAGATTAGGAAAATAAAAATGTACTACAAATGAAAATGCTTCGTTACGCTTTACTTTTTGCCTTCATTCCACTTGTCCTTGCTGCACAGGATGGATTCCATAATCCCGTAATTCCGGGTTTTCATCCCGATCCGAGTGTATGCAGGGTCGACAGTGATTATTATCTGGTAACCAGCAGTTTTGAGTATTTTCCGGGCGTTCCTGTTTTTCATAGCCGTGATCTTATTCACTGGGATTTGATTGGGTACTGCCTTACTCGAAAAAGCCAGCTCAATCTGGAAAAAGCGCCATCTTCAGCGGGTATTTATGCCCCAACGTTACGGTATCATAAGGGCACGTTTTATATGATTACTACCAATGTTAGCGGAGGAGGAAATTTTCTTGTGACGGCCAGCGATCCCCGCGGTCCCTGGTCTGATCCCATATGGATTGATCAGTCGGGAATAGATCCTTCCCTGTTTTTTGATGATGACGGAAAGGTTTATTATACCGGCACCACTCCATGGGATGGAAGCGAGCAGGGAATTTATCAGTTTGAAATCGATCCCGCCACAGGAAAAAAATTGTCACCCGTCAGGCTGATATGGAAAGGAACAGGAGGCAGATATCCCGAGGGTCCACATCTTTATAAAATAAACGGGTGGTATTACCTCATGATTGCGGAAGGCGGTACCGAATACGGGCATATGGAAACCATTGCCCGAAGCAAGTCACCATGGGGACCTTTCGACTCCTGTCCAAGAAATCCAATACTTACCCACCGGAATGTCAGAGGGCAATCCAGTCCGATCCAGGGGACAGGGCACGCCGATTTAATCCAGGCACACGACGGTACCTGGTGGTTGGTTTTTCTCGCTTTCCGCCCTGTCCTGGGAAACTGGCATCACCTGGGAAGAGAAACATTTCTGGCACCCGTCGTCTGGGATAAGGAAGGCTGGCCTTTGGTTGGCGAAAATGGAACCGTTTTGCCTGAAATGAAAGCAAAAACACTGCAACAAACTCCTGAAACCAGCAGTGCTTTTCTTGAAGATTTTGACCATGAAAAACTCTCCTTGGAATGGAATTATCTTCGAAACCCTGATTCTTTCTACTATTCTCTTACCGACAGACGAGGGTGGCTCTGTCTGAAAGGAAACCCCTATACCCTCGATTCAGTTGCTTCTCCAGCATTTATTGGAATCAGACAAAAACATTTTTCCTTTATTGTTACTGCAAGAATGGATTTTGAACCCGGGCGTGCAGGAGAAGAGGCAGGAATAACGGCCTTCATGAATAACCGTTTCCATTACAGACTTTGTGTTGAGAAGAAGGATGACGGGAAAAAGTACGTTGTACTGACCCACAGAATCGGTTCTTATTCATACGAAGTGTCCAAAACACCCTACTCCGGTCATTTGATTTGGTTACGCATTGCTGCTTCACCCGAAAGTTATTTCTTTAGTTTTTCATCCGATGGAATGAATTTCACCCCGGTTGGCACAGGAGATACTCGTTTCCTTTCTTCGGAAGTGGCCGGAGGATTTACTGGCGTGTTCATCGGATTATATGCAACCGGAAAGGGAAGAACATCATCAGCCCCGGTTTACTTCGATGCGTTTGAGTATATACCTGGTGATAATAAAAAATAAATAAAAAGCCCGATGCTCAGAAGCCTTTGTAATCCAGATTAAAGTGCAGAAAATGAATGAAATATTTTAAAATTTGAAAAGGCCAGACTGAAATACATCACCAAATACTAACCTTACATCTATGAAAAAATCGGTTGTTGTTATTTTTGCTCTTGCTATGACAGTTGCAGCATGCAGCCCCCGGTCCTATGAGAAGACCAACCGGGGAATTATCGTTACAAACGGCAAACACTCAGTGATGGTTCAGGTAATGAAGCCCGGAACCATCCGTGTTTTTGCATCTCCCGGCAGAGACATTCCCCGGAAGGAAAGTCTTATTGTGACGGAGAATTTTGATCCCGAAGGATCATGGAGCGTAGCTGAAGACACTGCTGATGTTAATCTTACAACACAAGATCTTCTTGTAAAAATTAACAAGAAAAATCTCGCTGTGGCTTTCTTCAATCGGGAAGGAAAACTCCTTCTTGCCGAAAGGAGTGGAGGTGGAAAATCGTTTACCCGCGTTCATTTGCCTGAAGACTCAACATGGGCGGTGCGACAGCAGTTTGTTCTTTCTCCGGATGAAGCTGTTTACGGGCTGGGGCAGCATCAGGACAGAACCCTGAATCTGCGCGGACAGGTCTTGAGCCTGTACCAGCATAACCGGGAAATATTTATTCCTGTGGTTGTTTCAACCAACGGCTACGGTCTGTTATGGGATAATTACTCCTGGACCCGCTTTGGCTCGCTGGAGCCATCGCCTGGTATTCCATCAGAATGCTGGGCCGACAAGTCTGGCAAAAAGGGCGGACTAACAGCCACATTTTTTACTGACAGATACTGTAAAATTCCTTCTTCAATAAAAAGTTCACAACCTGTCAGACCGTTTGAGCTTCCTGAAGCGATGAAAGACCACATCATGAGCATGCGCCTGGAAGGAACCCTCACTGTTCCCGAAACAGGAGAATATCAGTTCGAAAATACCGGACAGCAGGAATTTCGTTTTTGGCTGAACGGAAAGCTGGTTCGTGACTACTGGAGCACTTTTCTGAAAGCGACCGATTACACCAGACTGACACTCGAAAAAGGCATTGCCTATAAAGTGAAAATGGAATGGGGCAGGAGCAATGCATCCGAAACAATGGATTTGAGATGGAGAACACCTTCCATGCGCGATGATACCCTATCGTTCTGGTCGCAGGCCGGGAAGGGTATTGATTATTATTTTATTTACGGACCTTCCATGGATGAGGTGATTGCCGGTTACCGGAATCTTACGGGAGAAGCTCCTATGATGCCGCGCTGGGCATACGGTTTCTGGCAATGCAGGGAACGTTACAAATCACAGGAGGAACTTCTTGCTACGGTCAATGAATTCAGAAAACGCAATGTTCCGCTGGATGTTATTGTTCAGGACTGGCGCTATTGGAAAGACGATCAATGGGGATCTCATGAATTTGACAGTACCCGCTATCCTGATCCTAAACGGATGACGGATAGTCTGCATGCTTTGAATGCCCGTATTATGATCAGTGTATGGGCCAAATTCTACCCCACCACAAAAAATTACCAGGAACTGAATGAAAAAGGTTTTCTTTACCCATACAATATTGTTCATCAGTCAAGAGACTTTTTGGGAAATCTTTTCGCTTATTATGATGCATACAATCCCGAAGCTCGGAAATTATACTGGGAACAAATCAAACGGAATCTGTTTGACGTGGGAATAGATGCCTGGTGGCTTGATGCTACTGAACCGGAAGTGGGAGAGAATATCCCTCCCGATAATATGGCGGAGAGGATGCACCCCAATTATTACGGTTCGGGCTGGGAATATCTGAATGCGTATCCGCTTTTTACCTGCAGGGGGATTTATGAAAACCAGCGAAAGGCGTCTCCTGATCAGCGGGTCTGCATTCTGAGCCGTTCGGCCTTCGCCGGACAGCAGCATTATGCAACTACAGCATGGTCGGGCGACATCGTTGGCCGCTGGGAGACCTTTAGAGCACAGATTCCTGCCGGACTGAGTTTTTCTGTTTCAGGAATTCCCTACTGGACAACCGATATTGGTGGTTTTAATGTGGATTACCCGGGAGGAAATACAAATCCTGAATACAGGGAATTATTCACCCGCTGGTACCAGTTTGGGGTCTTTTGTCCCGTGTTCAGGGTGCATGGTTCCAGTACCCCCCGGGAAATCTGGTTTTTCGGAAATCCCGGTGATCCATGGTACGACGTTCAACTGGCTATGAATAAACTTCGTTACCGGTTATTCCCTTATATTTATTCGGTTGCTGCCGATGTTGCACGAAATGGCTATACCATGATGCGGCCACTGGCAATGGATTTTACTAAAGACAAAACCGCACTGAATATCGACGACCAGTATATGTTTGGTCCAGCCCTGATGGTAAGTCCCGTAACACAATATCAGATGTACTCAAAATCTCTATACCTCCCGGAAGGATCCGGTTGGTATGACTTCTGGACAGGCATATTTTTCAGGGGAGGCATGAGCATACAGGTTCCAGCACCGCTCGACATAATCCCTGTCTTTGCACGGGAAGGTTCTATCCTTCCGCTCGGTCCTGAAAAGCAATATACAGGAGAAAAACCTTCTGATCCGCTGCAACTGTTGGTTTATACAGGTGCTGACGGAGCATTTGTGCTGTACGAAGATGACGGCCTCACCTACAAATATGAACAGGGAGAATTCAGTCTGATCCCGTTCCGTTGGATTGAGAAAGAAAAAACCCTTGAGATAGGCGACCGCAGCGGAGCATTCGACGGAATGCTTCGTCAGAGAACTATCGAAGTACATCTGGTATCGCCCGGCCATCCCTGCGGATACAAACAAATTTCCCGTCCTGACACCACCGTGTCGTACGATGGCAAACGAGTCACTCTGTCATTCTGATACTATGCAGCAGGATTACCGGGAATTATGGGACGAAGCCAGATACCGTAAAGTTCTGGAAATAAGGCACGAAGATATTCTTTACTTTATTGCCGGTCAGTTGCGACCCAATAACCCTGCCATGCGGTTTTTCTATGCCTTCAATATGATCCTTATTGTCTGGTTTCTTATAACCATCTGGAAGGATACCGGAACCGCTCCTTTTTCCTTACTGAGTGCTTCTATGTTTTTTATAGCTGGTATTCCTCTTTTTCTCATTCTATTGGTGCCACTCCATGAACTGCTCCATGCACTGGTTTTCTTTCTCCTAGGAGCCAGAAAAGTCCGCATCATACCCAAATGGAAAAAACTGATGGTATATGCAGTTGCTGATAAATTTGTGATGAATTTCAGGGAATTTGTTTTTCTGGCACTTACCCCCTTTGTCGTTATAAATGTTGTTCTGGTTCTCCTTTTGGTTTTTGTTCCGGAGGTTGTAAAGTATGCAATCTGGTCGGCTTTGTTTTTCCATGCAACAGGATGCATAGGCGATTTTGCTCTTCTGGGTTTCCTGAGCCGGAATAATCCGGCAAAAACTGTCAATTATGACGATTTTTCTGAACAAAAAACATTTTTCTTTGAGAAAATTTCAAATGTTGATTAACTAACCAGGTACAATTATGAAACGTATGCGCAATTTTCTGATGTTCTGTCTAGTCATTTTTCCGTTTGCTGTTCTTATGAGCAGTTGCGACAGAGAACCTTCTGTTGCGGGTATCGTACCGAAACCGGTCGATCTGAAAGTACATGCCGGCCATTTTCAGCTTGATTCAACCGTCCGGATTGTTTTACAGAATACAACAGATAGTAAGTCCGGTATGGTGGTGACTTATCTTAATGCGAAAATTTCAGAATTGCTCGGTTCTCCGCTGAGAATTGCTGAAAAAAAAGTCAGGGGTCCGCGGATTATTATTAACATCGATTCCACACTGAACCTTCATCCGGAAGGGTACGAAATGAAAGTGGCACGAAAACGAATTACTATCACGGCAAAAACTGCTCAGGGTGCATTTTATAGCTTCCAGACCCTTCTGCAACTGATGCCGCCTTCAGCAAGTTCACCCGAAATTCGGAAGGGTGTCGTACCTGTTCCCTGCATTACTGTTAAAGATTATCCGCGTTTCAGCTACCGGGGTATGCATCTCGATGTGTGCCGCCACTTTTTTCCTGTTGAGTTTATTCTGAAGCAGTTGGATATAATGGCCATGTACAAACTGAATACATTTCACTGGCATCTGACTGAAGACCAGGGTTGGCGTATTGAAATAAAAAAATATCCCCTCCTCACCCAAATTGGATCGAAAAGAACCGAAGGGGAAGGATTTGAGTATGGCGGTTATTACACACAGGAAGATATCCGCAGAGTGGTTCAGTATGCTGAGGAACGTTTTATACGGGTAATTCCTGAGATTGAAATGCCTGGTCATGCCCTTGCTGCACTGGCTGCCTATCCACAATTATCCTGCACAGGTGGACCATTTAAAGTAAGGAATTTCTGGGGTGTGGAAGAAAATGTATTTTGTGCCGGACGCGAAGAAACCTTTGGATTTATTAGTGATGTGCTAACCGAAGTGGCTGCTCTGTTCCCTTCCGAATATATTCATATTGGAGGGGACGAATGCCCTAAAAACCGTTGGAAAAATTGTCCCCGCTGTCAGGCACGCATTCGGCAGGAGGGATTAAAGGATGAGGCTGAATTACAGAGCTACTTTATCAAACGGGTGGAAAAAATTCTCCTTTCACTTGGAAAGAAAATGATCGGATGGGATGAAATTCTGGAAGGAGGTCTTGCTCCGTCTGCCACTGTCATGTCCTGGAGAGGGGAGGAAGGAGGTATTGATGCCGCCATGCAGGGCCATAATGTTATTATGACCCCGGGTAACTGGGTTTACCTTGATCATTACCAGGGAAGCCCGAAAGTTGAACCTGTAGCCATTGGAGGATTCACCACTTTGGAAGAATCCTATAATTACGATCCTTTGCCTGAAAAGCTTCCTGCAGATAGGCACCACTATGTTCTGGGATGCCAGGGAAATATATGGACAGAATATATGTACACACCTGAAAAGGTTGAATATATGGCTTATCCTCGTATTATTGCCCTTGCTGAAGTCAACTGGAGCCCGAAAGAAAGTCGTAATTATGCCGATTTTCTTGCCCGGATGAATAACCAGTACCCCCGTCTCGATGTCCGTGGAATCAATTACCATATTCCTCTGCCCGAAGGCCCTCCTGATTTTGTGGCTTTTATCGACTCGGTTACCCTGTCGTTTTCGAGCACACGACCGGTTAAAATGGTTTATACAACCGATGGAAGTGATCCTTCTGAAACTTCCCGGGAATATTCGGAACCATTGACTCTAAGAGAAAATACCATTCTGAAGATTCGTTCCGTTCTTCCCACAGGCAAAATGAGCAAGGTGCGCACCATCACAATAGAAAAGCAAACACCTGCCAGCGCTCTGCAGGTTACCTCCCGTGCGGGACTTCTTATGAAATCGGCCGATGGGAATTTTATTCGGGTCGGTGATCTGGAGAATGCAAAGAACTGGAAACAACAAATTATTCAGGATTTGTCCCTGCGATTTAATCGGGAAAAGCCTTCTGCTGCGGTTATTACAGGATACATCGATGTGCCGGAAACGGGGGTATATTATTTCTCTTCCGATAACGACCAGGTGTGGGTTGCTAACCGGTTGTTGATCAATAACGATGGTGAGGTGAAACGATTCAGCAGGCATGATAGTTCTATTGCCCTGGAGAAAGGAAAACATGCTCTGAAAATTGTATTCCTGAACAACACCATAGGCGGTTGGCCATCTGCCTGGAACGGACTTACTCTGCAATGGAAAAAGGAAGGGGAGCAGGAATATAAACCGGTGGGAAAAGAATGCCTGTCGTATTAAACCTGACCATACAGCCGAAGTGAAATGAATTCCTGTATGGCGGGATTAATATGCGGGTCGGCATACGGGTTACCTCCGCTGAAATGAAGGTGATAGTGGCTCTTTAGGCATATTATGCATAAATCCGAAATATGGATTGATTGCATATTGAGGGTTTATATTGGTCTTTTGATATACTGGTGCAGGCCAATGGTTGGGGCCCAGATTTCAGCGAAATCCTCTCTGGCGCCTGGCTTCATATACAATAATGGCGGCCGATGTGCTGACATTCAACGAGTCTGCTTCCCCTGCCATGGGAATTTTTATAAGTTCATCCGCCTTCCGGAGCCAGAAATCACTTAAACCTTCCGATTCAGTACCCATTACGATGGCCGCAGGTTTTGTAAAATCGGTTTCGTGATAAAATTTCTGAGCTGGGAGGGCGGCAGCAAAGACATATATTCCCTTTTCCCGTAAGAATGACAAAGCTTCTTCGTTACTGCAGACAATGGTAGGAACGGTAAACAAACAACCCCGGCTTGCCCTGACAACATTGGGATTGTAAATGTCGGTACGGGGATCACAAACGATAACAGCATGGACGCCCGCAGCATCGGCTGTCCGTAAAATGGCGCCAATGTTCCCTGGTTTTTCTATCGATTCCAATACAATCAGCAGCGGATTGTCGGGCAGATGCATCTGGTGAAGAGATTCAAAACGGGTTTTTGCCAGAAGACAAACCCCTTCTGAATTTTCACGGTATGCAATCCTGGCATATACTTCCGGCGTCACTTCATAGATGTCGACCGAATAGTTTGCCAGTTGAATCATCTCTTCGATTCTCTGGGATGGTACAATTTCAGGGCAAAAGAAAATGCTATGCACAGTATAACCTGTTTTGAAAGCCATTCGGGCTTCCTTATACCCTTCTACCAGAAACAATCCCTGTTGTTCACGTTCCCTGCGCTTTTCAAGCCGCAGAATATCCAGTATCTTCTGGTTCCTTGTGCTGGTGATCCGTCCGGTAGTTTTCATATCATAAAAATATCCGTAAAAATAAATGATTCAGAACCAAATCATATTCTAAAGGTACAATCTCACTATCAAACATGCGCCAACACTTTACGTCTTTTCTGAATGATTTATTAATCCGGAGGATGCATCAGGAGAGAATCGAACTAAGTATTAACTCTGCATTACTTCGTGCTTACCCGATTTTCTTATATTTTTCAAATAAAGATCGCCCCAGATGAACATTGATGTAACGCAGAAAAAAGCAATATCTGTGGTTGATTTTTATTACCACAAATGTTCACAGACTTTTCAAAGGATTGAAAATGTATTAATCTATGTCTTGTCTGTGTTAATCTAAAAATTCTGTGGTTTTTTCTATGGCTCAAATCACTAATAGCCACCCATGGGCTCTAGATTAGCCACAGAATAAATGCTATGGCTCTGGGTTTTATCTGTTTTGATTATTCGGGCCGGCAGGAGGAGTCATTATCCGGGTAAACGACAGGGAACCAAGTTTCCATTCACCATTGATCTTAATGTAAACCTCAGTGACTATAAACGGATTTGTTACTTCATTTCCGCCAACAACTGCAAGTAAGTCAATTCTGTTTAGCAAAATGGCTGTATTCTCAATAATGTTTACTGATACGTCGTGAATATCAGCTTTTTTATACCAGATGCCTCCGCTTTTGATAATGTTTATTTCCTGTTCCTTTCCCCAGCTACCTCCCATGTGGACAAATACCGATTTTTCATGAAAAAGATTATTCAAAACATCTACATTCTTGTCGGCCATCCATTGCCATTTGTCTTTCGAAAGCTGGATAATTTCCTTCTCAGCAGGAGAATTCTGTGCAAATGCCGGCATGGCACCAAGAACGATCAAAATTAAGCCTGAAATAATTGTTCTCATATTTTGGTGATTTAGGTTAATAAAACATGATTATGTAAAGGTAAAGGTTTCCGGTACATTGTTTTGTATACATTTTACATAAACTCTAATACATTTTACCGATGAAAATTCAACACTCTGTTGGAGGGAGGAGATGATGAGGTCATTATTCCTGCCTCTGTTTTCTCTGTTGGGGTGCGCAGAAGATACGTTTGACTTTTTTTAAAAGGATAACGGCAAAAAAAAATCATTATCTTTACAGTGAATTTTATGCATATGCCCCGGCATAATTACCATCTGAATCTCTACCACCGTTTCGGCAAGGGATTGTACGAATGCTGGATTATTTAGCTGTTCTCTGATCATCTCAGGTGGCTGATCCGGCTCCGGAAAGAAGGTCTCTCTTTTTTTATTCTGTCTGTCCCGGTTTCTGCCCTCATTTTCCCGATTTTACTGAAGCTATTGTATGAAAGGTGTCATATTCGAGATACGACGATTTACTGTGCATGACGGCCCCGGTATCCGCACAACGGTTTTCATGAAAGGTTGCCCGCTTTCGTGCTGGTGGTGTCATAACCCGGAAGGACAGTTTCCTCAGCCTGAACCCTGGACCCGCACTGAAAAACTTGACGGGAAAGTATTTGAAAAGCAGATGATAATTGGTCAGGAATGGACAGCTTCCGATCTGATGACTGAAATTCTGAAAGACCGTGTTTTTTTTGATGAATCAGGAGGCGGAGTTACTTTCAGTGGAGGCGAACCACTCATGCAACCTGCTTTTCTCATGGAAATCCTTTCACTTTGCCATAAACACGGTATCCATACAGCTGTGGACACCAGCGGTTTTTCTCCTACGGAAGATCTTATGAAAATTGCTGCATTAACTGATTTGTTTCTCTATGATCTGAAACTTCTGGATGATAAACTGCATGTAAAATATACCGGAGTTTCAAACCGGTTGATTCTGGAAAACCTTCATTTGCTTCTGGACCTTGGGAAACCTGTCTGGCTGCGACATCCTGTGATTCCGGGAATAAATGACACCTTCGGGGAGAAGGAAAGACTAAAAGAACTACTTAAACAGTTTTCCGGCAAAATCTCCGTCATTAACCTTTTGCCGTATCATTCCATTGCCATGAATAAATACCGGAAGGCCGGAAGAACGAACTACCTCGAATCGCTGAAAGATCTACCCGCCTCTGATTTGCAACCAATGGCCGACGAACTTGAAGAAACGGGAGTAAAGGTGATCATTGGAGGGTGAAGTAAAACATTGGAATAGTAAATGAATTGAAAAAAATAAAAACCGAAAGAAAATGAATACACGTGTTCAAAAGCTTCGTGAAGAAAGTCTGAATGCTGTCAACAAACTCAGTCCTGAACGAGCATTATTGGTAACTGCGTTTTATAGAAGCGAAAAAGCTGCTGGTTTATCAGCACCGGTTACTCGTGCTCTCTGCTTCGAACATATCATGAAAAATAAAGCATTATGGCTGGGTGACGGTGAACTGATTGTAGGAGAAAGGGGGCCGGCACCTAAAGCTACACCTACCTATCCCGAAGTAGCCCTGCATTCGCTGGAAGATTTAAAAGTTCTCGATTCTCGTCCCAAAGTATCGTTCAAGGTCGACGAAGAAATGCTTTCGGCATATCGTGACGTGGTTATCCCTTTCTGGAAAGGAAAAAGCAACCGCGAAAAAATGATGACGCTTCTGCCCCGCGAATGGCATGATGCTTATGAGGCAGGGATCTTTACCGAGTTTCAGGAACAGCGCTCTCCAGGGCATACTGTACTGGGTGATAAAATTTACCATAAAGGTTTAACTGATCTTATAAAGGAAGTCAGGCTGAACCTGGAATCGCTCGATTACATTAATGACCCTGAAGCTTTTGAAAAGCGAGAGGAACTTACTGCCATGGAAATAGCCGCCAGGGCTCTGATTTCTTATGCCAACAGGTACGCTGTTCTGCTGGATGAAAAAGCAGAAGCAGAAACCAATCAGGAACGGAAAAAAGAACTCCTGGAAATGGCGCAGATTTGTCGGAATGTGCCTGCCTATGCCCCCCGAACATTCCACGAAGCACTGCAGTATTATTGGTTTGTTCATGTGGGCGTCATTTCGGAGGTAAACCCATGGGATTCTTTCAATCCCGGACGGCTTGACCAGCATCTATGGCCTTTTTACCGCAAGGGACTGGAAGATGGAACGCTCACCGAAGAACGTGCCAGGGAACTTTTACAGGCGTTCTGGGTAAAGTTCAATAACCATCCTGCCCCTCCCAAAATCGGCGTTACCGCACTCGAAAGCAATACCTATACCGATTTTGCACTTATCAATCTTGGAGGAGTAAAAGCCGACGGCTCTGATGCCGTGAATGAACTCACGTATCTGATCCTGGATGTTATTGAGGAAATGCGACTGTTGCAGCCAAGTTCCATGGTGCAGGTAAGCAAAAAAAATCCCGATGCCTTCCTTTATCGTGCACTCAAAATTGTCAAAACTGGATTCGGCCAACCTTCTATTTTCAATACCGATGCCATTGTACAGGAACTTCTTCGCCAGGGTAAATCACTCGAAGATGCCCGTAACGGAGGAGCCAGCGGTTGCGTTGAAGCAGGAGCATTCGGGAAAGAAGCGTACATTCTCACTGGCTATTTTAATCTGCCGAAAATCCTCGAGATCACACTCAATAATGGAGTTGACCCACGGACCGGAAAGAAAATTGGCCTGGAAACAGGAAATCCATCCGGTTTCACGAGTTTTGACGATCTGCTAAAAGCATATCAGCAACAACTACGGCATTTTATTGACATCAAGATTGCCGGTAATAACCTGATTGAACGACTTTTTGCTAAAAATATACCCACTCCTTTTCTGTCCCTGTTTATCGATGATTGCATAGCCAAAGGAAAAGACTATATTAACGGTGGTCCCAGGTACAACACCAGCTATATTCAGGGGGTAGGACTGGGAAGCATAACCGACAGCCTGACCGCGCTTAAATACCATGTGTTTGATAAAAAAGATGTTTCCATTCAGTTGATGCTGGAGGCGCTGCGTGCAAATTTTGCCGGATTTGAAGATCTGCACCATAAGCTGGTGTATGAAACACCCAAATACGGAAATGATGATGATTATGCCGATGAACAGGCCCGGATAGTTTTTAATATGTTTTTTGAAGCTGTTGACGGACGGCCTACCGCAAGAGGTGCAACCTTCCGCATCAACATGCTTCCCACAACAAGCCATGTCTATTTTGGAAGTGTTATTGGAGCTTTACCCGACGGAAGAAAAGCAGGTATACCACTCTCCGAAGGAATTTCTCCGGTCCAGGGAGCCGATACCCATGGACCTACTGCTGTACTGAAATCTGCCGCTAAAATAGATCACTTGAAAACAGGGGGAACCTTGCTCAACCAGAAATTCTCGCCTGATTTTTTCAGGGATGAAACTGCCATCCAGAAACTGGGCTCTCTTGTTCGTAGTTATTTTCGACTCGACGGCCACCATATTCAGTACAATGTCGTATCAGCTGAAACCCTGCGGGACGCACAAAAACATCCGGAAAAATACCGCGATCTGATCGTGCGTGTGGCAGGATACAGTGATTATTTCAATGACCTGGGAGAAGATCTCCAGAATGAAATTATCAGAAGAACGGAGCATGAGGGGGTTTGAATGAACCTGATTTATGCATTAGAAATGCATTCATCACCCTCCGGGCCGATTGAATCTTCCATTCATCAAGGTTAATACTTCTGCCATCGCTCATCCCTTTCGCTACTCAAATAACGGAAATAAGCTCTTGCTCATTCTCATGCACATTGCGAGCCTGTGGGAGGATGTCCACGATTGGTGTGGGCCGAGGCCGGGTTGGTTATGGACGTATGTGCGGGTACCTGACGGAGAGGCCTCAGCCTTCAATCGTGGTGACTTTTTTTGGTTACTTTTTTGTGTGGCTGACAAAAAAGTAACTCAGGGTGCGGGGTGAAACCCCGCATAGCTCTCTGACCGAAAAATCTTTCTTTAAAAATGCATGCATCATCCTCCGGGCCGATGGCATCTCCGATTCATGGATGTCCTGAATACCATCGCTTAACACTTCCGCTCCTTATAAAACGGAAATAAGCTCTTGCTCATACTCCTGCACTTTGCAAGCCTGTGGGAGGATGTCCACGATTGGTGTGGGCTGAGGCCGGGTTGGTTATGGACGATCGTGTAGGTACCTTACGGAGAGGCCTCAGCCTTCAATCGTGGAGACTTTTTTTGGTTACTTTTTTGTGTGGCTGACAAAAAAGTAACTCGGGGTTCGGGGTGAAACCCCGCAGAGCTCTTTGCCCGGAAAATCCTTCTTTAAAAATGCATTCATCACCCTAAGGGATGATGGAATCTTCAATCCATCGGAGTTAACCCCGATGCCATCGATCATGCTGCATAATCCGGGTTAAATGTATTTTGCTATATTTTTCTTTATATTTAAAATCTGATCTAAATTGTTATGATAACCCTGATTATTACTAACCAAACAAAAACCAGAACCTATGGAAGACCTTGAAAACAAAAACACCCAGGAAAACTTCATGCTGATTGACCAGGAAATAAAAGACTACCTGCTTGAATCAGCCCGATGGGGAAAATTTTTAGCCATTGTGGGCTATATTGGTATCGGATTCCTGATTATAATAGGATTGATCTTTATGGCTGGCTTTTCATTTGCCTCCCGTTTTTCAGGAGCACGGTTTCCCATGGTAATAGGATTTCTTTATACCATTCTGGCCATTCTGTACTTCTTCCCGGTCAATTACCTCTTCAAATTCTCCGACCAGATAAAAAAAGGATTCGAATCCAATAGGCAGCAGACCCTTGCCTCAGGATTTTCCAGTATGAAATCGATGTTTAAATTTATAGGAATCCTTACCATCGTTATTCTGTCGATATATGCTCTTATATTGCTTATTGCAATCCCTGCGTCGATTTTTTTCAGACACAATTTGCCGTATTGAACTTAATCTGATAGCGGTTCAGAATACCTGATTTCATGCTTCAAAAAGAAAATTCACTCATTAAAACTATATGTCATGCGATCGCTGCCTGTTTTTTCCCTTACAAACACCCTGGCCAGAATTTTGCTGACGCTGTCGGCCGTTTTGATTCTTGCAGTTCCCCTGCATTCACAGCCGTCCGGAAAGCGGCGTATCCTGGTCGTTTACGGCGGCTGGGAGGGGCATCAGCCCAAGGAATGTGCCGGCATTTTCATTGACTGGCTGAAAAGCCTGGGCCACGACGTCATCGTGTCAGAGTCCCTTGATGTTTATACCGACAAAGTCCTGATGAATTCGATCGATCTTATCATCCAGGTGTGGACAATGGGACAGATTTCCTCCGAGCAGGAAAAAGGCCTGCTCGAGGCAGTGAAAAATGGAACGGGGCTGGCTGGCTGGCATGGCGGCCTGGGCGACTCGTTCCGGCAAAATACCGAATACCAGTTTATGGTAGGCGGACAGTGGGTTGCCCATCCCGGAGGAGTAATTGATTATGAGGTACATATTTCCGACAAAAACGATCCGGTCACGGCCGGACTTACCGATTTTAAAATGCATTCGGAACAATACTACATGCATGTTGATCCGAATATAAAGGTTCTTGCCACAACCACTTTCGGCGACCAATATGCTTCATGGATTAAAGGCTGCGTTGTACCCGTTGCCTGGAAAAAATATTACGGAAAAGGAAGGGTATTCTATTCCTCGCTTGGGCATCAGGCGGTTGATTTTAACGTCCCGCAGGCTCTGGAAATCATGAAACGGGGTATTTTATGGGCCCTCGACAGCAAATACAAGCCTGCTGAAACGTGGGTGCAGCCGGTATATAAAAAGTAAATCATTTTTGCCTCTTTCTCAGCAACCTATTTAAAAGCCAAATAGCAGCTTGTAAAAACAAAGTTGTATTTCCTAACCGCAGAAGCGAAATTCAACTCTGCACAAATTTCAATATGAAGGGTGCAGTTTTCTTAATAAGAAAACCACCGCGCCCAACATAAGATGTAAATATTTGTCAACCAACCTAATTATTAACTAAAACCTAATGAAGAGAATAGAAAGTGGCACGGTGGTTTTTACAAAATTTAAACGAAAGATATCCCGTTTTAGTATTTTTAATGTGAAAAATTAAATGTTCTCATCCCCTGGATATTTCAATGTACTGAGCAAATCTGCCACCACAAAAGTACTTCCACCTACAAGAACAAGATCTTCTTTTTGTGCCTTGCTCATTGCAGCCTGGAACGCTTCGGGAACACCGGGAAAAGAACTGCCTTTAAGTCCGGCTGAAGCAGCCATCCTGGCAAGTTCTCTCTCGTTCAGCGCCCTCTGGATATTGGCTCTGGTAAAGTAATATTCTGCCTTACGGGGCAGTATTCCCAGCACCCTGTCAAGAGGCTTGTCACTTACCGTGCCGTAAACAAAATGCAGCTTTCTATGAGGCGTCTGCTCAATCTGTGCAACCACCTCGCGTAAACCACCTTCATTGTGTCCGGTATCGCAAACAATCAGCGGATTTTTTCCCAGAACCTGCCACCGCCCCTGCAAGCCAGTGTTTTTAACTGTATTTCTAATTCCAACTGATATTTCATCCCAACTTGCACGGAACCAGCCACTTTCGTTCAGTACAGCACAGGCCGTAATAACTGCCGGAATATTCTTCTTCTGGTACATCCCCAGCAAATCGCTTTCCACTTTCACCTCCCTGCCGTCAGGACCGGTCATGTATAAGGTTTGTATCCCGTTTCCGTTGGATTCTCTTTTCAAAACCTGCCAAAATCTGCTGGCATAAACCAGTTTGCTACCACATTCTTTTGCCTTGTTTTCAAAAACCTGCCGGACTTCTTCCTGTTCCTCACTGATAACAACAGGAATGCCTTTTTTGATAATTCCGGCCTTTTCGGCTGCAATGGCCTGCAGGGTATTTCCGAGCAGGTCGGTATGATCCATGCTAATATTGGTAATTACCGAAAGCTCGGGGTTAATAATATTGGTAGAATCAAGCCTTCCGCCCAGTCCCACTTCAACAACCGCTACCTCCACCCCCGAACGGGCAAAAAAACCAAATGCCATGGCCACTGTCAGTTCAAAAAAGGAAGGTTTTACCGTTTCAATCAGTTCCGTATTCTGTTCTATAAACCGAATCACCTCCTCTTCCGGAATCATTTGTCCGTCCACCTTTATTCTTTCCCTGAAATCAATCAGATGGGGTGAGGTATAGAGCCCTGTTCTGAAGCCTGCTTCCTGCATGACGGAAGCCAGCATATGGGCAACCGAACCTTTCCCATTGGTTCCGGCTATATGAATGCTCCTGAACAAACGATGGGGATGGTGCAGGTGTTCGTCGAGCAGAACGATGTTCCCAAGACCTTCCTTATACGCAGGTTTCCCGACCCTGTGGAATGCCGGTAAACGGCTGTACAAAAAATCTATCGCCTCTTTGTACTTCATTATGCATGGATTCTACCAGCCGTTTTCGTGAATACGGTCTGGCCGGAAACGGTTGGGAACGGGAACTTTTTCAGCAGGATAACCAAGAGAAATAACCGAGAATGGCTGTATGTGATCAGGCAGTCTGAATAATTCCTTTAGTGCCTTTTTTCTTTCTTCCCGGGGATGAATACCCACCCATACCGCTCCCAGACCAAGTCCGTGCGCAGCCAGCAAAATATTCTCAGTGGCCGCAGCACAATCCACCGGCACGTAATCAGGTGTATGGGCCAGCGTTATATCCCCCAGCACAACAATGGCTGCAGCAGCCTGTCGCAGCATAGATCCGTATGGGTGCACATCGGCAATTTTGTTCAGCAGCTTTTTATCGGTTACCAGTATAAAATGCCATGGCTGCTTGTTCACTGCCGAAGGAGCATACATTCCGGCCTTGATGAGTTGCATCAATGTTTCGCGGGAAATTTCCTGCTCCGTATACTTCCTGATGCTTCTGCGGTTGATAATAACGTCGAGGATGTTCATAAATTTTTTAACCTGCTTGCTTTTATTCAGTATAATTGAACAAAAACAGGCGCGAATTTATTGAATTATTTGGTAACCTCATTTCAATAACAAAAAACGTATTGTATGGGAAAGAAATCTCGGAAGATTTTTGTGATCGACACCAATGTGCTCCTGCATGATTACACCTCCATCTACAATTTTGAAGAAAATGACGTAGTTCTTCCCATCGTCGTGCTGGAAGAGCTTGATAAAATGAAGAAGGGCAACGACATGATCAACTACAATGCCCGGGAATTTACCAGAGAACTCGACAAACTTTCGGGGGACAAACTCTTTAACGGAGGAATTCCTCTTGGAAAGGGAAAAGGCAAGCTCAGCATAGAAACAGGAAAGCCCTTTTCGGCCAGGCTGAAAGGATCTTTCCCTGAGGAAACGCCTGATCACAGGATTCTTGCCATAACGGAATACCTGCACACTAAACACAGCGACAGGGCGGTAATTCTGGTCACTAAAGACATCAACCTGCGGATGAAAGCCAAGTCGCTGGGTATCATGGCCGAGGACTATAAGAGCGACAAGGTCGTAGACCTGGAAATCATGCAGAAGAACATTCAGGTTATCAGCAATTTCAACCACGATCTAATTACCCGGCTTTACAATGAACCGCAGGGAATACCGGTTGCTGAATTCAAATTCAGGGAACCACCGGTTGCTCACCAGTATTTTATTCTGAAAAACAACAGCCATAGTGTGCTGGCGCATTACGACCCTTATTCTAAAACCATTGGAAGGGTTGAAAAGAACCGTGCCTATGGTATCGAACCAAGGAATGCGGAACAGGCCTTTTCGCTTGATGCTTTGCTTCGTGACGAGGTACAACTGGTTGGCCTTACAGGGAAGGCCGGCACCGGGAAAACCTTGCTTGCCCTTGCCGCTGCTTTACATCAGGAACGGAAATTTGAACAAATTTTCCTTGCACGACCCATCGTACCTCTTGGAAACCGTGACCTCGGCTACCTCCCGGGCGACATCAACGAAAAAATCGCTCCCTACATGCAACCATTGTTCGACAACCTGGCCGTTATCAAACACAAATTCAAGTCTCAAAGCAAAGAATACATTAAAATAGAGGAAATGCTTAAGGACGAAAAACTGGTCATTACTCCACTTGCTTACATAAGGGGCAGAAGCCTTTCAAACGTCTTTTTCATTGTTGATGAAGCACAGAATCTTACCCCTCACGAAGTAAAAACCATTATTACCCGAGCCGGCGAAGGTACCAAGATGGTCTTCACAGGCGATATTCAGCAAATCGACTCTCCCTACCTCGACAGTATGTCGAACGGGTTAAGTTATCTGGCCGATAAGATGCGCGGGCAGGAATTGTTTGCCCACGTAAACCTTGTAAAAGGTGAACGCAGTTATCTGGCCGAACTTGCCAGTAACCTGCTTTGATAAACAGGAAATATTCCATAGCTTTGCTCCGCATTAAAATCTGGTTCATCAGACTATGGAAAGCAATCTGCTCGAATTGCACATTGTGAGGCATGGAAAATCCTCCTGGGATTATCCCCACATTGCGGACATTGATCGTCCGCTTACCGAACGGGGTATTGAAAATGCCCACCAGATGGCGCAGCGGTTTCTGGCAAATTATCATACACCCGACCTCATTATTACAAGCCCTGCTGCCAGAGCTGTTCATACCTGCCTTATTTTTGTCCGGATCCTCCGCGTTCCTTTTGAACAGATTACCATCAATGACTTGATTTATAACGGCACGGATGATGAAATTCTCGGAATGATCCATTCCGTGCCTCCCCGGGTAAAACGGCTCATGATTTTTGGCCATAATCCTGCCTTCACCGATCTCGCCAACCGCTTCCTGCAGCACAAAATTGACAATCTTCCCACAGCCGGAATCGTTTCCCTTCATTTCAATACCCCCGACTGGCTCGAAATAAACCGTAGCAACGTGGTTTCTGAATTTTTCGATTTCCCCAAGCGGCAATCCTGAACGGATAAATCCCTACCGATCCGTACACTTCCCTGAAACAAAGATTGTTAGCACGGTACCTTAGAAAAAAATTTGTTTCTGATTGTCATTTTGAATAACTTGCAAACTTGTTACTGTTAGTTCTTTAGCTGACACATACCTCCGGAAAACACTTCCCTCATGGCAAGAAAAATCTTTAACCGCGAAATCAGCTGGCTTGCGTTTAACCACAGGGTTTTGCAGGAAGCCGCCGATCCGAATGTGCCTCTTCTGGAACGGATCCGGTTCCTTGGTATATTTTCCAATAACCTCGACGAATTCTTTAAAGTACGTGTGGCCACCATCAAAAGAATGATTGATATACAGGAAAAAAACCAGACCGTTGAAGGGGAAAGACCACGGAAAGTGTTGGCACAGATTCAGAAAAAAGTGATTGAACTCCAGAGCGAGTTTGAAAGTACCTTCAGACAGATTTTAAAAGAACTGGAAAAGGAGAATATCTATCTGATCAACGAAAAAGGGCTGAATGAAGAGCAGGCCAGATATGTCCGCACTTACTTTGAAGACAAGGTTCTACCGGCGCTATCACCCGTCATGTTGTTCAATGTAACGGAATTCCCGGCTCTCAGAGACAAATCCATCTATCTTGCCGTACGTCTGAGCCATTCCGGAAAGAAATTACCGCCCGAGTATGCACTGATAGAGCTTCCTACAGCGGTCATAAGCCGTTTCCTGGTTCTTCCCAAAGAACAGGACCGCACTTACATCATCCTTCTCGACGATGTCATCCGCTTTTGTCTCGGTGACGTGTTTGCCATTTTTCCATACGATACCTTTGAAGCATACACCATTAAGCTTACCCGCGATGCGGAACTCGATTACGACAACGACCTCTCGCAAAGCTTTCTTGAAAAAATAGCGCAGGGGTTGTCGAACCGCAAGTCAGGACAGCCTGTACGCTTTGTGTACGATGCTTCCATGCCGCCCGAGATGTTCAATTACCTCATCCAACGCATGGGACTGGATGTGGACGACAACCTCATTCCCGGCGGCCGGTACCACAACTTCAAAGATTTCATGAACTTCCCCGACCTCGGAAAAACCCACCTTCTTTATCCTCCGGCCCCTCCGGCCGAACATCCTTTGATGCGCACCCCCGGAAGCATCCTTGAGATCATGAAACAGCAGGATTTCCTCCTTCATTGTCCCTATCAGAAATTCCCGCACTTTATTAACCTGCTCCGCGAAGCAGCCATTGACCCTGATGTAACATCAATCAAAATCACCCTTTACCGGGTAGGTCAGAACTCCAAAGTGATTCAGGCCCTGCTGAATGCTGCCCGCAATGGGAAGGATGTTACAGCGATTCTTGAACTTCAGGCCCGCTTTGATGAAAAAAACAATATTTATTATGCCCGCAAACTGGAAGAAGCCGGAGTGAACGTAATTTTCGGCATTAAGGGGCTGAAGGTTCATGCAAAACTTGTGCTGATCACCCGAAGGGAAAACAGACAGAACGTTCAATATGCATGCGTAGGGACAGGAAATTTCCATGAAGGGAACGCCGCTGTTTACACCGACCTGCTTCTTTTTACCTCTGATAAACGCATTACATCGGAAGTTGAGCGGGTTTTCAGTATTTTCAATGAACCCTATCTCAATTATACTTTCCGTTACCTTCTCGTCTCTCCCCTTTCGATGCGTCAACGTATCGTCCGGCTCATCGATAATGAAATCAAAAACGCCAGGGCGCGCAAAGAAGCGTATATTGACATAAAAATCAACCACCTTGTTGATCGCGGCATGGTGAATAAGCTTATGCAGGCACAGGAGGCTGGTGTGAAAATTCGGCTGATAGTCCGCGGTATTTGTTCCATTTATACCGGCCATGAATCCGGAAAGCCGATTGACGCCATCAGTATAGTCGATAAATACCTTGAACATGCCCGGTTTTTCTTTTTCTGCAACGGGGGTGAGGAATTGTGTTATCTTTCCTCAGCCGACTGGATGACCCGAAATCTGGATCATCGAATCGAGGTGGCCTCTCCTGTTTTTTCTCCTGAACTGAAAGAACAGTTGAGAAAAATATTTGAAATTCAGTGGAGCGATAATGTAAAAGCCCGCATTATCAACGATCTGCAGAATAATCCTTACCGGCCCCACACCCATCCTCCCGTGCGGGCTCAGATTGTAATATACGATCTCTACCAGCAATTGCAAAACATCCCGGTTGACCGCAAACCGGCACCGTCCCTTGAAAAGGCCACAATTTCGCGCCTCAGCAGGGCATGATGCTTTAAATCGCATTTTGTATCTTTGCGAGCTTCTGAAATATTGAATATGCCCACACCCAGAAAGGTTGCCTTTGCCACCCTCGGCTGTAAACTCAATTATGCCGAAACCTCAGCCATTGCCCGCAAATTTGCTGATGAGGGATACCAGCGAACCCCCTTCAGTCAGAAAGCCGATATTTACGTTATCAATACCTGCACCGTCACCCAGGCTGCCGATAAAAAATGCAGAAATCTTATTAATAAAGCCCTTCGGAACAAACCCGGAGCCATCGTAGCTGTTGTCGGCTGTTATGCCCAGCTCAGATCAAAGGAACTGGCTGAATCCGGTAAGGTGGACATTGTTCTCGGAACGAAGGAAAAATTTGATATTCTTCATTACCTGCAAGAATTTGAAACCGGTCGGCAGAATATTATTCAAACCTGTACCATTGAGCAGGTAAATGAATTCCTGCCGGCTAGCTCTGTCAGCGACCGAACAAGGGCATTCCTTAAAATCCAGGATGGTTGTGACTACAAATGTTCATACTGTACCGTTCCCCTCGCCAGAGGCCGGAGCCGGAATGAACCGATATCCGAAATCGTTCAGCAGGTAAATGAACTGACGCGGCACGGCATCAGGGAGATAGTACTTACGGGAGTCAATATTGGTGATTTCGGCAAAAGCACAGGGGAAACATTCTTTGATCTAATCAGGGAACTGGACAAAACGGAAACACAAGTCCGGTTCAGAATATCGAGCATTGAACCCAACCTGCTGACCGACGAAATCATTGATTTTATTGCCAACTCAAATCATTTTGTTCCCCACTTTCACATTCCTCTTCAGTCGGGTTGCGATACCTTGCTGGCAGCCATGCGCAGACGTTACAAACGGGAAGTATTTGCCAGCAGGGTACAGAAAATTCTGGAACATATGCCGCATGCATGCATCGGAGCTGATGTCATTTCCGGTTTTCCCGGAGAAACGGAAGAACATTTCAGTCAAACCTATACATTTCTGAAAAACCTTCCCCTTAGCTATCTTCATGCATTCACCTATTCCGAAAGGGACAATACTCCGGCCGCTTCCCTGCCCGGCAAAGTGCCCCATAATCTGAGGGAAGAACGTACCCGCAAGCTCATCAGCCTTTCCGAAGAAAAACGTCGGGCATTCTACAATACCCACCTCGGAACTGTTCGCAGAGTCCTTTTTGAATCGGCAAGAAAAAACGGCCTTATGTCAGGGTTTACCGATAACTATATCCGGGTTGAAATGCCCTATGATGCCACCATGATCAACAGGGAAACTCCCGTCAGTCTGGTGAAAATCAACCCATCCGGCAATGTGCTGGGAAAAAAACCTTCCTGAAAAGACGCCCCGCTCAACCATGCAGCAAGACGCGCACATCATTGCATGGCAATGAAAAACAGGTCGGCAGTATTTCTTTTTTTTTATTTCCGTCTTTCTCACCTAAATTTGCCTTTCATTTTAATAACTGTTATGAATCTGGAAAAATTGTGTGCCGAAGTAAGGGAATTGTCGGCTGAAACAGCGGAATTCATCCGCAGGGAAGCTCCGAAGGTGGCCTCTGATACGATTGTTTCGAAAAGCCTCCATAATTTTGTGACCCATGTTGATAAAGGATCGGAGGAACGGCTGATAGCCGGACTCAGTAAAATTTTGCCGGAAGCTGGTTTTATTGCTGAAGAAGGGACCCGTCATGACACTAACCGCCAGTACACCTGGGTAATCGACCCTCTTGACGGAACAACGAATTTCATTCATGGACTCCCACCTTATGCCATCAGCATAGCCCTCATGGAAGGAAACAATGTACTCCTGGGAGTTGTTCATGAAATCACCTCCGATGAATGTTTCTGGGCATGGGACAAAGGGAAAGCCTGGTATAACGGTAAAGAAATTCATGTAAGTGCTACTTCCCACCTGAAAGACGCCCTGATAGCAACAGGATTTCCTTATACTGACTATGAAAGGGTAAGCCCTTTCATGAAAACGCTCGAATACCTGTTCAACAACTCACACGGTGTAAGAAGGCTCGGATCAGCGGCCATTGATATCGCCTATCTGGCCTGCGGACGTTTCGACGGTTTCTATGAATACGGTCTAAGCCCATGGGATGTGGCCGCGGCCGTCAAAATTCTTACGGAAGCCGGTGGCCGGGTTTGCGATTTCAAGAAAGGGAACAACTACATTTTCGGCCGGGAAATTATTGCAGCCAATGCTGGTATTTTCGATGAATTCAGTACGGTCATATCCGATATGCTCAGGGAATGAAAAACGAAGAATCCGTAAATTTCTGGTATTATCCCTTGTACTTTTTTCTGAAACTGTTCGCACATCTTCCGCTGCCGATACTCTATTGGCTTTCCGATTGCCTCTATCCGGTTGTTTTTTATGTAATCCGTTACCGCAAAAAGATTGTTTTCCGTAATCTCCGGAATGCATTTCCTGAAAAAACTGAAAAAGAGATTCTCATTCTGGCCCGGAGTTTTTACCGAAATTTCTGTGATGTATTGGTAGAAACACTCAAAATGCTTCACTTCACTGACAAGGAACTAGCCAGGCACATCGAATATTCCAATCCGGAAATTCTTCTTGACCTTTACAATAAAGGCAAAAGCGTCATCGTTGTTGCAGCCCACTATGGTAACTGGGAATGGATGGCTGGTCTCCGAATCCGCTCTCCTTACCATACCATCGCTGTATACAAGCCTCTCAATAGCAGAATTTTTGATAGAATCATGAAACAGCTCCGCACCCGCTTCGGAGTAGAAGTGGTACCCATGAGGAATATCCTAAGGGTTCTTACCAGACATGCCGATCAAAAGTATCTTACTCTCTCCTGTTTTATTTCCGACCAGTCGCCTGTGAAGGAAGAGATTCAATACCGGACAACATTTCTCAATCAGGATACTCCTGTTTATCTTGGGATTGAAAAAATCGCTGTAAAAATGAACCAGGCAGTGGTATTTATGTGTCCCGAAAAAATAAGGAGAGGATACTATCAGGTTCACATTACCCTTTTATCCGAAAATCCTTCCTCTTTACCTCAACATGGACTTACGGAATTGCATGTTAAAATGCTCGAGCAAGCCATTCGCCGAGAACCTTCTCTCTGGCTTTGGTCTCACCGCAGATGGAAATATTCCAAAAACGCATAGCAGGAAAGCGCATCTTACCAGAAGATTTATATATTGCAGCATCATGAAAAAGTACCTTCAGGCAATCATATTCTGGTTTTTCTATCCGGTACTCAGAATATTTACCTGGATGCCTCTTCGCTTGCAGTATCTTTTTGCCGACGTACTGTACTTTCTGATGCTTGTTTCAGGTTACCGTAAAAAGGTAATCAGGAACAACCTCAAAAATGCCCTGCCTGAAAAATCAGAGAAGGAACGGAAAAGTATCGAAAGGAAATTTTACCGCCATCTGGCCGACAGCCTCCTTGAATCGGTGGCACAAATGGGATTCTCCAGAGAAGAGCTTGCCCTTCGTTTCCGGTTTAAGAATCCGGAGCTGATTAACCGGTATGCCAGGGAGGGAAAGAGCGTTCTCCTGGCTACCGCTCATTACGCAAACTGGGAATGGTTTGCCAGCTTTCCCCCGATAAGTCCCTTTAGGGTATTGGCTATCTACAAGCCCTTGCGCAATCCATTCATGGACAGACTCTTTGTAAAAATCCGTGAACGGACCGGCGCCATTGCCTGCCCCATGGAGGAAGTTGTTAGAAAAATTTATTTCTTTCGGGATAAGAACATCCCAACTCTTACGTATTTCATTGTCGATCAGCGACCTTTACGTAAGAGCATTGGTTACTGGGATATTTTTCTTCACCAGGAAACTCCCTTTTATCTGGGTATTGAAAAAATAGCCCGTAAAACCGGTTTTCCTGTTTTCTTCATGAAAGTTGACAAGGTAGCCAGAGGGTATTATGAAGCAGAATTTATACTACTGGAAGAAGAACCTGCCCAAACCAAACCTTATGAAATCACCCGAAAGCATATTCGTCTCCTGGAAGAAATCATCAGGGAAAAACCCGAACTCTGGCTCTGGTCTCACCGCCGGTGGAAGCACAAGCGTTTAGCGGAAGAAATCCTTCCGGACTGAAATAAACTTAACTTGCAGGAACGCATGGTAACCGATACTGCTGTTGTAATACTGAACTGGAACGGGAAACATTTTCTCGGCCGGTTTCTTCCATTAGTGTTGGCAAATACCAGCCGCAGGGCAGATATTATTGTTGCCGACAACGGATCAACCGACGGTTCCCCCGAATTTCTCCGCACCAGCTTCCCGGAAGTAACAGTTCTGAGCTTCCCCCGTAACTTTGGTTTTGCCGAAGGGTACAACAAAGCTTTCAAGGAACTGGAAAACTACCGCTATTTTGTTCTGCTTAATTCCGATGTAGAAACACCCCCCGGTTGGCTGGATCCTTTGCTGGATGTGATGGACCAGAACAGGAATGTAGCTGCCTGCATGCCAAAGATTCTCTCCTGGCATAACAGGAACCAGTTTGAATACGCTGGAGCTGCCGGAGGGTTTATTGATCGTCTGGGTTATCCCTTTTGCCGGGGAAGAATTTTTGATGTCATCGAAGAAGATCAGGGACAATATGACACGCCGGTACAGATTTTCTGGGCTACTGGGGCCTGTATGGTCATCCGCAGTGAAGTCTTTTTCAAAGCAGGAGGATTCGATGAAACATTTTTTGCTCATCAGGAAGAAATCGATCTTTGCTGGCGAATACAAAACCGGGGCTTACAGATACTCTGTCTTCCGTCGTCTGAAGTTTATCATGTGGGAGGGGGTACACTCCCCGTTGAAAACCCGCACAAAACCTACCTGAACTTCCGGAACAACCTTTTGCTATTGTACAAAAATCTGCCGGCCGGTGAAGCGAACCGGATCCTCTTTTTCAGGAAGGTTCTTGACGGAATTTCTGCCGTCCGCTACCTTCTTCGGGGTGACTTTGCCAATGTAAGAGCCATCATGAATGCTCATTTCGATTTCCATCAGATCCGGCGCAAATACAGATCCTCGGGAGCACAGCTTCCCCGGCCTGCCAGAAATATCCACCATCCTTCCATTTACCAGGGATGCATTGTATGGGATTTCTTCATCCGAAAAAAGAAACGCTTCAGCGACCTGCCTTTTCATCCGGAAACACTCAGTTGATTTTCAGTCGCCTTGCTTTCTGCTTATTCTGTCTGCCATCTGAATATCTGACCTATACGAATGGAACGTTATCAGAGTGGGAGGAAAATTACCGGCCGGAGATGTCTTCTGCAGACTCCTTCTGGCTGCAACAGCCTTCCGGAATTTCCGGCAAATGGTCCCGGCAATCAGTAAAAAACTGGAGCATCCTTTCCCTTTCAGCAGATTCAATAACGAAAGGAAGTGCTGCCGTCGTATCAGCAACAATTGAAGGAGGCAGGAGAAAATATCTTTGCCCCTGTCCCGGAGGTTTACGGTAAACATATACCGGAATCCATTCAGGCAATGAAATATGGAATGCACTATCTTTCCTTACTTCCAGCAGTGCCATGATACCACCGTTCCGGTACCGGTCACGCTGGTTAGAAATAAAATTCCCCAGCGACCAGGCAACAGGACGCTGGTAAATGCCTGCCAAAGTATCGGTAATAAGTTCTATTGGCTGTACCACATGGGGATGGCTTCCAATGATAGCGTGCACACCAAGTTTGAAAAGAAACCATGCGAGCTGTTTCTGGGCAGATGACGGGAACCGCTCGTATTCTTCTCCCCAGTGCATAAAAGCAATTAACAGATCAGGATGCAGCTGTTTTGCCCGCTCTATATCTTTCCTGATAAGGCCGGTATCAATAAGATTAACAATCCCTGGTGAAGGGAAAGGCATTCCATTGGTACTATAGGAATAATTCAGCAGGACCAAGCGTATTCCTTTGGTTTGAAACAGAAGCGGATACATTGAATCCCGTTCTGCCTGGCTTCGGAAAGTACCTGTATGAATAAACTTCAACGAGTCGAGAACATTCAGTGTTCGATCCAGTCCCTCATATCCTCTGTCGGCTGCATGGTTATTAGCTGTACACAAAATATCGAAGCCGGCATTTTTCAGTGCCGTGCCAAGGGCATCAGGACTACTGAATCTGGGGTAACCTGTGTAGGGTGGTCCGGCGAAGGTTAGTTCAAGATTTCCGATAGCTACATCTGCTGATTCAATGATCGGCCTTAAAAAGAAAAAACAGGAATCGTAGATATATTTTCCTGAGTCACGGTTCCACGCCGATTCGATCTGAGGGCTGTGCCCCATAATATCCCCAACAAAGAGCAAACGCAGAACGGATGAATCCTTCTGCGACCATCCTGTAAAGGGAATCAATAAAAAGAAAAATAAACTAAAACGCATGTATATTTACCATGATCCGCCGGCACCACCACCACCGAAGCTTCCGCCTCCAAAGCCGCCGAAACCGCCACCTCCCCCTCCACCAAACATACCGGAACCCGAACTGAAGTTCCCCCAACTTCCCCTGTGCGATTTGCTTCCGCTATTGGCCATCATCAGCCATACCCACCAGGGGACGCCGGTTTTACCAACCGAATAATGCCGCGAACGGCGGGCATTGGTCATGGCCGAAATCAATACGATGACAAGCACCAAAAGAACCACAGCGATAACACCTCCGGTGGTATTACCTTTCCTGCTCATGTATTCATCAGCCGTGAATTCCTTACCGGTTAAACCGATCAGAATATTAACAGCTGCTTCCAGCCCACCCGCATAATCCCCCTGCTGAAAACGCGGAATAATCTCATTACGAACAATCCGTGAGGCAACTACATCCGGCACAACCCCCTCCAGGCCGTAACCTACGGCAATGAAAACTTCACCCTTTGAACGTTCCGTTTTGGGTTTCACCAGTACCAAAATTCCATTGTTTTTCCCCTTCTGGCCCACACCCCACTTTTCGGCCAGACGGAAGGCATAATCCGACGGATCGTACCCGTACAAATCGGGCACAATGGCAATAACGATGGCTGTTGAAGTCTTGGCTGTGAAATCATTGAGCTTTTGCTCCAGTTTCTGGGCATCCTGCTGAGAAAGAAACCCGGTATAATCATTGACAGCCCTCGGAGGATCAGGACGCGGAGGAAAAACGTCTTCCTGAGCATACATGAGGCCTCCAAGAAATAGGAACAAAGTGAAGAAAATGAATCTTTTTTTCATTTTTCGGTTTCCTCCCCGTATGAAATATCATCTGCCAATTCGTTATCATCCCCTTCCTGCCATGGGAAGTATTGTTTGAGTTGTTCACCGGCCAGCCTGATTCCTTCAGAAAGTCCTTCGGCCAGCTTGCCCTCGCGGAAAAAGGAGACCATTACTTCGCTAACATGATCCCAGAAACCCGTTGGAACCTTTGCATTAATTCCGGCATCGCCCAAAATGGCAAACTTCCGGTCTTCCAGTGCCACATAAATCAGAACTCCGTTCCGTAATCGGGTCTTGTGCATTCCCAGCATGGCAAAAAGATAAGCAGCTCTGTCGAGAACATCGGTCTTGCAATCCTTTTCAATATGCACCCTGATTTCTCCCGAAGTTTCCTTTTCAGCCTGAGCAATGGCAGCAAGTATTTTCTGCTTTTCCTCAGGGGTAAAATATTCGTCTGGTTTCATATTCAGAATTGGACAACAGGTGGTTTTTCTGCTCCCTCTGTGGCCTTGAAATATTCCTTTTCCTTAAAACCAAACATCTTGGCCGTTAGAATAAATTGCCACTTTCGAATGGTGGAATTATACTGCTGGGTAACCTCATTGAATTTTTTTCGTTCCACTGCAATCCGGTTTTCCGTTCCTTCCAGCTGGGCCTGAAGGTCAAGGAAATTCTGATTGGCTTTCAGGGTAGGATATTGTTCAACAACTACCATCAGTCGGGAAAGAGCAGAACTCAGATTATCCTGGGCAGCCTGAAACTTCTGGAAGTTTTCGGCCGTCAATTGGTCGGCCGAAATATTGACCGAAGTAGCTTTTGCACGGGCTTCAATAACCTGGGTGAGAGTCTGCTGTTCAAAATTTGCCGCACCTTTTACGGTGTTGACCAGATTGGGTATCAGGTCGGCCCGCCGCTGATAGGCATTCTGAACCTGAGCCCATTGCGATTTAACCTGTTCGTCAAGGGTAACCATCTTGTTGTATCCGCACGACGACAACATAAAGGGCAGAACCACGCCTGCCAATAACCAAAGGAAATGTTTTCTATGCATACTTGAAATCTTTATTACCCAAAGATAAACATTCTGGCGGGATTTTTATTCCAGTAAACCTTTTGCAAAAACCTTCTTCCGGCATTCTTCAAAAGTGGTAACTTTGTAAAAAAAATATCCCTATGAGCGATTTCCAGCAGGCCATACTTCAGGGTATTCCCAACGAATTACCTCCGGCACCGGTTTGGGATCCATCGGTAAACCATGCACCAAAACGCAAGGATCTGCTTTCCTTTGAAGAAAAGGTGCTCGCCGTAAGGAATGCCCTCCGGTACTTCAGGCCGGAATTTCACGACGTGCTGGCCCGGGAGTTTGCAGAAGAGCTTAAAAACCACGGGCATATCTATATGTACCGTTTCCGGCCTTCCTATCCTATAAAAGCTCGCCCTATTGATGAATACCCCTGCCGATCGAAAAAGGCTGCAGCCATTATGCTGATGATTTCCAACAATCTTGATGAAGCGGTAGCCCAGCATCCGCACGAACTTATCACTTACGGAGGTAATGGAGCCGTATTCCAGAACTGGGCCCAGTACCTGCTTACCATGCAATATCTGGCCACCATGACCGATGAACAAACTCTGGTGGTATATTCCGGCCATCCGGCAGGCCTTTTTCCGTCGGATCCCGAAGCTCCCAGAGTAGTTGTTACCAATGGAATGATGGTACCCAACTATTCTTCCGCTTCGGAATACGATAAATACAATGCCCTCGGAGTTACCCAGTACGGACAGATGACGGCCGGCAGCTATATGTACATCGGCCCACAGGGAATAGTGCATGGAACCACCATCACCGTCCTGAACGCCGGAAGAAAATTTTCGGGCCATGCCGCATCCGACCTCCGGGGAAAACTTTTTGTTACCTCCGGACTGGGAGGTATGTCGGGAGCACAGCCCAAAGCTGCTACCATTGCCGGTGGCGTTTGCCTGATTGCCGAAGTGAATGAAAAGGCCCTTCAGAAACGATACCGCCAGGGATGGGTGGACAAAGTATATACCGACCTCGGCAAGGCAGTTCATCAGGCGATTCAGGCAAAAAACAGGAAAGAGGCTTTGTCGGTTGCCTACCTCGGTAATGTGGTCGACGTCTGGGAGTATATTGCCGCGCAGAATATCGAAGTGGAGCTGGGTTCGGACCAGACCTCCCTTCATAATCCTTACGGTGGAGGGTATTATCCCGTTGGTCTCAGCTTTGATGAGGCGAACAAAATGATGGCCGGCGACCCGGAAACTTTCCGTCTTAAAGTCCATGAATCCCTTCGGCGCCAGGTCGAAGCCATCAACCAGGTGGCTTCCCGGGGCATGTACTTCTGGGATTACGGAAATGCATTTCTCCTCGAGGCATCCAGGGCTGGCGCTACGGTTTTGAAAGAGGATGGCTCATTCCGGTATCCTTCTTACGTAGAGGATATTATGGGTCCCCTGTACTTTGATTTTGGATTCGGTCCCTTCCGCTGGGTCTGCACTTCCTGCGATCCTACCGATCTGGAAACAACCGACAAAATTGCTGCCCGCGTATTGGAAGAACTGCACAGGGAAAGTCCTCCGGAAATTAAAACACAGTTGACTGACAACCTCAATTGGATCAAAAATGCCGGGAAAAACAATCTGGTAGTAGGCAGCCAGGCCAGGATTCTCTATGCAGATGCCACAGGGCGCATTCGCATCGCCGCCGCATTTAATAAGGCCGTGCGTGAAGGCCTCCTCAAAGCCCCGGTTGTGATTGGCCGAGACCATCATGATGTGTCAGGCACCGATTCCCCCTACCGCGAAACATCCGATATCCGCGACGGATCAAAATTTACAGCCGATATGGCAGTGCACAATGTCATTGGGGATGCCTTCCGTGGTGCTACCTGGGTTTCACTTCACAACGGAGGCGGTGTGGGCTGGGGTGAAGTCATCAACGGTGGATTTGGTATGGTACTTGATGGAAGTACCTTGGCAGACAAACAACTTCGCAGCATGCTTTTCTGGGATGTAAATAACGGTATCAACCGGCGCAGCTGGGCCGGAAATCCCCATGCACGCCTCTCCATCGAAAGGGAAATCCAGCGGACACCCCTTTTGAAAGTCACTTTGCCCTGGCATGCAGAAGACCAACTGGTAAGGAACTCCCTGAGAGATATATTCGACAAAGGCTAATTTTTATATTTAAATGAACCACCCTGCAATGAAAAAATCCAGCATGGATCGAAAAACAAACCAAAGGAAAACCATACAACTGCCTCAGATCATAGCAATGGGACTAATTGGACTTTTCGTTGCCTGTGAGGCAGATACGCCGTATCCCGACAATCCGGCTCTGGAACTGTCCGGAACATGGCAATGCCGGGAAACCAGCGAAAAACTCCCCCCTTCTTCCTACACCGTATCCATAGCATCTTCCTCTTCATCCGGCGAGGAAATTGAAGTCAGTAATTTTTATCAACTCGGACAAGCCCGAAAGGTGCGCATTCTCATTCAGGGTTATTACCTGAGCATCCCGGTACAGACCGTAGATGGTTTTACCATCTCAGGAACCGGAAGTGTGAACGGACGATTCGATCAGATATCTCTTACCTATACTGTTGATGATCAAAGTGAAATAAATACGGTGCAAAATATCTTTACCCGATAATATCATCTGTCTGGAAATACTGTAAAATCTTCCTGATTTTCTTTTCCAATTCCGACAGGGCGAAATTGCGTACAAGGCGAAACTGCTCCCTTTCTTCATAAAAAAGCAGTACGGCAGGAACGGTGAATACCAGGTACTGGCCGGTCAAAGCAGGATTTTCCTCAACATCGATCCATGTTACCTGCAGCATCGGATACCTGCTGAAAATTTCCTTCAGCTTTGGCTCCAAGGCATGACACACTGAACAACCTTTTCGTTGAAAAACCAGCGCACTAAGCTCAGGAGTACTTCCCTGCATCGCGGCAACCATACCGTGTTGTTTATTTTTCTTCAAGGAGCACTACTGCCCAGGCGGCAATGGCCTGACCCTGGCCTATTTCTCCAACTCCTTCATTCGTTCCGGCCTTAATTCCAATCCGGGCAGGGGCAATGTCCAACAGGGAGGATAAAACCTGCTGCATTTGGGGAATAAGATCCTTGATTTTGGGCTTTTCCAGCAGGATGGTGGTATCAATATTACCAACCCGGAAACCCGCTTCCGAAATAATATTGTTTACCCGTACAAGAAGCTTTCTGCTGTCAATACCTTTGTACTCATCCGAGCTGTCGGGAAAGTGCCATCCGATATCACGTAATCCTGCCCCACCCAGCATGGCATCCATAAGGGCATGCAGGAGAACATCCCCGTCGGAATGTGCCACACATCCCCTGTCGGAAGGAATATTCACACCGCCCAGCACCAAAGGAATTCCTTCCTTCAGACGGTGAATATCATATCCGAATCCTATCCGCATGTGTCTGTTGTGATGCTTGTTCCCAGCATTTTCTTTACAGGGAGGTTTTCAGAAATATCAGCTATTTGCTCTTCTTCTGCTTCTCGAACAGGAAGGAAAGGGTAAACCTGACCGTATTGGCCAGAGGATTCTGACGTCCTGAGGCCGGTATCAGATAGGCAAAGTCGAGTCCAAACACGTTCAGCTTCATCCCGACACCAAGTGTAAAGTATTTCCGGTTGCCTTTGGTCTTGTCCTCATAAAAGTATCCTCCCCTCACGGCAAACTGGTTCCGATAAAGGTATTCAACCCCCGCCGAAACCATGATCTCCCGCATCTCTTCCTTGAACCCGCCAGGAGCATCATAAAACGACTGAAGCATACCAAGAGGAACCGATACGTTGGGATCTTTACCATACAATATTTTCGGTTTCCCGTTAACCGTAACTGTATCGTAAATGGGACTTGTCGGTACAAGCAACTTGTTCAGATCGAGGGCAAAAGAAAGGGTATTGAATTCATCCAGTTCTGTCGTGAGCCGGCCTCCTATGCGAAGGTCTATGGGAATAAAGCTCTTTTGCTGGTTATCCGTATAGGATATTTTGGTACCTATATTGGAAATATCCACGCCAAAAGCCAGTTCTCCATCCTTATCCTTCAATTTAACAGGGGTGTGATAATACGTTGCAATATCAGCAGCAAAAGCCACACCCGGTTTCGTTTCGCCTCCCACGCCTTCCACATAAATATTTCCGGTCAGATCACTCCGTATAAAGCGGAATGCAATGGCTCCCGAAATTTTATCGGAAAAAAGACGGGCGTATCCTGCATCAATGGCAAATTCGTTCGGATTGAACGGTTTGATGAAATTCCCGTTGTTGTCGGTAAAATCAATCTGCCCCAGGGAAAAATAACGCAGTGAACCACTTATAACCTGCTGACGATCAATGCGATAATATCCAATCAGGTAGGCAAGGTTAATATCGTTCACCAGATTCCTCAGCCAGGGAGTATAGGAAAGGGCTACACCTCCGTTTCCACTTATAAAAGCATATTTTGCCGGATTCCAATGCTGGGAGTTAATATCAGGAGATGTGGCAGCACCGGCATCGCCCATGGCACCTGACCGCGAATCAGGCGCTATGGTCAGAAAAGGAACCGTTGTTTCAATGGTATTCGGTTCGCTTCCGTTCAACTGTCCGATGGGAATAGTGCTTTGGGCCTGAACAACAGCCTGAACCGCCATGAACACAACGATCAGAAAAAGAGGTTTTATAGTTTTTGGATGTACCATATCAACAATTTTATTCTTTCCCATTTAGTAAACCTGACAAATATAAAATTTATTGCTCAACCGGTAAAAAAAATCAGCGGATAACAACCATTCTGCCTGTTTTATTGACTACTCTGCCCTGCTCGTTTGTAAGGGTTACGGAATAAAGATAAACACCTCCCGGGAGTTTTCGCCCCGAGGGGCTCACTCCGGTCCATACTAGGGGAATAGTTACAAAGCCGGATGCACTAAGCGGTTCTTTCCACGAATAAACCAGTTCACCTGTCAGGGAATAAATCTGAAGCTGCAATACCCCGTTTTTACCAGCCTGATTGTGCTCCAGAACCACTGACGTATAATCGCTGAAAGGATTAGGATAAGTATACAGCCTGCTGATCATGGGGGCATCTGAGTGAAACACCTCAAACGAAAGGATAGATTCCGCCGAATTGTTGTAGGTGTCCCAGGCTTTGAACTGCAGGGTATGCATACCAGGAGCCAGACCGGAAAGAGGAAATTCAACCCGTCCCTGCCGGTAATCGTTTAGCCCGGCCACATAGAAATCATTCAGCACAAACCGCTCTTCGTTGTCAAGAATTAGGGTAATATCATGACCTATTCCGCTACCGGTGGTATTGATTCCATGTTCATCCTGCAAAAGGGCTATCAGTAGCGGGTTCTCGGAGGTTACTCCTCCGTCCCGGAAAAGGGTGTCGTTCATAAATAGGCGAATAGAAGGCCCCTCATCATCAGGCTTTGCCTGCGGAGATATCCCTCCTACGATAATATCCTGAAAAACCCCGTTGGCCTGCATTGCCTCAGACTTTGCATACAGGCTTATCTTTCCTTTTCCCGGCAGGTAATTGATATCCTTGGGCACAAAAAGAGAGAACCGGAATTTTCCTTCCATAACCCCTGCCTGCCCCTTGAACAAAATGCTGTTGTAGGTGGAATACTGAAAACTCCCTTCCCCGTCATTGTTGAGGGTTGTGATGACAACCGTCTTGTCAAACAAAGCTGCTACAAGAGTTCCTCTGAAATCCGGAACAAAATTACCGGCAGCATCCTCAATATGACCCGATACATGCATGCTGCCTAAAGCTTTAACCGTATCGGTAAATTCCTGTACTGGAATTCCGTTCAGCGAATCAACCACGATTTTCCACTGCGGATAGGCAAGAACTAAGGAAGGATCACCCAGCAGAACAAAATTCAGCTTGTTTGTACCTGTACCCGAACTGTTTTTGGTAAACCGTATAACATCTCCCAGCCTCAGCGGGGTATCATCCGCATTCCTTCTGAAAATCTGCTTATAGAAATTTTCGTTCAGAACAAAATTAGGACCCGAATATACCAGCCGGCTGGTACTCAGTAAGGCAATCCCTCCCCCGCCCCTGCACAAAAGAACGTGTTCCCCGGCTGAAGTTGCATCACTGTATCTGCTTCCGCTGATTTTCACATCATCAAACCGGCTGAATTCGCAGGTAGCAGTTACAAAAAGCGGGTATTTACCCGTGTTCTCCCAGGTTCGGATATCATCAGTCTGAACTATCCTTTCATGCGCCAGACCATTTTCGTTGCCATGACCTACATAATTGATTATGAGTGCCCCCTTTTTCATCCGCAAGGTAATTGCCTTGTTTACATCCGGATAGGTTGTGCCGGTAGAAGAGGAAACCTGTCGGTAGGCGTCCAGGTAGATTTTTTCAATCGTGTATTCCGGATAATTTTGCTCAAGATAGGTTGCCAGCAGATCACTCTGATACATGTGCGTACCATTGTCCTCATCATCCCCGATCATTGTAATCAGATTGTTCCAGTCGCCATGCATCGCCATATTCCGGTAATTTTTCAATTTCTCCAGCACAATATCAGCTTCTTCCGCTGATTTTACCGGCAACCTGCCCACCCCGACATCCAGCATTCCCGTGGTTAAAAGTTCTCCGTCATCAAGGATTCCGAAAAAATCATCACTTACATAGGAAGCCGTCTGCGTAAGCGAATTGGAAGACTGGTAGGTAAGGATGTAGTTTGGGTTCTCCGGTTTCTGATTCCGGTTGTCAAAGGACCCATCACCAAAAAGCAACAGATACCGCGGTAAATCCTCTTCCGACAATGCCCTGTCGTAGAACATTTTTACTGCATCCCTGATAGCCGAGACATCGGGTGTACCTGATGAAAACTCATTATAGACTTGTTGGGTTGTGAACACATGAACCCGCAGTCCGTCATTTTCCCGCCGCATGCGGGCAAGTTCCTCGGCCTGGGTAACAAAGGAAGGATGGGTAATAATGATCATATCGGCCGGTCCAGCCCCATGAATATTCTGATTGGCAACCAGACCAACATCTTCTCCCTGGATAACCGGCGAAGAAAAATCTCCGGAAGGTCGGAAGGCAATAAACTCTCTCACCGAATCGGCCGGAAATTTAAACCGAAGCACCGAGCCTGCAACCGTAACTTTCATCTTCCGTATCCGATGTATATCAGAAACTTCCCATACCTGAATATCCTCTGTGGCATTCTGCAACACATATTCAGCCAGCTCACCGGCGGAAGTCTGTGGTACCGAACGGAAAGGCAAATAATTACCGGCCAAGCGAAGGATTCGTTCAGCGGTGATATCGATATAATCAAGCCATGCTATTGCCGAAGGATCAGGCCGGTTATACTGCAGGGTAACCGTAACCGGGGACCCCGTTACAGAAACTGTATAAATTGCCTGCCCGTACGACGCATAGTTGCCGGTTGAACTCGATAAACTCACAGGGGAAAAACTAATATTACCCGCGGAAACATTGTTAACCTGAACCGAAAGCGAGGTATTGCTGCTGTAACGACCTGCTGCCGCCACAGCAACCTTTACCGGAGCTGAAGGATTCATATCGGGCACACTAAAACTGAAACTGCGCGACGAATTGACATCAAATGCTTCTCCCAACCACTGAGAACCTGAACGGATCAGATTGACCACCTCATTCTCATGCCACACATGTTCCGGAAAAGTAGAAATGCTTCGCACCGCGCTGACCTGACCAGGATCATACTCTTCCATTTCCTTCCTCTGACCGGAGACATCGGAAAGAAAATACCATGCATAATTGCTGAAACCATGTACAATGTGGCGAAACATCGATTGCGATTCGTTATAATACCTCTTTGCCGGTCCTTCTGCATAAAACAAAAGATAGTCCCCGGTCCCAAAAATCCCGTCAGATCCTTTGTTGAAAAATACCGGAACTTCGGCCATATCATCCAGCGTCCTTTTTCCTGGAACCTCCGGAAGCATCCCGCTCCCGTACCCGAACAACCTTACTTTGGAAGGATCGGTAAATCCAAGTTCCTGCAATTGTGCATAGGTAAGTTTATAAAGACCGTTTTCGGCAACCTTAATCCGGTACCATTTTCCGCTGGCCAGCAGCGATGCACTGCTCCATATTCCTGCACTTTTCCGGGTCCGCTCAGCCGGTTGTTCAGATGGGAAACTGTAGATTCTGAATGAAACAAGCCTCTCGGGAATTCCCGTATCAGGATTTTTTCTGAAGGGTAAAATCCGCAAAACAGTCACCGGTTTTTTTCGTTCAGTTGATAACAAAACGGCATAATTAAAGGTATCCGGAAGAACTCCCATAAACTGCCTTTCTGCGTCAGGCACTGGTTCAAACACCGCATCGGGCAGAATGGTAATCCGCATCCCTGCCATGCCTGGAAAAACTTCCTGGAAAACAGGTAGAGCAAACAAACTATCGGGGTATACAGCCCCTTCGAATGATGGCACCTTCCTGAGGATACTGTCAACCATTACCTGTTGTGGTTCGTGCCAATGCAGACTGCGGTAAAACACTTGCTGTGAGAATATTTCCTGCGAAAAGAACAAGCCGGGAAAAAAAACAAACAAAAACTTCCGTTTGGTATGCTGTAAAAATATCTTCATTGGAAAATCAACAGGCAAGAAAGTGTAACCATTAAACGTTATCTTCGTATATTTATTGCAACAAGCCAATGTTGTCGGGTGTAAACTTAGTGAAATTTTCAGGAGTTGTTCTACGCCGATTGTGCTTTGTATTGTGCTGTATGCAAATAGTGGATGTTTCGGTTTCAGCGCAGGACGCTGTTTATTCACAGCCGTATGAACAGTTGCTGGTTCTGAATCCGGCTTTTGCAGGAGCCCGGGGATATGGATCGGTATCTGTTTTTCACCGGAGCCAGTGGCTTCAGCTTACAAATCCTTTCCGGTATTACGGTATTTCCGCCAGTCTTCCTGTGGAGAGGATTCACGGAGCGGCAGGTTTTACAGTAGTTCGCGAAGACTATGCAGGACTGTTTTCGGTAACGCGGGCAGAATGCATCTATAGCTATGAAGCGGTCATTTCTTCTGCCCTTTCAGCAGGTTTTGCCATACAGGCCGGAGCAATTCAAAGCGGATACACTCTGTCAAATCTTCTGTTCCCCGATCAGATTGACCCCGCCACCCTGACAACCCTTCCCGGAAACGAGACCGGCCTGCCACCCAGCAAAATAGTTCCTGATTTCGCAACAGGCTTTGCAGGGGTTTACCGATCCCTGTACTTCGGCGCCTCCGCTCACCATCTGACCCGTCCTTTGCTGGCAGGCGGATACCGGATTCCGCTGCGGATTACAGCCCATGCCGGATACAACTTCGAAATTGCCCGTAGCCTCCTGAGCATGCAGCCTCTCAGCATTTCACCCAATATTACTTTCTGGCACCAGGGTGATCTTACGCTGATCCAGACAGGTAGTTATCTTTCGGTTAAACCTCTGTATGCCGGCATCTGGGCACGAAGCAATACCAGCTTCAGCTGGGTAACCATGGTTGTTCTGGCAGGAATCACTGCAGGAAGACTCCAGGTAGCCATATCATATGATGCCGACGCTTTGTCAGCATCCCGGCTACCGGGGAAAGGTTCCTGGGAGGTTACCTGTTCATTAAAAGTTGACCAGATAAAGAAAAGAAAAACTATACGTGCAATAAAATGTCCCAAAATTTAGTTATGTTTGTACATCAAAAATTATTTTGTGTATATTTGAATCTGAATCAAATCAAAACTCCTATGAAAATCAAGGCAGTTTTTTTAGCTGTTTTAGTGGCAGGAATATTTGTTTTGTCCTCCTGTAAAGGCGGTGGAGATATCACCCAATCCGGCAAGGAATCATCAAAAACAGGATGGGCTTATAATGATCCCAAGAACGGTGGTTTTGAAGTTGTAACCAAATATGAACAGACAACAGGGCCTGGCCTGGTGTTCATTGAAGGTGGTTCATTCACCATGGGACGTGTTGAACAGGATGTTATGTTCGACTGGAACAATGTTCCCCGCAGGGTTACTGTCAGTTCGTTCTATATGGACGAAACAGAAGTTAGAAATGTTGACTACCGTGAATATCTATACTGGATCAGCAGGGTCTTTGCCCAGTATCCCGATGTTTATAAAAATGCCCTGCCCGATACTCTGGTATGGAGAAGGCCTCTGGCCTACAACGAACCTTATGTGCAATACTACTTCAGGCATCCTGCCTACAATGAATATCCGGTGGTGGGTGTCAACTGGCTGCAGGCCAACGATTACTGTGCCTGGAGAACCGACAGGGTAAATGAAAAACTTTTGATTGACAAAGGAATTCTTCAGTGGGATCCCAACCAGCAAGGTGCGGAAAACTTTAACACCGATGCCTATCTTGCTGGCCAGTATGAAGGTCTGGTTAAACAAAACCTACCTTCCCTTGATCCAAACAAGGAAGAAAGAAAAGTACGCTTGGAAGACGGTATACTCCTACCCAAATACCGCCTGCCATCCGAGGCCGAATGGGAATTTGCTGCCTTTTCCCTTATTGGCAACTCCTATGATGAAAGAATTTATGAACGCCGAATCTACCCCTGGAACGGTCATAATGTCCGCAACGACGTGAAAAAATACAGAGGCCAGATGCGGGCGAATTTTGTCCGTGGGCGCGGCGACATGATGGGTGTGGCCGGAAACCTCAACGATAACGCCGAAATTCCGGCTCCTGTCAAATCGTACTGGCCCAATGATTACGGTCTTTACAACATGGCCGGAAATGTGAACGAATGGGTTGCCGATGTTTACCGTCCCCTCACGTTTGAAGACTTTGACGAATTCAACCCATTCCGTGGAAACGTATTTATGGAACTGGAAAGGGATGAAGAAGGAAATATTGCCCAGAAAGACAGTCTGGGCCGCCTGAAATACCGTCCCGTACCTGCAGAAAAAACTGCCCAGCGGTGGAATTATGACCATGCTGATTACAGAAATTACCAGGACGGCGATTTTGCATCAAGTATCGAATATACCAATGAAGATGCCGATAAAGGACCTGGTTCGCAGCGCATGTATGCCCAGAAAGAACAGGATTATGCTTCGCTGATCAACGACGAAGTGCGCGTTTATAAAGGCGGTAGCTGGAGAGACCGTGCCTATTGGCTCAGCCCCGGTACCCGCCGGTACCTGCATGAAAAAGCTTCACGTGACGATCTGGGTTTCCGCTGCGCAATGACACGCGTCGGACCACCTGCCGGCAACTAAATTCTCATCATTTGCTCAACAAAATAAAACGGGGCTGCTGCAGAGATTAGCTTTCAGCAGCCCTGTTTTTTCTTTCCCTGCAAACAGAAAGATATGGAAATAAAGGAACTCCATCAGTTTTTTCTTCAACATCCATCCGTTGTCATTGACAGCAGAAAAGCTCACCCAGGCTCCCTCTTCTTCGGCCTCAGGGGAAACAACAACGAAGGAGGAGCTTACGCAGCAGATGCCCTTGCCAAAGGATGCGCATTGGCCATCGTTGATAAAAAGGAATATGATGTCTCGGAAAAATGCATCCTGGTGCCTGATGCCCTGGAAACACTCCAACAACTTGCCTTGTTTCACCGTCGTCAGTTCCCGATTCCCGTAATCGGGATCACCGGAAGCAACGGAAAAACAACAACAAAAGAACTTGTCGCTGCCGTACTTTCGGGTAAAAAGAATGTGGTTTATACTGAAGGCAATCTCAATAACCATATCGGCGTTCCTCTCACCCTTCTCCGCATCAATTCCGAAACAGAAATTGCCGTGATTGAGATGGGGGCCAACCATTTGGGTGAAATTGACTTTTTATGCCGGTTGGCCCTGCCCGATTTTGGCATTATTACCACTATCGGAAAAGCCCATCTTGAAGGATTTGGATCGTTTGAAGGTGTGATCCGGGCCAAAACGGAACTCTACCGCTTTCTGGCAGAAACCGGAGGAACAGCTTTCGTAAATGCTGACAACCCCCTGCTGGTTGAACAGGCACTTCTCCTTAATCTGAAAATAATTACCTACGGAAGCCGGCCAGGATGCGATTGCTTAGGCCAGATGATTCCGGAAGATCCCTTTTTGTCCTTCACCTGGCATGCCGCAGCAGGGTCTGAAAGTCATACAGTTAAAACAAGACTTGTGGGGAAATATAATTTTGCCAACGCCATGGCAGCAATATGCACCGGATTATATTTTGGAATACCTGAAAAAGATATCTGTTCAGCCATTGAACAGTACATGCCGCAGAACAACCGGAGCCAGTACCACAAATCCCCATACAACGAACTGATACTGGATATGTACAATGCCAACCCGTCCAGTATGGAAGCTGCACTTCTCCATTTTGCCTCTCTGCCACACCCCCGTAAAGTGGCAATTCTGGGCGACATGCTTGAACTGGGACCCTATGCCGGAGAAGAACATATGCGTATTCTGAATCTGGCTGCATCACTTCCTGTTGAAAAAATAATAACAGTCGGGCCCGAATTCGCAAAAGTTTCTAAAGGAGAAAAGACTGTGCATTTCCTGTCTGCCGAAGGACTCGTTGAAGAACTGAAAAGAAATCCGATCAGGGGATGTCAAATACTGATAAAGGGCTCCCGCGGAATGGCACTTGAGAAAGTTGTTCCGCACCTTTAGAGAGAAAAACAGGGATCAGATCAGTCCTTGTCAGGCGAATCTTTCTGGGCAATTTCGTCATCCACCAGAATCCGTCCGCAGTATTCGCAAACAATAATCTTTTTGCGCGATCTGATATCCAGTTGCCTCTGGGGAGGAATCTTATTGAAACATCCGCCGCAGGCATCCCGTTCCACAGTAACAACTGCCAGACCGTTTCTGGCATTGCCACGGATCTTCTTATAAGCTGTCAGTAGACGTGGCTCTATAATGACCTCAATTTCTTTTGACCTCTGCAAAAGCTGTTCTTCTTCCTTCTGTGTTTCGGCCACAATTTCTTCCAGTTCCTTTTTCTTCTGATCCAGGTCACCCTTACGTTCATTCAGGAGGGTAGTGGCCTGTTCAATCGCTTCCTTTTTCTGGGCTATCTGAGCCGTAAATTCCTTGATCCTTTTTTCGCAAAGTTCAATTTCCAGGGTCTGGAATTCAATTTCCTTGGAAAGAGAATCATATTCCCTGTTGTTCCTCACATTGTTCTGCTGATCCTGGTATTTTTTGATCAGATCCTTTGCCTGGGCAATCTCATTCTTTTTATTGCCAATAGCTGTTTCAAGACTTTTTACTTCCCCTTCCAGGTTCTTAACCCTGGTTTCAAGGCCCGCAATTTCATCCTCAAGGTCCTGCACTTCAAGAGGAAGCTCTCCTCGTAGTATTCGTATTTTATCTATTTCAGAATCAACCTTCTGAAGTTCAAAAAGTGCGCGCAATTTCTCTTCAATAGAGATGTCAGCTACTTCAGTCGTCTTTGTCTTCTCTGTTGCCATAGGTTACAGATAATTTACCGGATTGGATTCCCTTTTCGAAAAATGAACTGCAAAGTTAGAGAATTTTTTTGTAAGAAGTTCATAAAAAATTTCTTTTGCACCGGCTTCCGTCTCATAATGTCCGGCATCGATGAGCAGGAGTTTGTCTGCAGCTTCAATAAACTGATGGTATTTTACATCGGCGGTAACAAATGCATCCGCACCTGCTGCCACACACGCAGGAACCAGAAATGAACCGCTTCCGCCACAGACGGCAATTTTATACACCTTATTTTTTGTTGTAGCAGAATAGCGCAGCGAATGTACTCCGAGTGCCTTTTTAACTTCTGCCAGAAATGTATCAGTATCTACAGGTTCCGGAAGATGCCCTGCCAGTCCGGCACCGGCCACGGGTGATGCATTGGCCAGAGGAATTATGTCGTATGCTACCTCTTCATACGGATGAACGTTCAGCATTTGCTGGAGGATCCTGTCTTGCAGATAATCCGGAAAAATCACCTCCACACGGGTTTCGGGCTCGGTGTGGTCAATTCCTTTCTCTCCCACAAATGGGTTAGCCGCCTCAGAACCCCTGAAGGTTCCGTACCCCTCTACATTGTAACTGCAATGGTCATACGCACCAATATGCCCTGCCCCGGCCTCAAACATTGCCTGCCTTACACGTGCAGCGTACTGATGTGGCACAAAAGTCACCAACTTGTACAACCTGCCCGAAAGCGGATTGAGGATGTACGTATTGGTTAATCCCAGTTTTTCAGCAAGACGTGCATTTACTCCGTACTTGAAATTATCGGCATTGGTGTGGCATGCGTACAGGTTAAGATTGTTCCTCACAGCCAGCATCAGGAGCCTGTCGGGGTAAGCATGGGGATTCAGCTTTTTTATTCCATGAAAAATTAACGGGTGATGTGAAACGATCACATTAGCCCCGAGGGCAAGGGCTTCATCAAGTACGGCTTCAGAAACATCGAGGCATACCAGCACCCCGGTTGCATCTGCTTCCCTGTCGCCTGTAATAAGGCCTGCATTATCATAGCTTTCCTGATATGCCAGGGGAAATTTCTCTTCCAGAAAGGACAGAATTTCTTTTACTTTCATGATCGTCTCCTTGTAGTATGCAAAAGAACCTTCCCATGGAACGTCAGATGGAATCTTTAATTTCGAGCAGCATGTCTTTCACTTTCTGCAAGATCCTTACAACCTCAAATGTGCTTTCAGTCTCTTCACGATTTTCCTTCAACTTCTGCCTCGCCCCTTTGATAGTCATTCCCCTTTCCTTGACCAGGTGATAAATCAGATGGAAATTACGGATGTCTTCGCGGGTAAAAAAACGGGTACCTTTATTATTCTTGTGCGGCTTGAGAATGTCAAATTCTTTCTCCCAGTATCGGATTAAAGAAGGTTTGACATGAAACATTTCGGCAACTTCACCGATGGAATAGTATACCTTTTCGATCCTGGTTTCCTTATAGGGCATTTACAAAGCAGTATTAAAGCAATTCAGCCATCTAAGTTATAAAAAACCTCGTTTCCCGTATATTTTTCCCTTCTTCTGCGTGAAAAATATCGCAATTCCCATTCTGGCGGGGAAGCATGCTGTTCTGCAGAAAATCTCAGTCGAATGTCCGATTGGAATTGGTGGAAATCTCAATCAGCTTATCGTATTCTTCGGCACTGAGATCGTTGAAATAATAGTTGATCGGATTAACCGGTTGCCCGTTGATATGTACCTCATAATGCAAATGCGGAGCTGTCGAAAGTCCTGTATTTCCAACATATCCAATCACGTCGCCCCGTTTGACATGCTGACCAACCCGTACATTAAAACCACTGCAGTGAGCGTACCAGGTTTCATACCCAAATCCATGATCCAGAACAATTTTCCAGCCAAATCCCCTATAAGATGCTTCCAGTTCTTTCACGACCCCATCTCCTGTGGCGTAAATTTCCGTCCCAACCGGTGCAGTAAAATCCATTCCATAGTGAAACTTTTTTATTTTGTAAACCGGGTGGATACGCCATCCCCATCCTGAAGCAGTTCGTGTAAGATCTTTGTTGGAAATTGGCTGTATGGCAGGCAGTGCCTTTAACATTTCTTCCTTGCGCAAGGCAAGTTTGATAATTTCATCGTACGACTTGGACTGTATATAAACCTTTTTGGTAATCTTATCAAGTTTCTTCGCTGTTGAAATCAAAAGATCGGAAAAGCTGTACCCCTCCATGTCGGCATAGCGGTCAGATCCTCCGATTCCTGCTTCCCTTACAGACTTTGGAATAGGCTTTGCTTCAAAAATGGTCCGGTAAATATTGTCATCCCGTTGCTGTAAATCCTCCAGCACCGCATTTACATTATCCAGTTTCTTGTTGAACAGCTCGAGCCGTACCTTTAACTGTTCATTCTCCCGCAGAAGCTTCTTTTCCTTTGGAGAATTGAAAAAACTTGAGAAAATGGCATAATAAATAATAGCAATGGCAACACTCGCCATAAAATAGGTGAAAAACTGGATAATACGTGTTTTGATGGTGATTGAAATACGGTCGTAGCTGAGGGATTCGGGATTAAAACGATATTTTATACGTGCCATATTTAATCTATTGGAAAAGTGTACTATACACCAAAATTATATACATTATTGATATTGAACGCAAATCTATGGAAAAAATTTAATTTTACAAGCTCTGTTTTGATGGATTTTTTTTAAAATAATTTAATAATCAATTAGTTGACTTCAGATGAACGCATCGGAGATCCGGCAGAAGTTTTTGAACTTTTTTGAGAATAAGGGACATACACTTGTTCCTTCTGCACCTATTGTGCTCAGGAATGATCCTACCCTGATGTTCACCAATGCCGGAATGAACCAGTTCAAGGATATATTCCTTGGTAACCAGCCTGCACCGCATCCCCGCATTGCAAATACCCAGAAATGCCTTCGTGTATCGGGTAAACATAACGATCTGGAAGAAGTTGGCTACGATACCTATCACCACACGATGTTTGAAATGCTGGGAAACTGGTCATTTGGTGATTATTTCAAATCCGAGGCCATCGACTGGGCATGGGAATTCCTTACCGAAAACCTTAAACTTGATCCCGAAAACCTGTACGCTACCGTCTTTGAAGGAAGTGAGGAAGAAGGCATATCTTTTGACGAAGAAGCCTATACCTGCTGGCTTCGGCATCTTCCAGCCGAAAAAATTATCAGAGGTGGCCGGAAAGACAACTTCTGGGAAATGGGAGATACAGGACCTTGCGGACCATGTTCCGAAATCCATATTGATCTTCGGACTGAAAAGGAACGAAAGGAAGTTCCCGGTAAACTTCTGGTCAATACAGGCGATCCAAGGGTTATTGAAATATGGAACCTCGTTTTTATCCAGTTTAACAGAAAGTCCAGCGGAGCCCTGGAGCCTTTACCCATGAAGCACGTGGATACAGGAATGGGATTTGAGCGGCTTTGCAGGGTTGTTCAAAAAAAGGATTCCAACTATGATACAGACTTGTTCAGGCCTATTATAGCAGAAACAGAGCGCATTACCGGTTTCCTTTACGGAAAAGACGAAAAGACCGACATCGCCATGCGGGTGATCGCTGATCACCTGAGGGCCATTTCGTTTTGCATTGCCGACGGCCAGCTTCCTTCCAATACCAAAGCGGGATATGTTCTCCGCCGAATCCTTCGCCGCGCCGTCCGTTATGGATACACCTTCCTGAAACAGGAAGAACCTTTCCTTTACAAACTGGTACCTTCCCTCGTGTCGGTTATGGGGGACACTTTCCCCGAAATCAAAAAACAACAGACCCTGGTAATGAACGTTGTGGAAGAAGAAGAAAATTCCTTCCTGCGTACCCTTTCAACCGGAATACGTCTGCTTCAGCAAATAATGGATTCCGGTAACGAAAGAAAAGTAATACCGGGTAGCAGCGCCTTTGAACTATACGATACATACGGATTTCCGCTTGACCTTACCGAACTCATTGCCAGGGAACAAGGCTTTACCGTCGAACGTTCCGGATTTGAACAGGCCATGGAAGAACAGAAGAAACGGTCACGAAATGCCACAGTTGTTGAAACAGGCGACTGGACCATCTTGCACAACGGCATGGAAGAAGGAGTGTTTACCGGATATGATTCTCTGGAAGAAGATGTTTTGATCACAAGATACAGGGTGGTGAGGGTGAAAAATAAAGAACAGGTGCACCTGGTGCTCAACAAAACCCCCTTCTATGCCGAAAGTGGCGGGCAGGTGGGCGACAGCGGAATACTTTCCACTGCATCGGAGCAAATCAAAATACTGAACACTTTCCACGAAAACAATCTGATTATTCATCAGGCCGATCACCTGCCGGCTCATCCTGAAGCAATGTTCCATGCCAGAGTGGATGAAGAAAGAAGAAAAATGACTGCCTCCAACCATACAGCTACCCATCTTCTTCATTTTGCCCTCCGTCAGGTTCTTGGCAAGCACGTGGAACAAAAAGGTTCGCTGGTTGAGCCGGAGAGGCTGCGGTTTGATTTCAGCCACTTTAAAAAGATGACGCCGGAAGAGATCCGGAAAACGGAACAACTGGTGAATGAAATGATCCGAAAAAACATTGCCCGGAATGAGATGCGCTCAACAACCATGGAAAAAGCCCGGGAAATGGGAGCAATTGCCCTGTTCGGAGAAAAGTACGGATCGTCAGTGAGAATTATCCGCTTTGGAGAATCTATAGAACTCTGTGGAGGAACCCATGTTGATTCAACAGCTTCCATCGGACTGTTCAGAATTACAGCTGAAACATCCATAGCGGCGGGTATCAGACGCATTGAAGCCGTTACCGGAAAAGCGGCTGAAGATTACATCAATGAACGGATTGACCTCCTCGATACGATTCTTTCAAAACTGAACAATCCAAAGAATCCTCTTGCTGCAATTGAACAGATCCTGGAGGAAAATACCCGGCTGCGGAAAATTGCTGAAAGCTTCCAGGCTGAGAGGGCTGCCAGACTGCAGAAAGACTTACTGGCCTCAGCCTTCCGGGTTGGTGAAATCAGGATAGTAACAGAGAAAGTTCAGTCTGATACCCCTGCCCTGTTGAAAGATATTGCATTTCCCCTGGCACATACTTCGGAAAAGACCATCATGCTCCTGGGAACTGAACTGGACGGCAAGGCTCATCTCGCACTCATGATTTCCCATGACCTGGTAAAAACCCTGAACCTGAATGCATCGGTTCTGATCAAAGAACTGGCTGCAGAAATCCATGGAGGCGGAGGCGGACAACCATTTTTCGCCACCGCAGGAGGTACCAACCCCGCCGGATTACCCATTGCTTTTCAACGCATGAGGGAGTTTCTGAAAACAAAACTCGCATCATAGCATCCTGATTTCAGTTATTCATTTATTTTTATCCCAAAATCTGCTCCTATGGAAATAACCCGAACCTTTGATATTCTTGACAATTATCTTGTCAGGTTTCCTGAAAAACAGGATGCCCTGGCTGCAAAGAAGAATGGCGCATGGATAACATACAGCAGCAAAGATTATGTAAAAAACGCCAACCTTGTGAGTTGTGGTCTTTTGCAACTGGGTATTCAGAAAGGCGACAGAATCCTGAGCGTTTCGAACAACCGTCCCGAATGGAACTTTCTTGACATGGGCATGAGCCAGATCGGGGCAGTGCATGTTCCGGTATACCCCACCATCAGCAGGGAAGAATATCAATATATTCTGGAGCACTGCGAACCAAAGATCATTGTGGTTTCCGACAAATCGCTGTACGAAAAAATTCGCTCTATTGCCGAAACCCTCCTTCCTGGAACAACCATCTATACATTCAATGATGTTCCCGGGGCCCTGAATTTTAATGAAATTATCCGGCTGGGAGAATCATCGGAGGCAGAAAACCTGCCAAAGGTTCAGGAAATGAAAAAATCCATTTCGCCCGATGACCTGCTCACCATCATCTATACAAGCGGAACAACAGGTAATCCAAAAGGAGTGATGCTGTCACACCGGAATGTTGTCACCAATGCTAAGGGTGCCCGTAACATTCACTGGTTCAACGATCAGCACAGGATGCTCAGTTTTCTTCCCATCTGCCACATTTTCGAACGCACCATCAACTATCATGTCCAGATGGAAGGGATCGGGATATACTATGCCGAAAACCTGGGTACCATAGCCGATAACCTGCGTGAAGTCAAACCACAACTCATGATTTCGGTACCACGGCTGATAGAAAAAGTATATGACAAAATCATATCAACAGGCAAATCGCTTCCTTACATAAAAAAACAGATTTTCTTCTGGGCAGTCAATCTGGGACTGAAATATGATTATGTACTGAAAGGCAATCCTTTTTACCGATTTCAGCTTGCGCTGGCAAGGAAACTGGTATTCAGCAAATGGCAAGCCTCCCTTGGAGGAAACCTCGGACTCATCGTCATAGGTGGTGCAGCCCTTCAGCCCAGACTTTCCCGCATTTTTGGAGCAGCCGGAATACCCTGCGTTGAAGGATATGGCCTTACTGAAAGTTCGCCGGTCATTGCTGCCAACAATCTGCGTACGGGCGAAGTTCGTGTTGGTACTGTGGGACCTGTTTTTGAAAATGTCGAAGTACATATCGCTGAGGATGGCGAGATTCTCACCAAAGGGCCCTGTGTCATGATGGGCTATTACAAGGATCCGGAAAAAACCAAGGAAGCCATCGACAGCGAAGGCTGGCTTCACACGGGCGATATCGGTATCCTGGTGGAAGGAAAGTACCTCAAGATTACCGACAGAAAAAAGGAAATCTTCAAACTATCCAGCGGCAAATACATTGCCCCCCAGGCTATTGAAAACATGCTTAAGGAATCGATGTTCATTGAGCAGGCCATGGTAATCGGTGAAAACCAGAAATTCGCCAGCGCCCTGATTGCTCCCAACTTTTCCTTTCTCCACAATTGGGCCTTTCTGCATCATGTCGATTTCCAGGACAACAAAGATCTGATCAGTAATCCCCAGGTGATCGCCAGATACCAGAAGGAAATTACCCGCTTTAATAAGCAGTTGGGCGAGCACGAACGCATTAAACGTTTCAGACTCGTAGCTGATGAATGGTCTCCTCAAACAGGAGAATTATCTCCTACCCTCAAACTGAAACGAAGGGTATTGCTTGAAAAATACAGCAACCTGATAGACGAAATTTTCAGTGTTGACAAGGATGATATTCTGGATGCCTGACCGTACGGGTATGCTGCACAGTGTTTGATTGCAAACGGAATGCGTGAATCGGGTTTATCCTTGAGGGTTTTTAATGCGCAAAAAATACAGGCCGGCGAATGTCAGCAGGCCGTTCAGGATAAGAAGTTCATACCCGAGCCGATAGGAAGTGAACCAAACTGAAAGAAGGCGTTCCAGCAACAGACAAATTACCGGTGATGCAATAGCTACCCAGGGTGCCCATGCATCCCTGATTTTCCAGCGGGTCAGTAATCCAAAAGCAAAAAAGCCCAGAAGCGGACCATAGGTATAACCCGCCACTGTGAAGATGGCGCTGATGACACTCTGGTTGTTAATGGCTCTGAATATCAGGATAATAACTAGCAATACCAGCGTAATAAAAATATGTACCCTCTGCCGGATACGTTTCAGTTCCTGTTCTGTTTTTTCCCCGGCGTTCAGGATGTCAACCGTAAAGGAAGTGGTCAGTGCCGTAAGGGCAGAATCAGCGCTGGAATAGGCCGCCGCAATAATTCCCAGCATAAACATAACGGAAGCAAAGTGAGGAAGATAACCCCCACTGACCATCATGGGGAAAAAATCATCCGACAGAGCCGGACGAGGGATACTCTTCCAGTCGGCATACAGATAAAGTAGCGCGCCCAGCGAAAGGAACAGAAGATTGACGGGTACCAGGGCAAAACTGTACCAGTACATATTTTTTTGTGCTTCTTTCAGATTCCGGCAGCTCAGGTTCTTCTGCATCATATCCTGATCAAGCCCTGTCATGGCAATGGCTATAAACGCACCGCTGAAAAACTGCTGAAAAAAGTGTTTTCCAGTCCATTCATCGAAAAAGAATATACGGGAATATTTGCTTTCTGCAATGGATGTGATTACACCGGAAAAATCGAGGTGCATTTCCCTTGCCACCGCGAGAATACATACAACAACAGCCCCGATAAACAATAAAGCCTGCAGCATATCAGTCCAGATAATCGTCTTGATGCCTCCCCTGAATGTGTAAAGCAGAATGAGGGCCAGGGTTATCACAACAGTTATCCAGAACGGCACCTGCAGCCTGCTGAAAATGGTGACCTGAAGAACACTGGCCATGAGATAAAGACGAAAAGCCGAACCAATAGTGCGGGAAATCAGGAAAAAAACTGCACCGGTTTTGTAACTTCTCTTCCCGAACCGGTGCTCAAGATAACCGTAAATTGACGTCAGATTGAGCCGGTAATAAAGCGGCAGCAGAAAACTGGCAATTATGGCATACCCCAGCAAATATCCCAGCACCATCTGAAGATACGAAAACTGTGTCGAAGCAACCCAACCCGGTACTGAGACAAAAGTAACCCCCGAAATGGAACTCCCGATCATTCCAATGGCAACAACATACCATGGCGATTTACGGTTTCCCAGAAAAAAACCAAAGTTACTTGCCTTTCTTGAGGTAATCCACGCAACCAGCAAAAGAAGGGCGAAATAAAAAAGTATAACTGCGAATACTTCTGCAGGCGACATATTGACAATAGTATGCCGTGCAAGGATAATAAAAATATCCTTATTCTCTTCCCGGAAAGAAAATGACTAATTAAACTGAGCCTTGTTGTATCTTTGCTGCCATCATACGGTTTATCCCATGGCACAATACCAGTATCCTTCGGGCATTTTTGAACAGGCTGTCAGGGAATTTTCAAAACTCCCCGGAATCGGCACCAAAACTGCGCTCAGACTTGTTCTGCATTTACTGAAACAACCCAAAGAAGACCTGAAAACACTTGGCCAGACGCTTATTGACCTGAGTGAAAAGATTCACTACTGCACTTCCTGCAACAATATTTCAGAGGAAGAAATCTGCCCCATTTGTTCCGATGCCGGCAGAGATCACTCCACTGTCTGCCTGGTTGAAAATGTGAGGGATGTGCTGGCCATTGAAAACACGCGGCAATACCATGGTATCTACCACGTGCTCGGTTGTATTATTTCTCCTATGGAGGGAATTGGACCTTCCGATATGCAAATCAGCTCTCTCGAAAAAAAGCTTCAACAGGGAATCATTAAAGAAATCATTCTGGCACTCCCTGCCACTGTTGAAGGCGACACAACCGGATTTTACCTGTACCGCCGTTTTCAGGAATACCATGTAACCATGACAACCCTGGCACGCGGGATCCCTGCCGGAGGAGATCTGGAATATACCGATGAAGTCACCCTGGCCCGCTCCATTATGAACCGCACACCCTTTCAGGCCGGCAGTCAATAGGGTCTCTCTTCTGCCCGGCTTCCTTTCAGCAAATCTGCTCTTCGCGGCATGCTGTACAACATATTTATCTATCTTTGCCCCTGATGATTCATAAACCTTAATATACATTAGCCAATGTCACTCGAACTGGTGAACAACCGATACGAACTTGACGGGATCCCTGCTACGGAATTGTGCAAAAAATACGGAACCCCATTGTTTGTTTACGATACATCCATAATGGAACGGCAGTACAATGCACTGACCGAAGCCTTCAAAACCTGCCCTCTTCGCATTCATTATGCATGCAAAGCGCTGAGCAACCTGAATGTCTTACGGTTTTTCTCAAGGCTGGGAGCTGGTCTTGACGCAGTTTCCCTTCAGGAAGTTGAATTGGGCATCATGGCGGGATTTGCTCCCCAGGACATCATGTTTACTCCCAACGGCGTGTCGTTCGACGAAATCAAATCAGCGGTTGAAAAAGGGGTACGCGTTAACATTGATAACCTGTCCATACTGGAACAATTCGGAGATGCTTACGGTTCCAACGTTCCCGTAGGAATCAGAATCAATCCTCACATTATGGCAGGCGGACACGATAAAATATCCACCGGCCACATAGATTCGAAATTTGGCATTTCCGTTCATCAGATTGCTCATGTGCACCGTATCGTGGATGCTTACTCCATCAGAATACACGGCATTCACATGCATACCGGATCGGATATTCTTGATCCGGATGTATTCATGAGAGGAGCTGAAATCCTGCTCGAAACAGCACGCCAGTTTCCCGATCTGGAATATATAGACTTTGGAAGTGGTTTTAAGGTTCCCTATAAACCCGACGACTATTATACTGATATCCAGTCATTCGGCCATGTACTTTCCAGGCGCTTTCGGCAATTCAGCAAAGAATACGGCCGAAAACTCGAACTGATTTTTGAACCTGGAAAATTTCTCGTCAGTGAAGCCGGATTCTTTTTAGTTAAAGTGAACGTAATCAAGCAGACCACCTCCACTGTTTTTGCAGGTGTTGATTCAGGGTTCAACCACCTGATCCGCCCAATGTTTTATGATGCCTATCATCATATCCTCAACATTTCGCGTCCGCAGAAAAAACCGCGCCTTTACACCGTGGTAGGTTATATATGCGAAACCGATACCTTTGCCTGGAACCGGCGCATTCCGGAAATTCACGAAGGAGATATTCTTTGCTTCCTCAATGCAGGAGCATACTGCTACAGCATGTCTTCCAATTACAACAGCAGGCTTAGACCAGCCGAGGTATTGCTTTATCAGGGTAAAGATTACCTCATTACCCACAGGGAAACCCTCGATGACTTAATCAGAAATCAGATCCTTTATACATTCGACCCCAGCGAAAACGTGCTGAAAAAAGAGGGAAAAACCGAATAAATACGACCCATGCCCAATTGAAATGTGAAGTACAGCAGAAAAGTGCAGCAACTTTTTTTTTCGTACCTTCACCTGTCTAAACCACATTGCAGGCAGTGACCGATATTTCTGTTATCATTGTCAATTATAATGTTCGGCATTTTCTGGAGCAATGCCTTAATTCGGTGTTAAAAGCATCGCATTCCCTGATTACGGAAATTATCGTTGTTGACAATGCCTCGGTCGATGACTCATGCCACATGGTAAAGGTTAAATTTCCTATGGTGCGGCTCATTGAAAACAACCTCAACGTTGGCTTTTCCCGGGCCAACAACCAAGGAATAAAAATTGCCACAGGCAGGTACATTCTTTTACTCAATCCCGATACGGTTATTGAAGAAGATACGCTTGAAAAATGCTTCCGGTTTATGGAATCCCATCCGAATGCAGGAGCAATGGGCGTCAAAATGATCGATGGGAAAGGAAATTTTCTTCCGGAATCGAAAAGAGGGTTCCCCACCCCAATGGTTTCTTTCTGGAAAATCATAGGACTCACTTCTCTCTTTCCACGCTCCCGTATTTTTGGCCGATACTACCTTGGACATCTGCCTTCCGACCAGATCCATACAATTGATATTCTGCCGGGTGCTTTCATGTTCATCCGCAAGAAAGTTCTGGAAAAAACCGGACTTCTTGACGAAGAATTTTTCATGTATGGCGAAGACATTGATCTTTCATGGAGAATAAAGCAGGCGGGATATGAGAACTATTATTTTCCCGAAACGACCATTATTCATTATAAGGGCGAAAGCACTAAAAAGGGAAGCCTGAATTATGTATATACTTTTTACAATGCCATGATTATTTTCGCCCGGAAGCACTTTTCTTCAGGCAGTTTCCGTTTTTTCTCCCTGCTGATCCACATGGCAATCTGGTTAAGAGCCGGATTTTCAGCATTACAGCGGATTCTTTTCCGGATCAGTCTTCCGGTGGCTGATGCAGCAGTAATTTATCTCGGGTACCTGCTCATCAGACCTTTCTGGGAAGAATATAAATTCGGACAGAGAAATTATTACCCACCTGAATATATGCAGGTGGTTGTTCCAGCATACATTCTTGTGTGGTTGGTCGCAGTTTTCTATTCCGGAGGATACGAACCTCCGGTGCGTTTATGGAGAATTGTTCGGGGAATTCTGGCCGGAAGCCTTTTTATTCTGGTAGTATATGCTCTTCTTCCTGCTTCGCTCCGGTTCTCCAGGGCGCTTATCCTGCTGGGAACCCTGTGGACTCTTGTTGCTCTTCCTCTTGAAAGAGTTTTTATGCGGTTTGCCGGCTGGAAAGACAATGCCCTTAGCTTCCCGAAGAAGAAACGGATTGTCATTGCCGGGTCATACAAGGAAGTGCAGCGTGTTGCTTCCCTTCTTAACGAAACAGGATTACCATTTGAACTGGCGGGATATGTTGCTGAACACCGGGATGAACATTCCGAAACAGATTATCTGGGAACTACCGATCAGCTGCCCGAGATTATCAGAGTCCATGCTATTGATGAAATTATTTTTTGTGCCAGGGATATTCCTTCCGCTCAAGTAATTGAAAACATGCTCCGATTGAGCGAAACACGAACTGAATTCAAAATAGCTCCTGAGGAAGGCGTTTCTGTCATCGGCAGCAGCAGTATTGACACACCAGGTGCCATCTATACCCTGCACTATAATTTGATTGCTCGTCCCTCGGTTCGGCGTATCAAAAGACTGATGGATACTGGTGTAGCGTCCCTCCTTCTGGTGTTTTTTCCCGTCATTGCATGGATCATTCCCAGGCCACTGCGCCTGCTGAGAAATATTTTCCGTGTTTTTTCAGGGAAAAATACATGGGTGGGGTATTTCTCAGGAATCCCCGATTCAACCTATCAGTTACCCCCTCTTCGCCCCGGAATCCTCTCCCCTGCCGATCTGTACGATAGCAGCAAACTTTCTGCCGAACTCGCAAACACCCTGAACATAAATTACGCCCGTGATTACCGGATTACCCGTGATCTCTATATTATTGCAAAAGCATTCAGAAAACTTGGCCGATAAAATACCCTATGGCAAACCTTAAGGAAATAAAAATCCCTTCCATGGGAGAAGGCGTCATTGAGGCTTCCATCATACGCTGGTTGGTAAACGAAGGGAGCATGGTCGAACAGGACACTCCGCTTGTGGAAATTGCTACCGACAAGGTTGATAGTGAAATATTTGCTCCAGGTACTGGAAAAATCCGAAAAATCATTAAAAAGGATGGTGACATTGCACGGGTAGGTGAAACCATTGCCCTTTTCCAACCGGAAGGGTCTCCTGATGAAGCAGAAATTATAACTCTTCCTCCTGATGAACAGACCACGGAAAAAGAAACGATAATCCTCCCGTCACAGCCGGAACCCCCTCCGGCGGATTATGCAGCAGATGAGAAATTTTTCTCTTCAACTGAGCATGGTCCGGGCTTTTATCTCTCTCCCTTCCTGCGCAAGGTAATCCAGGATCTGGGTATCGGATTGGAATCACTTGCATCCATTAAAGGAACAGGACATGAAGGCAGAATTACCCGCGAAGACCTTTATAATTTCCTGAGAAGCAGGCAGCAGAGCAGTCCTGATAATTCGTCAGCAGAAATACCGGCCCGCACGACACCTATACCCAAAGATCGTGAAAAACCTTCTGTAATTACCCCCGGTGACGAAGATACGGAAGTGGTCCCGATGGACCGCGTTCGTAAAATCATTGCCCGGAATATGGTAAAATCAAAATTTACCGCCCCACATGTAACTTCATTTTATGAAGCTGATCTTACCAGTCTCGTAAACTGGAGAGAATCCTGCAAAAAAGACTTTGAAACAAAGCATGGTGTACCACTGACATATACTGCTTTGTTCGTGGAAGCGGTCGCCCAGACGCTTGTCCAATTCCCCGGTATCAATGTCTCAGTTGAAGGTGAGACAATCCTTAAGAAAAAAAATATCAATATTGGCATTGCAACAGCATTACCCGACGGAAACCTGATTGTACCCGTAATTCATAAGGCCAATCTGCTGAACCTTTCTGGTATCGCCAAACGATTAAATGATCTTGTTACAAGAGCAAGACAGGGCGGACTTCTTCCGCACGAAACCGGTGGAGGAACATTCACCATCACCAATCTCGGAATGGCAGAAAGTCTGACTGGCACTCCGGTCATCAACCAGCCCGAATCGGCCATTCTTGCAGTAGGTGCCATCAGAAGAAAGCCGGCAGTTGTTCTCTGGGAAGGCAGGGAATCCGTAGGAATACGCAGCCTTTGTATTTTTGCACTGTCTTACGACCACCGGATTATCGACGGAGCCCTGGGAGGAAAATTCCTTCGGGAGGTGGCACGAATGCTCGAAGAAGTTTCACCTGAACGACCTGTTTGATGTATTTGCCCCAGTTGGATATTCTTTCCTTTCCTGATCGGAAAAGGTAAAAATCTGCAACCACTTCCCTGGTTTTCTCCATTCTTCACTTGGTCTTTTATTTCTTTTATTATGTCAAAATAATATCTGAAATCATTGGCAAATACATGAATTAAATTAATTTTAACCGGAGATTTCATCGCCAGGTAAGATATGAAATATATAACCATAGCATCTCTTCTGTTATTCCTGATTTCCGGGAATGTTAATGCACAAAAAGCCGATCAGAGGACGCGAAAACCTGACCCCAAGGAGTCTTTCCTCGAAGCAGAATCCTACTTTCTTTTTGAAGAATACCAGGAAGCTCTGCCAATTTATATGCGGCTTCTTAAACTATTTCCGGAAAATGATAATCTGAAATACCGTATTGGCATTTGCTTGCTGAATGACCCGTACCAGAAAGAAGAAAGTATCAGTTATCTTGAACAGGCCATTAAAAACTGTGCCAAAGATTATAAGGAAAACAGCTTTAAAGAAACGCGGGCACCACTGGATGCATGGTTCTATCTCGGGAAAGCCTATCTTGTCAATAACCGCATCAATGAAGCCATTGAGGCCTATTCGCATTTTCGGAAAATCCTGGATCCGAAAGTTTATGATGCCAATCTCGTTGATGAACAGATTGAGGCCTGCAAAAACGCCATCAAACTCATGAAGAAGCCCATTGATCTTGACTTCATCAACCTGGGAGAGCCCATTAACAGCCGCTTTGCCGAAACCAATCCTGTGGTTACCCATGACGAAACTTCCATGCTGTTTATCCGAAAACTTCAGTTCTATGATGCCGTTTTTTATTCCAGAAAGGTAAATGGGCAATGGACTGAACCGGAGAATATTATGTTTGATCTCGGTGTGGATGGGGATATGTATCCCTGTTCCCTCTCAGCTGATGGCACTGAGGCGTTCTTCTACAGTAATGACAATTACCTGGGTACCATTTTCACCAGCAAACTGGTAAACGGGAAATGGACCAAAGTACGGGCCTTGAACTCCAACATTAATACCAAGTACTGGGAATCCCATGCCTGTATTTCAGCTGATGGAACAACCCTGTATTTCACCAGTAACCGCAAAGGTGGTTTCGGAGGACTTGACATATACAAATCTGTCCGTACTCCCAACGGAGACTGGGGCCCGCCGGTAAATCTCGGCCCTACCGTCAACACCAGGTACAATGAAGACACTCCCTTTATCACAGAAGATGGTAAAACATTGTATTTCAGTAGTTACGGCCACCTGAATATGGGAGGGTATGATATAAACTACACTACCCTGCTGGACATTGGCTCTTGGGCAGTTCCTGTAAATGCAGGTTATCCCATCAATACTACTGATAATGACCTGTTTTTTGTTCCTGTGAAAAACGGAACCTTTGCCTATATATCAAAATATCTGGAAAACAACACCCTGGGACGAGCTGATATTTTTAGGTTTGAAATCTATTCGGGCGTTCATCCCCGAAAATTTACCATCAAAGGTATAATTGCTCTTCCCGGAAAGGTGGAAGCGGCTAATCAATCGGCTAACATTTACGCCCTTCAGATCCTTACCAGGGATACTGTTTACAAAACCACCGCAAACGCTGCAGGGGAATACAGCATAACCGTTCCGGCCGGTGAGTATGATCTTCTCATTAACATGCCGGGGTATCTTCCTCATATTCAGCGGCTTCTTGTACCCAAAGATTATAAAGAAGGAGACATCGCACTCTCTTCCCTCCTGAAACTTCCTCCTGAAGAGAAGACCATCGTTCCGGAATCCAAAGTAACATCCGAACCTCCCACAATTTCCGTGCGTCAGAATACATTCACTTTAAAACAGCCCGGCCCTGTTCGCATAATGATAACAACCGACAATGCCCATTCGCTGGATGTTAATGCCTATGTTGACAATCGTCCCGTCAGGTCGGATCTGATACCTATTGAGAAAAAGCGCTTTGCCTATGTTTATTATCCTGAACCAGGGTTGAATATTGTTGTGCTTACTGCCACAGGCGAAAATATGCAGAAGGTCTCCGATACGGTAATCATCAATCTTCAGATGCCTGTTCAGCAGGAGGGTCTTAATAAAAAACAAAATTACATCCTGGAAGGAAAAAATTTGCTGGACCAGTTGCATAAGTCAGGAACGGAAAACATCAGGAAAGCCCTGCAGAACATTCGTTCTGAAAAAATGGGAAATCCATCTGCCAGAGAACTTGCCGGATATTTATTCATGCATGCTGATTCCCTTGGCTTTTCACAGGAGGAATTTCTCATCAGCCTGGCCTACCTGTCGGCCCATATGCCTCTTGACGAACTCATAAGTCGTTTGCAGGCCAATTCATCCGGTGCGCTCAGGAAAGAACTTCAGCAAATAAATCCTGCTCAGCTCGGTATAACAGAAGGAACCCAGCTGATAGACTACCTCATTGAACATGCCGCCGAAAAAGGATTTACCAAACAGGATGTCCTTTATTCACTTGCCGCGGTAGCAGCTTCCGATGTAATGCCGGGACAGCAGTTTATTGACAAGCTTTCAGCCTTCGCATCAGGAGACAATTACACCTTTTTGCACAACCTGCGACTCCCATCTTCCCTGAACACCATTCCATCCATCACTGATTACTTGTTTAAACAAGCAAAAGCAGGCGGAATTCCTGAGTCCGATCTGCAAATGATTCTCGTAAGAGCAGCTTCTACTTACCCGATGAACGAATGGCTGGAAAAACTGATCCCCTTTGCAGAGGGGAATCTCCGCAGATTTATTGTATCAGTGCCCTCCCTGGAGAATAAACTGTATTCCCCGGAACAACTGGTGAGGTACCTCCTCGATCATACCGCTGAAAGAAAATACACTACAGACGATCTGCTGGAAATGTTTACCGCAGCTGCCATGAGCGAACAAAACAATGTGGCAGCATTCCGTGAAATCCTTCTTCACCATTCCACCAACAGCCTGCATGCCACCATCAGTATCCTCGATCCGGTAAAATCGGCCATCTATACCAATCAGAGATACGCCGACACACTTCTGCGGTTAGCTCCTTTGAAGGGGTATTCGGAATCGGAATTCCTGAAAATGCTTACTTCTGCTGCATTTGAAGGTGATCCAGACGATCATTTGTACCGAATTGCCATGATGCTTTCTGCTGATGAAGCAGGAAAATTTCTCTCTGTTAATCTGGAGAAACAAGGTATCTCCTCACTGGAGGATCTTTCAAAATTCATGGGTTCAAAGAAAAGTCCCGTCAGGATGAACCCGGCTATGGTCAACCAGACTGTAGCAACTTACCTTGCTTCCCGCCAGGTGGAAATGTACCTTAGAAAAATGCTTCCTCTTACAAAAGGGAATTTGCGCTATCAGCTCGAAAAAACCGATCCCTACAAGCTTGGATTGTCTTCCGTGCCGGAGTTGATTGACCACCTCTTTAAACAAGCTCCGTCAGCAGGTTATAGCGAAGACGAACTATTACAGGCCCTGGAAAAAACTGATGACCGGCTGATGCTGGAACGTGCCTGGAATAGGATGGTCTTTCAAGCTAATGATACCCTGGCTGATTTTATCCGTGAAAACCATTACGAAATAATTAAAAAATATTCCCGCAGTGAATATTTCAATTATATTACGGAATCACTTCCAGCAGGAAAAACTGATGATATTCGCAAGGTTATTGCCGGGTCCATAACCGGTACACAGGAGCCCGCCGCTATTTACGACAGAATGCTTTCCCTGAGCACGGGTTCCCTGAAAAATTTGTTGCAACAGGCCCAAACAAAAAAACTCTTCCTGGCTCCTTCCTTCCCTGAAAATTTCTTTGACAGTAATCGCTGGGGCAAAAGCACCACCGGAAACATGTTTGATCTGTATCTGAAAGCTATTGCTTCATTGGAGAGTAACCATCTTTTTTCAGAAATGCAGGAACTGGCTGATCCGTCCCTGAAAGGATATTTATCGGCACGTGGGAAAAAGGAACTGACCTTTGATTCAAGGAACCATCTTCTGGAATCACTTTTCAAAGCCTCATCCGTACAAGAATTTGATAACAGGGATGCCGGAATTCTCATCGGCCGGATTCATGAACGAATGCTGGCAGAAAACATTCTGGAAAATTTCCGGCATTTTGTGCAACAAGCTAGTGGAACAACAGCCGCACCTCAGGAAGAGGAAATCAAAAATATACGGGATCTGTTTATCAATATTCTTGAAAACGGAAAGGCATTTGGGCTTTCCCCCGACAAGATACACCAACTTTTCCTTGCATTCCATGATGAAACGGAGCTTGACTGGTTCAGGGAAAAGCTTTCAGTCTATGCCGAAGGTGCTCTCAAAAACACATTGGACCGCCTGATCCGGTCAGGTCAACCTTTTAAAAATGCCTATGACCTGGTGGAATGGCTATACACCAATGCACCCGCCAACGGATATTCAAGGGAAGACGTTGTACACCTGCTGGTGCGCATTATCAATGATATGCTGCAGAACCTTCTGGCCCGCATTACTGACATGGAACGGATGCAGCACAAGACTTTCCCGGTGGTTCCGGTTGCAGGGGCATTGCTCCTGACAGCTCTGATCATTTTTCTCCTTTTTGCTGAAAGAAAGAGAAGAAAAAAGAAGACGGAAAATTCATCCTCTATCGGATAAGTGAAATTTTATTTTTAAATTTGCTTTACCTGCCGGAAGAACTGGGTAGTATTCAGATGGTTAGTAATTTGTATCCTTCCGGAAGTACCTGTTTCTTTAATTTTTTCAAATTAACGTCTCATGAGGAAACAAATTTCCGGTATCTTTTTCTTCCTTTTACTTGTTACATTGGAAGCTTTTCCGCAAGCTGCCGGCGAAGCCCTGCAGGAAGTATTCAATGATGCTGAGTATTTTTTTATGCAGGAGTTTTACGCTGATGCCCTTCCCGAGTACATGAAAGTCTATAAAAGAGGTTTCGCCGATAACGCAAGTATTAACTACAGAATCGGAATCTGCTACCTGAATATTCCCGGACAGAAAAAGGAAGCTATTCCTTATCTGCAGAAAGCATCGCAAAATCTTACTCCTTCTTATAAGGAAGGTAACATAAAAGAAAACAGAGCTCCGTACGACGTATTCTTATACCTTGGCAATGCATATCGCATTGACAATCAACTTGATAATGCCATCAAGGCCTACGAAAAGTACCTGGAACTCATGAAAAATGTGTCGAATGAAATGACACAATTTGCCCTTCAGGAGATTAATGCCTGTAAAAATGCTACCGAGATGCAAAAGCATCCTGTTCCGGTTTCGAAAGTCAACCTCGGGAAACCGGTAAATTCTGCAGAAGCCAATTATAAACCTGTTGTTTCACAGGACGAATCGGTACTTATTTATGTAAACAGGCTGAAATTTTATGATGCCATTTACATGAGCCGGAAAATTAATGGAAAGTGGTCGGCTCCTGAAAACATTACAGAACAGTTGCAATCGGACGGAGATCAGTACCCGTGCTTTCTTACACCCGACGGAACGCAACTCTTTCTGACCAAAGAAGACCAGTTTAACAGCGACATTTATACAAGTGCCTTTTCCAAAAACCAATGGAACAAATCCAGGCCGGTTGGAAAAACTATCAATTCCAAGTTCTGGGAATCACATGCCAGTGTAACAGCCGATGGCAACCATATATATTTTGCCAGTAACAGGAACGGAGGTCTAGGAGGAATGGACATTTATCGTTCCGACAAGCTACCCAATGGCGACTGGGGGCCTCCCGTTAATCTCGGACCGGTAATAAATACTTCGCTCAACGAAGATTGTCCTTTTATTACTCCTGACGGGAAGAAACTTTTCTTCAGTTCACAGGGTCACTCTACAATGGGAGGATTCGATATCTTCTGTTCCAGTCTGAAAGAAGACGGCACATGGGATGAACCGCAAAATCTCGGCTATCCTCTGAATACCACCGACGATGATTTGTTCTTTTATCCCGTTCAGGATGGCAAGGCCGGTTATATGGCCCTCTACGAAGAAGGAGGACTGGGTGATGATGATATTTACCGGATCGAATTCGTGCCAGAAACAAAAGAAGAAAAAGTGCCGCAGATAGTTCCTGCCGAAACTGAAAAAGCCGTTGTTCCTCCTCTGGATACCACACAAAAACCCGAAAAACCGCCCGTTGTTCCCCCACCTGCCCTGCCGGAAAAAATTACGGTGCATCCCATCCTGTTCGGATTTAACCAGGCATTGCTCACTGCAGAAGCCAGGAACGTACTGGACCTGCTTGTAAGAGCCCTTCAGTTAAACAATGACCTGCGTGTGGAGATTATTGGCCATACAGATGCCATTGGATCGGATGAATACAATATGAACCTCGGAAAAAAGAGAGCCGAAATGGTTAAGCTATACCTGACCAACCGGCACATAGCTCCGTCGAGAATTACCACTTCCTCCATGGGCGAACGTAATCCGGTTGCTATCAATAAAAATCCTGATGGATCAGATAATCCCGAAGGCAGAAAATACAACCGCAGGGCTGATTTCAAGATCATTGCCGGGGATAATGGCCTGCTCATCATCGAACCATTGCAGATTCCGGCTTCACTCAAAAAGTGAGCGGTTACTGATTTAACAGACTTCTTGTCCATACGTTGGATTCAATCTGAAGGTCTTTTCTTTTTTGGCTTGTAATTTCATATCATTTTGTTAATTTTGGTCAATACTGACATTTTCAATTCAGGAGCTATGAAGAAAAGATTACCTGCAATGTCCCTGGTTCAGGGATCGCTTGTTCTCCTGATGCTTCTTCTGGTTTCGACATACCAGCTTAAAAGCCAGACCCTTGCAGAAAGAAAGGAACTTTTCAGCAACGGAATGTTCTTCTTTGAATCAGAGGACTACAAAGAAGCTGTTTACTATTTTCTGAAATTGCATGATTATAATCCTAAAAACGGAAACATCAATTACCACATCGGCATGTGCTACCTGAATATGCCCGGAGAAGAATACAAAGCTATACCGTATTTTGAACAAGCATTGGAAAAAGCTACCATTCAATACAAGAAAAGCACATTTGAAGAATCGAAAGCCCCGTTTCATACTTATTTTTATCTTGCACAGGCATACCGTATCAACAACCAGCTTGATAAGGCCCTCGAAATGCTTGATAAATTTACCTCTTCACGATATTTTGAAGGAAACTACAACGTGGGCGTTGTGAATGCCGAAATTGAGGCCTGCAAACGAGCCAAGGTTATACAGGACAAACCTATAGAGATCGAACTCACTAACCTCGGAGAACCTATTAATACGCCGTCCAACAACTACGACCCAGTTCTTACACCCGATGAATCGGTGATCATTTATATGACAAGCCTGAAATTCTACAATGCCATTTTTATGTCACGAAAAGTTGACGGAAAATGGACAGAACCGGAAAACATCACACCTCAGGTAGGCTCTGACGGCGAATCCTATCCGACCTGCATCTCTGCCGATGGCAGGGAACTCTACCTGGTAAAAAAAATCAAAAACAGCAGCCATATCTATGTGAGCCACTGGGAAAATGATAAATGGTCGATCATGCAACCCCTTAACAGCAATATAAATTCTTCTAAGTCGGAGATTTACGCCTGTCTCTCTCCTGATGGAAAATATCTCTATTTTTCCAGCAACAGACGGGGCGGGCTGGGTGGTTTTGATATCTGGCGCTCGGAAAAAATAAACGGAGACTGGGGCAAAGCAGAAAACCTCGGCCCAAATATCAATACAAAATCGGATGAAATTGCCCCCTTTCTTTCAGCCACCGGTCGCGTGCTCTTTTTTGCTTCTCAGGCACACCAGAATATGGGAGGATTTGATATCTTTTACTCCAAACTTGATAACCAAAATAAATGGTCACCCGCAATCAACATTGGCTTCCCGATCAATACCACCGGTGATAATAAATTCTATTTTCCTGTCGGAAACGGAACATCCGGGTATATTACCCGAAAAAAAGACGATTCGGATATGATGGATATTTTCCGTGTAACTATTCTGAGCGGTGATCAATTAAAAGACCTCCAGAACCAATAATTGCTGTGGCAACCCAACCGTTTCTCCTGTCAGACCAACTGGCCAATGATGTGATCCGTTTACGCGCACCCGAACCTTCGGATCTGGATGTTTTGTATTTATGGGAAAACAACCCCTCTACCTGGAAAGTCTCGAACACCATTGTTCCGGTATCAAAATATATACTTAAGCAGTTCATCGATAATGCATCCAAAGACCTGTTCGAAGTGCATCAGCTCCGGCTTATCATTGAAACAACTAAAGAGAAGAAGCCGGTAGGAACTGTTGAACTTTACGATTTTGACCCTTTTCACTTGCGGGCCGGTATAGGCATTCTGATAGGTGATCTTTCAGAAAGAAGAAAAGGGTATGCGGAAAATGCCCTTAGGGTTCTTATAGCCTATGCATTTGATATTCTATGTCTTCATCAGATTTACTGCAATATTGCCCTTTCAAACGAATCAAGCCTGAAGCTTTTTACCAAAACCGGTTTTAGCATTGTTGGCATTAGAAAGGAATGGAACCGCAATGCCGACGGATGGGAAGACGAGTATTTCCTGCAACTGATCAATCAGAAACAGATTCACTGATTGCTTTCCAATCAGGAATATCCTGAAGAAAGACCCAGGACCGGGAGCGGTAATCCATTTTGCAGCAATAGTGCCTTTCTCCATTTGTTGCGATTACATAGTCTGCTTTCAGCATCTGGTTATAACGCGCAATCTGTTCAAAGCTTTCCTTACCTATCGGCACATCCGGTGCCTTACATTCAATAATCACGGCCGGACTTCCGTCTTTTCTGAAAAATACCGCATCAAAACGCCACATTGATTTCCCAAGCATCAGATTCGATTCAACCCGCAGCAATGATACCGGGTACCCTTTCTCGACTGTCAGCCAGGTTAGAAAATTCTGCCGCACCCATTCCTCCGGAGTCAGTATAACATACTTTTTACGAAACCGGTCAAAAATCCATCTTTTCCCGTCTTTCTGACGGAACCTGAACTGATAGTCCGAAAAGCTTTTCATATCCATTAATGTAAAAGTAAAAAACCTGCACAATATTCCTTACTTTTGCATTCTGCTGAAATGCTGAGGAAAAGAATATGGCGATCAGAAAAACAGGTCCAACATACGAGGAGATCATGAACGAACTCCATAATAAAATTTACAGACCTGTTTATTTTCTTCAGGGGGATGAACCCTGGTTCATCGATCAGATAACGGATTACCTGCAGAACATGGTTCTTGATGAAGCACAGAAAGCATTTAACCTTTTTGTTTTCTATGGCCGGGATACCGATATGGCAACCATTATCAATACAGCCCGCAGGTATCCGATGATGTCGAATTATCTGCTGGTCATCGTAAAAGAAGCTCAGGCGCTCAAAAGCATTGATGAACTTACCCATTATCTCAAAACACCTCTTTCCTCTACTATTCTGGTCATTAATTACAAATACAAATCACTCGACAAAAGAACATCGCTCTACAAGCTGCTCAGCGAAAAAGGATATATAGCCGATTTCCCAAAGCTCTATGAAGACAGAATTCCGAAATGGATCGTACAGTATCTGAATTCCCGGAAAGCATCCATTGATCCCGATGCCGCAGTGTTGCTGACTGAATATGTCGGCGACGATTTGTCAAAAATTGTCAACGAACTCGAAAAACTCCTCATTGTTTTGCCCGAAAATAAAAGGACAATAACCACATCCCTGATTGAGAAGTACATTGGCATCAGCAAAGAGTTCAATGCATTCGAACTCAACAAAGCCCTGGCTCTCAAACAGGTTGTAAAGGCATACCGTATCGGTAAATACCTTGCTGACAATAAGCTTCTGGTTGTGGCTATCCCTTCAATGTACAGTCTGTTTTCCAAAATACTGCTTTTTCATTCCCTCCCCGATAAATCAGATAAAAATATCGTAGCAGCAGCACTGCGCATTAATCCTTTCTTTGTTGAGGAATACCGCCAGGCAGCCCGGAATTATTCTCCTTCCAAAGCACGCAATATCATTGCTCTTTTGCGCGAGTACGACCTTAAATCAAAAGGCATGGGAAATGTCTCGGCCGAACCCACTGATCTGATGAAAGAACTTCTTTTTAAAATTCTCCATTAACCGACAGTTATGACAATCATCCTTATTATAATCACTACCGTTGTTTCAGTCTACGTTTTTCAAAATCCCGGGCTATTCAACAAACTGCAGCTTAGCCCGTTCATGGTAGTGTACAGACGTCAGTGGTACCGGTTATTTTCCCATGGTTTTATCCATGCCGACTGGATTCATCTTATCGTTAATATGATTGTGCTGTATTCTTTCGGAACAGTTGCCGAATCAGTATTTGATGAATTGTCCGTCCAGGGAATCATTTCCCACCCGAAACTCATCTTTATCCTGATGTACATCAGCTCTGTTGCTATTTCCTCCCTCTTTACCCTTATCAAAGAAAAAGACAATATTTCCTATGCTTCCGTAGGAGCATCCGGAGCTGTTTCAACCGTTGTATTTCTTACCATCTTCTTTTTCCCGATTCAGAAAATTTATTTCTACGCCATCATTCCTATGCCGGGTATACTTTTCGGTATTCTTTATCTGATTTACTCCCAGTATATGAGCATGCGCAGCAACGACAACATCAATCACGATGCCCACTTTATTGGCGCCCTGTATGGCCTCGTTTTCCCATTGTTTATAGAACCTGATCTGATCTTCCATTTCGCTGATCAGATCCGTAAAGGATTAAACTAATGGATACCCGTTCCACCAGGGCTGTCTTCCTTGATCGCGACGGGGTAATCAATTCCGACCAGGATTTGTATTATGTTACTCATCCCGATCAGTTTGTGCTCAATGAAGGCATAGGGGAATTCCTGAAGAAACTCCAGGATGCAGGCTATTTGCTGATCATCATAACCAACCAGGGAGGCATTGCCAAAGGACTTTATTCCCACCAGACTCTCGCGGAGATTCATAAGAAAATGCTGCAACAGTTAAGCTCGTACGGAGTAAATATTGCGGAAATATATTATTGCCCCCATCATCCCGACTATGGGAAATGCCTGTGCCGCAAACCGGAGAGCCTTCTTATTGAAAAAGCCCTTGCCCGTTTTCATATCAACCCGCAGCAATCTTTTTTCATCGGAGACCGTGAAAGTGACATACAGGCTGCCATTAAGGCAGGAATTCAGCCTGTGAGAACCGAACCAAATGAAAACCTCATGAAATATCTGCAGATTCTGCTCTAACTGCAGAGGAGAAACTAATTCAATCCCGGATTTTCGGGAGTGTTAATCCAGATTCTGTATTTTTCGCCGAGCTTCTCAAGAGTTTTCTTCCAGACGCTTTCGGAAGTATATTTCATTACCATCTCGGGTTTGATATCGGCCACAACCCAGGCATTTTGTTCGAGCTCCCCTTCCAGTTGCTTTGGTTTCCATCCCGAATAACCTACAAAAAACCGAATCTGGCTTCCGGTGCAGGCTCCCGTTAAAACAAGTTCCTTCAGGACATCAAAATCCCCACCCCAGTAAATACCTTCCAGCACAGGAATGCTGTTGGGAATCAGATCACCCAGTGTGTGGATGTAATGAACGGTATTGGTTTGGACAGGCCCCCCGATGGAAACACTGGCATCGATTGAAGGAAACCCTTCAATTATGTCCGGAACCGCAATATCAATTGGCTTGTTGAGTACGAATCCCACCGTACCTTCCTTCCCGTGTTCAGTAAGTAAAACAACTGAACGTTTGAAATAATTGTCGTTCAGAAAAGGCTCAGCGATGAGAATTCTGCCTTTCTGTGGCTGAAGGGTGCTTCCCTCGATCCGGAAAAAATCAATGTTGAGATTCTTTGCCATATTCGGTTCCCCCCAAAAAACATTCTGCAAAAATCGTACCTTAAAATTAACGTAACACCGAACCAAAATCGTATCAGGATAACTGAGGAAAACGCTGTGGATAAAGATGGTGCATCATCCTGTAGATAGCATCGAATACATCTTCAGCATTCGGGTTTGAAAAATAATCCCCGTCGGATGAATAGGCAGGACGGTGCTCCCTGGCTGTAATCAAAACAGGTTCATGATCGAGCCATTCGAAACCACCATTGCTGTATAAAACCTTGTCGGCCATATACGCAGTAGCCCCTCCGGGTACATCTTCATCCAAAAATACAACCCGGTTGGTTTTTTGCAGAGATTTCAGCACCATCCCGGGAAGGTCAAAAGGGATAAGGGTTTGTATGTCGATAACTTCAGTGTCAATTCCCTTTTCCGAAAGTTGTTTGGCTGCATCCATGGCAATTCTTACGCAGGCTCCGTAAGTCACCAGGGTAACATCCCTGCCTTCACGAAGTATTTCAGGTACGCCAAGTGGAATTCTGTATTTACCCGGATTGACAGGTCTGGGTTCTTTCAGACGGTATGCGTTCAGTGGCTCCACGATCAATGCCGGACCGTCCGCTTCGAGAAGGGTATTGTAAAAACCGGCAGCTTGCGTCAGATTACGGGGTACACAAACATAAATCCCCCGGACGCTGTTGATGATCATGCTCATAGGAGAGCCGGAATGCCATATGCCTTCCAGCCTGTGACCCCGTGTACGTATAATCAGAGGCGCTGACTGCCCACCCGCCGTTCTCCATCGCAGACTTGCCAGATCGTCACTCAGAGTTTGCAGACAATACAAAATATAATCGAAATATTGAATTTCAGCTATGGGTCGTAATCCACGCATGGCCATCCCTATACCCTGCCCGATGATGGTAGCCTCACGGATCCCGGTATCAGTAATACGCAACGGGCCATATTTTGCCTGCAACCCCTCCAGACACTGGTTTACATCACCCAGGGTGCCTGTATCCTCACCAAAGGTAACCAGTAAGGGATTGGCAGCAAACAGGGCATCAAAATTCTCTTTAAGAATTTCCCTTCCGGCAAGATAGGCAGGAGGATCATCGTACACCGGGGCAACAGGTTCAACAAAAAGAGCAGACCGACGGGTTTCGTTGTACAAATGGCTCTGGTACCGATCTGCCATTATCCTTGACATTTGCGAAATCCATTCCTGCAGTTTTTCCTGTAATTCACGCCGGGTAGGACAATCCGGGCAGATATACCGCAGAATCCTTCGTGCTGAACTATAACTGTCGCGGAAAAGAGGACTTTCAATTTTTCGCAGTTCACCTGCAATAAGAGAAATCTTGTCAATGTGCTCCCGGCGACAGACACAACCTTTCCTTTCAACAATCTGCAGCAGACGCTCCCTTTCTTCCAGAATCGGCCTCTGATAAGCTTCCCATGCCGTATCCCTGGCTTTTCTGGCACGCATCTCTGCTTCCGTTTCAATCCGGTCAAGCTCCTGTCGGCTGGCGATGCGCGTGGTAAGAATCCACTGCCGCATTCTTCCGATAGGATCAAAATCCGCCTCAAATTTCAGCCTTTCCGGTGGCTTATACCGCTCATGCGACCCGGATGTGGAATGCCCCAGAGGCTGGGTCATCTCCTGAATATGAAAAAGCACCGGAACATGATGATCCCTGCACAGCCTGATTCCTTCTTCAAACAACCGGCATAAACCCGGATAATCCCATCCTTTTCCCCTGTAAATAGCAATCCCGGGATGATCGGCATCCGCCTCAAAGCCTTTCAACAGTTCCGATATACTGCCTTTGGTGGTTTGTATACCTACAGGAACCGAGATCCCATATCCGTCATCCCATACAGCAATAGCAAGTGGCACCTGCAGTACACCCGCCGCATTCATCATTTCAAAAAAAAGACCCTCACTGGTGGCTGCATCACCAATAGTTCCGAAAGCTACTTCGTTCCCTTTCCTTGAAAGCTGAGTATAAGGATGCAACTGGACATTCTGACGGAAAAGTTTGGAAGCATATGCGAGGCCGAGAAGACGGGGCAACTGACCAGATGTCGGAGAAAGATCAGCAGCCGAAATCTTCAAGGAGGTAAGATCTTTCCAGCTTCCGTCGGGATTGATATACCGGGTGGCAAAATGGCAAACCATCGACCGCCCCCCGTTATCAGGATTGTGATCAAGGTCCGTATCGCCATATAACTGGGCAAAGAAAGTCTCTGGTGTTGTAAGCCCCGCAGCCAGCATAAAGGTTTGATCACGATAATAACCTGAACGCCAGTCACCTTCTCTGAACTGGTGCGCCATTGCTATCTGAGCTATTTCCTTCCCGTCGCCAAATATTCCAAATTTAGCCTTCCCCGACAAAACTTCCTTTCTGCCAAGAATGCTCATTTGCCGGCTCAAGCAGGCAGTATAGTAGTCGTCAAGTACCCTTTTTCTGAATTCAGGAAAGCTTATTTTACTGAGAGAATCTGTCACCTTGGTAAACGCATTGACCAAATAAAAATACAACCTTTTTTCAATTCCTTCACATCTTTCCCGATGCAAACAATCCGCGGCAAATTTTGTTCCGGTTCCTGTTTATGGGCAGGTTAAAAAAAAGCATTACTTTTGCCCAATATTTTCCGTTGTATGGCAAAAGTACTTATTCCTGCGTTGGTTATTGTTTTGCTGGCCATGGTCGGACTTGGTCTTTCCTTTCTCATGAACCGTGTGCATTTCTACCGTCACTCCCATGTCGAATCGAACCCGCACCTTCGCAGGCAAGGAATAACATGCGCAAAACAGGAAGAAATTGCCTGCCACAAAGGGACTTCCGGATGTGCTGGATGTGGCCTGAATCAGATTCTATAATTTTTTCTTTTCTTTGAATTGAAATATATTTGTTTTATATTTACATACTTTTATATCTTTTTATCTTTAATGCGAAACAAATATGAATTCACCACTTATAACTTTGCTGATAGTAGCCTTCCTTATTTTGGCTCTTGCTTTGCTTCTCCTCTCGGTTCGCCTGTTTTTCAGGAAAGATACTGCGATTGAAAGCAGCTGTTGCAGTAGCGGAAAAGTATCCGGAGTGAGGAAAAGTGAACGCCAGGTGACCATGGAAACAGGTACCTGCGGAGGCGGACCCCTTTGCTGCAAAACTATGTGAGGAACACAGCTACCATAATGAATATAAATTGAAGAAAGGCACAAAACCTTAGTATGAACAGATTGCCCTCCGTGCCTTAACACTTCCTATACTCCAACCCCGAAAAGACCTCCTGGTTTACAATGAACAGTAAAATGTATAACCAGAAATCAGATACTGTTCATGTTCGGCAGATCATTTCGTGTTCCTTATTCCGGCTAATTGTTTGATATTGATTGTGACAATATTTTTGTTTTGGTTGGTTTTCGTACAGCACAATAGTCCTCTGTGGCAAATCTACGGCCATTTGAGGTTAAAACACACCCGCCACCTATAGCCTTTGCCCGACGAACATCACTGCCCATTCAGGAAATGCAGTAGTATGTTTGCATCAGATCCCCCGGCTCATAACCATATCTCATTTTTCCGTAGAATTTCCGTTTTATTGGTCTTGGGTTCAATGGAAGTTTTATTATTTTTGCGCCGCAATGAACAGTAAATAAAAATTGTATGGGAAAAGGAGATAAACGCTCTCGCCGCGGAAAAATCGTAAAAGGCACCTCGGGTGTCAGAAGGCTTTCGAAAAGAAATGTTGCCCGTAAGAAGGCGGCTAAACTGAAGGAACAGAAGTAATTTCTTTATTTCAGGGAATTTCCGGTTTCTCAATTCTTGCTTCGCTGCTATAAAAACAGCTTAATTAAAAGAGCAATCCGGAAATTGCCTGTTTTTGCATTTCCGGATATCAGATTTCCCCGCCACAGATAGGTATTTCTATTTGCCTCCATACCAGAAGGCCCTGTTCCATCGATGCTTCCGGAGTTTTTCCATCAGGGATGGTTCGATGTCGGGCATATCGGACACAGCAGTATTTTCTTCCGCTTGCCACACATTTCTGATTCCGGGTATTACAGTACTAACTGCCGCATGAGAGAGGGAAAATTTCAAGGCAATCCGGGGCAACGACCAACCGGTACCTTCAAGATCACGTTCAATACGTCGGGCACGTTCAACTGCCCTTTGAAGCCGGTCTCCGGCAAAATACCTGCTCCGGAAATCATCTTCACTGAACCGTGTATTTTCGTTGTACTTCCCCCCCAGAACTCCCTCATCAAAAGGCACCCTGACGATCACACCAACACCTTTTGATTCGGCCACAGGCAAAAATTCTGCCGCTGGTTCCTGTTCGAAAATATTATAGATTACTTGTACCGCATCCAGCCAGCCCTCCTGCATAAGCCCCACAAGCGAATTCTGGTCATGTTCCGGCGTAGAAATACCCACCATTCTGATTAATCCTTCTTCCTTCATTTTATGAAGAACACGGAGTGGTTTTGGATCACGGTTCCATGCTCTGGTCCAAGTGTGCAAGAGAAGAATGTCGACTGTTTCGACTCCGAGATTTTTTAAACGTTCTTCAACATTCTCCCGTAGGTATTTTTCAGGATATCTTTCCTCTGCTTTATCGTAAGGAGAAGGAGGCCAGTCACCCGGTAGCGGAGGAGTCTTGGTAGAGATATAAATTCGTTCTTTTCTTTCCCTGAGAACCTGTCCGATAATTCTTTCGCTCCGCCCGTTCCCATATCCCGCTGCGGTATCAATAAAATTCACTCCCAGGTCGATAGCGCGATGCAAAGCAGCCAATGAATCGGCATCCTGCTGAGGGCCCCAGCTGCCGCCAATAGCCCAGCCTCCGAAACCAATTTCAGAAACCTGGATTCCTGATTTGCCAAAAGAACGGTATTTCATAGGGCATGTAAATTAAAAGGTTATCGTTATTCTTCCAGCGGGAAACGGGCACTATGCCAGATTCTGAAATTTCCGGCCGAATCGCTGTAAATCAAATAACCCAGAAGGTCTTTCCGTTTCTCAAGAAACTGTATGCTCCGGTCCAGGCCCATCACCATGCAGGCTGTGGCATAGGCATCTGCTGTAATTCCATCGGCAGCGATTATGGAAACGCTTAGCAGATTGCTCATAACCGGATAGCCAGTGGATGGGTCGATTTCATGGGCATAACGTACTCCGTTTATTACATGAAATTTTCGGTAATTGCCTGAGGTAGCAAGCGCTGCATTCCTCAGGGGAACAATAGCCTGCAGTTCATATCCCGGAACATAGTTGCCCGTTATTGGCTTATCGATACCTATTCTCCATGTCCGTCCACCCGGATTTTTCCCATGAGCTCGTACCTCTCCCCCAATTTCAACCATATAATTTTTTATACCGAGTTTTTCAAAATAGCGGGCAACAATATCACAGGTATATCCCTGGGCTATTGCATTTACATCAATGAAAATCCGCGGGTCATCTTTTACTATTCTCCCATTGGTGAGCCGAACTTTTTTAAAGCCTACTATCTGTAACAGACTGTCAATGCGTGAACTGTCGATGCGTGGAACGGTATCCTTTCCGAAACCCCATGCATTGACCAGTGGCCCGACTGTTATATCAAAAGCACCATCGGTGGCTTGAGAAACCTCCATGGCTTTATTGAATACTTCCGTAAAAAGATAATCCGCAATGGCAGAAGAATCATTATTGTTGATCCGGCTGATCAAAGATTGTGGACGGTAAATGGAAAGACTCTGCTCAAAGATTTCCAGAATTGAATCAACCTGGCTGGTCAGATTTCTTCCATGAGGATCATAATAAGTTATATGATAGGTTGTTCCCTGGGTATATCCTTCCAGAAAACGGTATTCACGGCCATGTTGGCAACTTGTAAGAAAAACGAACAGTATAACGATGGAAAACCATCGGTTTCTCCAGGAATTCCTTTTCGTTCTTCTTTCAACCTCCGAAATCATCAAACGCAATCATTTCGTCAGGAACACCAAGATCATACAGCATTTTCAGCACCGCATCAATCATCATGGGAGGTCCGCAAAGATAATACTCCACATCCTCAGGTTCAGGATGTTTGCTCAGGTATTCATTGAACAGAACCTGATGGATGAAACCGGTATAGCCTGTCCAGTTGTCTTCCGGCTTGGGTTCGGAAAGAGCAAGGTTGAAGGTGAAGTTTGGAAATGCTTTCTCAATTTCCCTGAATTCTTCTTCATAAAACACTTCCCGTTTTGATCGTGCCCCATACCAGTAGGAAACCTTGCGAGTTGTTTTCTCGGTGTGGAATAGGTGGAAAATATGGGAACGAAGAGGAGCCATTCCGGCGCCTCCTCCGATATAGATCATTTCACGGTTTGTATTTTTAATAAAGAACTCACCGTAGGGACCGGAAATCATGACCTTATCACCCGGTTTTCTCGAAAAAATATAGCTGGAACAAACACCGGGATTCACCTTCATAAACGTTCCTCTGGCACGATCCCACGGCGGAGTTGCAATCCGAACATTCAGTTTGATAATATTTCCTTCGGCCGGATGATTTGCCATGGAGTAGGCTCTGAAGGTTTCTTCCGTATTTTTCATCTTCAGCGACCACATGTCATACTTATCCCATTCGTCGCGGAATTCTTCCTCCACATAAATATCTTTGGCAAAATCAACCTCAATTTTCGGTACATCAATCTGAATATACCCGCCCGGCTTGAATTTCAGTTGTTCCCCTTCCGGAAGTTTTACCACAAACTCCTTAATGAATGTAGCCACATTTCTGTTGGAAACAACTTCGCATTCCCACTTTTTGATACCAAGAACTTCTTCGGGAACAACAATCTCCATATCGCTTCGAACCTTCACCTGACACCCCAGCCGCCAATGCTCATTAATCTGCTTTCGCGTAAAGAATCCCACTTCGGTAGGTAAAATGGAACCTCCTCCTTCCAGTACCTGGCATTTGCACAAACCACAGGTTCCACCCCCACCACAGGCAGAAGGAAGAAACAGCTTCTGCTGGGAAAGGGTAGCCAAAAGGCTGTTTCCTGCATTTACTACCAGTTCCTTTTCACCATTTATGCGGATTTTGACAGGTCCTGATGCTGTTAGCTTTGATTTGGCATATAACAGAATACTTACAAGAAGCAGAATGATACTCAGAAAGACAATCAGGCTCAGTACAATAAGTTGCGTTAAACCCATATGCAATGAATTATCGTTCGGTTAAAGTTTGATCCCCATGAAACCCATAAAAGCAATTGCCAGCAAGCCGGTCATGATAAAAGCAATCCCAAGTCCTTTCAGCGGAGCAGGTATTTGTGAATAACGTGTCTTTTCGCGGATGGCAGCCAGCACCATAATAGCCAGCGCCCACCCCGTTCCGGCCCCCAGACCATAAACAGTGGCTTCGACAACTGATCCGTACTCACGCTCCTGCATAAAGAGTGAACCACCAAGAATGGCACAGTTTACCGCAATCAGGGGAAGAAAAATTCCAAGGGCATTGTACAAAGCCGGGAAAAACTTCTCTACCACCATCTCGATCAGTTGAACCATTGCGGCAATCACGGCAATGAACAACAAAAAACTCAAATAACCCAGGTCAACATTGGCAAAGGATTCACCCAACCAATGCAGGGCACCTTTTTTCAATAGATAATTATCTATCAGGTAGTTAACAGGCACCGTTATTGTCAGTACAAAAAGAACAGCAATACCAAGGCCCGTAGCTGTTTTCACTGTTTTTGATACCGCCAGATAGGAACACATCCCGAGAAAGTAGGCGAAAATCATGTTCTCGAGAAAGACGTTCCGGACAAACAGGTCAAAAAGATTTTCCATGAATAATGCTTTTCACTGTTGTTTTTTCTTATTTCTCAATCAGCTTCCTGTTAATACTTCGTTGAATCCAGATAATAACGCCAACTGTAATCAATGCCATGGGAGGCAGGATCATCAGTCCGTTATTGATATAGCCTGCCGCATACAGGGATTCTGGAATCACACGATACCCAAAAAGAGTACCCGATCCAAGCAATTCTCTAAAAAATCCAAGTATTATGAGAATCATCCCGTATCCGATTCCGTTTCCGATGCCGTCAATAAAGGAATCCCAGGGCTTATTGGCCATAGCGAATGCTTCGAGCCGTCCCATAAGGATGCAGTTGGTAATAATCAATCCCACAAAAACCGAGAGTTTTTTGCTCACATCGTACATGTATGCTTTGAGAACCTGATCAACAAGAATTACCAGAGTGGCAATAACAACAAGCTGAACAATAATGCGGATTCTCGGAGGAATCGTATTCCGTATGGAGGCAATTATCAGATTCGAAAAACCTGTAACTATGGTAACCGATAAGGCCATTACGATGGCAGGTTTCAACTGGACAGTAACAGCCAGAGCCGAACAGATACCCAATACCTGTACCGTAATAGGATTCTCATCATTCAATGGTTTTGTAAGTAATTTCAGATACCTCGAAGCCATACCCGTAAATTATTTAGGTTGTTTAAAATAATTCTGATAAACAGAAAGGCACGTATCAAGCATAGCCTGCAGTCCTTTGCTGGTGATGGTACCACCGGAAATGGCATCCACCTTGTTGGGTTCATTCTGGGTACCTCCGCCCTTCACAACTTCAATAGAAACAAACTGTCCCTTATCGTTGAAAATTTTCTTTCCCATGAAAGGTTTCTGAAACCAGGGCTGATTGATTTCGGCACCCAGACCGGGAGTTTCACCTTTATGATCAAAAACAGCTCCGTACACGGTGTTGAATTCGGGTTGATCGTTTCCTACCGAGGTGTCGCGTAAAAAGGAAATGTATCCCCAGATAGGACCCCACAACCCCTTGCCGTAAAGAGGTATTACGATAAAAGCACTGTCCCCCTTGCGAGCTTCGTAAATAGCCAGGTGCCGCTTGTTCCTGGGCAGTTTAAGATCCTCCCGCATATTCAGGGTAAAAGCATCCACTCCACTGACAATTTCTCCTGCCTCATTAACAACTTTTGTTCCTGTAATATATCGGGAATAAAGTTCTTCCGCATTTTTGGGAGTTGACGGAATATGCAGTGAAGCAAGAATATTTTGTTTCTTTTCAACCTCCACATTTTTCTCCTGTGCGGGCTGTAGCGAAACGGCAGCAATCGTGAGAAGCGTTGCCACAATTACCACAATGATAGTGGAATAAATGAATGTATAGGAATTTTTTTGGACGTCCATAACCGGAAGATAGTTAAATCAGTTAAACTGCTTGTGCTACTCTCTTTAACCGTTTCATACGTCGGTTAACATTTGCTTCTACAATATAGTGGTCAATAAGGGGAGCGAATACGTTCATGAGAAGAATGGCCAGCATAACCCCTTCAGGGTAGGCCGGGTTAAGAACCCGGATGAGGATAGCCAGTACCCCGCATAGGAAACCGTAAATCCATTTGCCGGTTTCGGTTTGCGATGCTGTTACAGGATCTGTTGCCATGAATACCGTACCGAAAAGAAATCCTCCGGCTATCAATTGCTCCCAGGCCGGAAATCGCATGTAATCATTAACGGCAAAGACATTTAGTGTAAGACCCATCAACAGGCCCCCCAGTACCATAGATAGCATAATTTTCCAGCTTCCGATGCCTGTATAAATCAAAATGGCAGCACCAATCAGGATAGCGAGTTTGGAGGTTTCTCCAATGCTTCCCGGTATGAATCCGAAAAACAGATCGTGTGCAGAAGGGTTATGACCTGTTGTTCCGGTAGCAAAATTCCCTAAAATAGTGGCACCGGAAAATCCGTCTGCAACATGGGGATTATTTTTCAACCCGTACACCCAAACCTTATCTCCCGTCATTTCGCCCGGATAGGCAAAAAACAGGAATGCACGGGCTGTCAGTGCAGGATTAAGAATGTTCATGCCGGTTCCGCCGAAAACTTCCTTGCCAATTATGACCGCAAAGGCCACCGCCAGGGCAAGAACCCACAAAGGAGTATTGACGGGAATGATCAGAGGTATAAGAAGACCTGTTACCAGATATCCTTCGTTTACTTCATGACCGCGCGCTTGGGCAAAGGCAAATTCTATCCCCAAACCCACAACATAGGAAACAACTATCAGAGGTAACATCTTCAGAAATCCAAACCAGAAATTCTGCCAGAGTCCCGCATGCACACCTACCGAGAGATGGTATTGATACCCGATGTTCCACATACCAAACAGCATTGCCGGTAAAAGTGCTATGATAACTACCGTCATGGTACGTTTCATGTCAATTGCATCCCGAATGTGGCTTCCCTGCGTTGTAACCTTGTCGGGAACAAAGAGAAAGGTTTCAAAAGCCTCAAATGTGCTTTCCAGTTTCTCAAATCGCCCCCCCTTCTGAAACTGAGGTTTGATCTTGTCGAGATATTTTCTTAGAGCGTTCATTACTCTTTATATTTTTTCAGAACAATAATTAACTCATTTCTTTTCTTATCAGATCCAGTCCTTTCCGGATGATTTGCTGAACTTCGGTCTTTGAAGTACAAACAAATTCACAAAGGGCAAAATCTTCCTCTGATACCTCATAAATACCAAGCTTCTCCATCAAATCGACATCTTCCACAATGATCGCTTTCACCAGGTGAACCGGATAGATGTCCATAGGAAGAACTTTCTCATATTGCCCTGTCATCACGTAGGCTCTGCGTCCGCCATTCAGATTGGTGTCGATCCTGTACTCTCTTTTGGGTTGAAGCCACGAAAAGAATGAACGTGACATACTGAATTTGTTCCATCCGGGAAGAGCCCAGCCAAGAAATTCAAAATGCTTTCCTTCAGGAATCACCGTTATCTGTGAGTCATAAAATCCGATGTACCCTTCCTGGCCGATGCGGGTTCCCGTAAGAACATTCCCGGAAATATATCGCTTTTCCCCTTCCTTAACATTTCCTGCCATCAATGGTTTTATACTTGCTCCCAGCATGGTGCGGTAGTAACCCGGATTCAGAATTTCGGAGCCGGTAACCGCAACTGTTCTGGTAGCATCAAAACGCCCTGTTAGGAACAAACGACCCAGGATTACCACATCCTGTGGATTGACATACCATACAATTTCCCCTTTGTTGATGGGATCAATATGATGAATTTGTATTCCGACATTTCCTGCCGGATGGGGGCCCCTGAACCGGGTAATTTTTGCATTGGATATACTATTATAAACTGAATCTTCCGGAAGCGGATCAGGAACATTCAGATATACACCGCCAGGTGAAAGTTTACTCAGGGCATTGAGACCGGTCTGAAACTCCTGCTGATACTCTTTCAGTACAAACATGTAATCAGGAGCCAGAGGGGCCGTATCGAAACCGGAAACAAAAACCGACTTTGGCGTATCAGCCGGATTGGCTATGATTCCGTATGGCCTCTGGCGGATAAACGGCCAGCAGCCTGCCTTCAGAAGATGGCTGATGATCTGTTCCCGCCCCATCGTCAAAGGATCACCTGACGGGAAAGATTCATATTCCTGATTCCCGTCTGCTTCTACAACCACTTCAAGGATTGCCCTTCGTTCACCACGACGGACCGCATTAACTCTGCCACATACCGGTGAAACGAATAGAATATCAGGATTGCTCTTGTCAAAAAACAAGGGGGTTCCTGCCTTGACAGAATCACCCGGCTGCACAAGCAGCTTCGGAACTATTCCGTAAAAATCAGGTGGCTTTACAGCATACAACGAGGCCGGATCAGAAGAGAAAAACCGTTGCTGAGGTTTTCCCATTAGCCTGATATCTAACCCCTTACGCAATTTTACAACATCTGACATGCAACTACGTTTATTTTTCAGAAAATATTCAAATTTACAATCTCTGTTTTTATTATAACAACACGGCAAATATATCAACTATTCTCTATATTTATATATTTATATGTAATTCAAAATAATTATCACCCAACTATCTGACTTATAATTACATGAATCATCAATATCTTCATCGCATTCTTTTCTCAACGGTCTGGCTCTTCGTTCTTTCTGCTGAAGCCCAAAGCCAGCGATTGATCCTTAACGACACCATATACGACGATCAGATTCTTTCCGTTTCTTTCCACAGAGAGGGTTTTCCTTTGAGTATTCCTTTTATATATCTTTCATCTGACGAACATCTGGAACTGATATTCGATGATCTTTCTCCGGTTCAGCGCGATTTTTCATGGCAACTTGTTTACTGCAACCGTTTCTGGGAAGAAGAAAAAATACCGAAGCAGGAATATATGGAAGGATTTCTCGATAACAGGATTTATGACGTGAAAACTTCGTCCAATACCACTGTTTCGTACAGGAATTTCCGGTTGCTCTTCCCGGCAGAAAACATGCAGATCCTTTTATCGGGAAACTATGTACTCAGGATATATCTAGCAGATCATCCCGAGCAAACTGTCATGGAAAAACGGTTCTATGTGACAGAGAATTCTGTTGTTCCGGAAATAGAGTACAGAATGGCAGAGGAGCAATCTGCCGGAAGTCAGAGCTTTGAAATAAGCTGGGATACCCCGGCACAAAAAAATGTCAATCCCGATAACTTTCACCTTTACGCTTTGCAAAATCTTCGCTGGCAGTTCGAAAAAGAACTTCCAAAAGCACGCCCTTCAGGCAAAAAATCCTTTACCTGCTGTCTTCCAGGTGAATGTGTATTTGAAGGAGGCAACGAATATCTGAACTTCGACATCAAAAGCCGACGTTACCAATCTCCCCGCATTAAAGAAATGGTATTCAAACCTCCGTATTACCATATTTATATTTACGACGACAAAATGGATCCTTACGGGCCGTATTTTTTCACTGAAGACATCAATGGTAACTTTCTGATAGAGAGCAACGAAACGGAAAAAGATCGGAACGAAGCGGATTACGTGTATGTTCATTTTTCGTTAAATACCGGACAACCGTTCATTGACGAAGATGTGTACCTCTACGGAGCCTTTACCAACAGAAACCTGACCGACAAATACCGGATGCAGTACAATTTCCGCACCCGGAATTACGAAATCAGCCTGTTACTGAAGCAGGGATATTACAATTATGAATACATACTGAAGCAAAAAAAGGGGGCTCCCTCCTATACAATGAACGGGAGTCATGCCGAGACAGGAAATGAGTACCTTTTTCTGCTGTACTATACTGACGAAACGCGGGCTAACGATCGTCTTATCGGACTTAAAGTATACAATACCCTTCAAAGGTAAATTCTTCCCACCGCCCAGTCATTCTTCTATTCTTCTTCCATAAAAGGATAGCGGTAATCGGATGGGGGAAGGAATGTTTCTTTCATGGAACGGGGTGAAACCCATCGCATCATGTTCATGATGGAACCTGACTTGTCGTTGGTACCAGAACCTCTTGAGCCGCCAAATGGTTGCTGACCCACGACGGCTCCGGTAGGTTTGTCATTGATGTAAAAATTCCCTGCGGCATGACGCAGCATATCAACGGCCCTGTCAATGGCAGTCCGGTCGGTAGCAAAAATGGATCCTGTAAGACCATAGACCGAAGTTTTGTCGCACAGCATCAGGGTTTCCTCGTATTTTTCATCAGGATAAACATACACTGAAAGTACCGGCCCGAAAATTTCCTCGCGCATGGTCACATAGGAAGGATCATTAACTTCGATTACCGTAGGCTCAATAAAATATCCCTTTGTTTTGTCATACTTGCCACCGGCAATAATTTTTGCCACATCGGCATCCTTGCGAGCCCGCTCAACATACGATACAATGGAATCAAATGCGGCTTCGTCGATGACGGCATTGATAAAGTTCCTGAAATCTTCAGTACCTCCCATTCTGAAGGTTGCCAGGTCGGCCAGCAATCCTTCTTTAATGGCAGGCCAAAGCGATTGGGGAATGTAGGCTCTTGAAGCCGCCGAACATTTTTGCCCCTGGTATTCAAAAGCACCCCGGGAAAGGGCTGTAATAACAGGCTTTACCGCCGCCGAAGCATGCACCATTACAAAATCCTTACCTCCTGTTTCTCCGACAATACGGGGATAGGATTTGTACAAATGGATGTTGTTGCCGATGGTTTTCCATATATTCTGAAACACTGCTGTTGAGCCGGTAAAATGAAACCCGGCAAAATCAGGATGAGAAAAAATCACCTTCCCTGCTTCGGGTCCGGATACATAAACCAGATTGATAACCCCGTCAGGTAAACCGGCTTCCTTGAGCACTTCCATAATCACTCTGGCCGAGTATATCTGGGTATTGGAAGGCTTCCACACAGCAACATTCCCCATCATGGCAGGAGCGGTGGGCAGATTGCCCGCAATGGCAGTAAAATTGAACGGAGTAAGGGCAAACACGAACCCTTCAAGAGGCCGGTGTTCCATTCTGTTCCATACACCCTTTGATGAAGAAGGCTGGTTGCTATAAATCTGCGCCATGTAGTAAACATTAAAGCGCCAGAAATCAATCAGTTCGCAGGCACCATCAATCTCGGCCTGAAAGACATTCTTTGACTGGCCAAGCATGGTGGCGGCATTTATTTTGGCACGATAGGGACCAGCAAGAAGCTCCGCCGCTTTCAGAAATATTGCCGCACGGCTTTCCCAGGGCATTTTCTCCCAGGCAGGTTTGGCTTTAAGCGCCGCATCAATGGCCATTTGCACATGGCGACTATCCCCCTTGTGGTAATACCCCAGCGTATGCCCTATATCATGCGGTGGATGAATCCGAACCAGATTTCCTGTTCTTACCTCCTCCCCTCCAATGATCATAGGTATTTCAATCTCTTCAGAACGCATGGACGAAATGGCCTTCTTCAGCAAGGAACGTTCTGCAGATCCGGGTTTGTATTCATATACCGGTTCATTGACCGGTTGCGCAACTTTAAAAAATCCAAATGCCATAGCTCGGAAATTTTTTTCTTTTCAAAATTGTATATACTCCCGCTAAGAAAGAATGATTTTTCTTCTCCCGAAACATATTTTACAACACATGGATATTTATAACAATTTGTTTTTTAATTACTTAATTATTATGCTCTCAAATATGTTGGAAAAAACAGTCTAACATTACAATTTAGGGGTAAATCCTGCCGCTGTTTTTTCATTCAGGATGCTGTCAGATGCAGTTCATTCCAAAATAGTGTACCTATGAATAATTCTTCTTACGGCGTACCAGCCATTCTCAGAGAACTGGGTATAGAAACAATCCACCACGGGGCCAGCGTGGGAACAAGATTCATGGAAGCCCATGGAGAAATCTTACCATCCGTGTCTCCTAATGACGGGACAGTGATAGCCTCTGTAAAACAGGCAAACAGGGAGGACTATGACACGGTGGTCAGCAAGGCACAGGAAGCTTTCAAACTTTGGCGAAATGTACCTGCTCCTCAGCGGGGAGAAATTGTTCGTCAGATTGGGCTTGCGATAAGGGAAAAGAAAGAGGCACTTGGAAGGCTGGTTTCCTATGAAATGGGGAAAATACTTCAGGAAGGTTTGGGTGAGGTTCAGGAAATGATTGATATCTGTGACTATGCCACCGGTCTTTCCCGTATGCTGTATGGAATGACAACCCATTCCGAAAGGAAGAACCATCGTATGTATGAACAATATCATCCATTAGGAGTAGTTGGAGTAATTACAGCATTTAACTTCCCTGTGGCCGTGTGGTCATGGAATGCAGCTATAGCCCTTGTATGCGGAGATACGATCGTATGGAAACCTTCCTCTAAGGTGCCTCTGTGTGCCATTGCCGTGCAGAATATCGTCAGGGAGGTTCTGGTTCGTAACCATCTTCCGGAGGGGATCTGCAATTTGGTAATTGGAAGTTCGAAAGATATAGGCGACGTAATGCTTTCTGACAGGCGTATTCAACTCATTTCGGCCACCGGATCAACACCCATGGGCAAAAGGGTTGCACGGGTCGTCGGTGAACGACTTGGCCGCACTATCCTCGAACTGGGAGGAAACAATGCCATCATCATCACGCCCCATGCAAACCTTGAGCTTGCTTTACGGGCAGTCGTTTTCGGGGCACTCGGAACTGCCGGACAGCGCTGCACCACTACTCGGAGACTCATCATACAACATTCGGTATACGATCAGTTCTGCCAGAGGCTTACACATACCTACCGGCAAATTGAAAAACGCATAGGACATGCTCTGGATCCTTCCGTACTGGTTGGTCCTTTGATTGATACAGAAGCCGTGGATGTCGTCAAAACTGCGATCGACCGTCTCAGGAAGGAAGGAGGGAAACTCCTGCTGGGTGGTGAACAACTGGATGGCCCAGCTTTTGCGTCTGGCTGCTATATCAAACCTGCCCTGGCTGAAGTACCCGGAAATATTCCCGTGGTTAAAGAAGAAACTTTTGGACCTCTTCTTTATCTGATGAAATATGACACACTCGAAGAGGCAATCTTTTTGCAGAACGATGTTCCTCAGGGTCTTTCATCAGCTATTTTTACCGAAAATCTTATTGAAGCGGAAAAATTTCTTTCGGCAGCAGGCTCCGATTGCGGTATAGCCAATGTCAACATAGGTACCTCGGGGGCCGAAATAGGCGGTGCCTTTGGTGGAGAAAAAGAAACCGGCGGCGGACGTGAAGCAGGGTCGGACGCATGGAAACAATACATGCGCAGGCAGACAAATACCATCAATTTCGGTTCGGATCTTCCTCTGGCTCAAGGAATACAGTTTGACCTCTGATTCATCCATTTTCCGGCGAGCATCCCAAAACGTTATCTACGTCATCCTCCGAAGGAATTAGGTTTATCAGGCCGTAACCGGCTAATTAACTAATCATTTGCAGACTTTCTGGATTGCACTTCCGGAATTATTCCTTCAACAACCCGTTGAAAACTCATTCTGCATGCGGAAAGATTTATGCTAATTTTGTCGTATGCAAAAAGTCCGTTTTATATTGCAACGTATATTCAGGCAGCTGAAAAACAAATATGTTGCGGGTGTTTTTCTTTTTGTCATCTGGCTTATGTTTTTTGACCAGAACAACATGATTGATCGTTATAAAACCCGCCGTCAGCTCGAACGACTAAAGGCTGACAGAGCCTATTACCTTCAGAAGATAGCAGCCGATTCATCCCGGCTGGAAGAGTTGAAATCAGATGCCGATCATCTCGAAAAGTTTGCCCGGGAACAGTACCTGATGAAAAAAGACAACGAAGATATCTTTATAGTCAAGGAATAACAGAACGGTAACCACTTCTGTCAGCTGTCCTGAAAAGAAAAAGCAATTCACCGGCAGTTGGCTTCCTGCCAATCGGGTAGCTTCCATCGCACATCATCAACTCAAGGGCTGCTTCTGCTACTTCCAATTTATTATAGAAAGTTTCATGAGTAGCATTCAGGAATTTAATAACCCGAAACACATTGAACCACCTGAAAAAACGTCTGGTAAATGAAGCTTCGTTTGCAGCATTTTTTCTGCATTCATCAACAACTTCATCAAAATCGGCCATGGTCAGAAATTCTATTACAGGAGCCGGCAGGTCGTGGTAAATTTTTCCGGTTGTTTCTTTTGCTGACTGGTACAAAACGGGGACCCGGTCAAACAAAGCCTTTAGATCTCTGAATGCATCGAAATGATACGTCAACCAGCGGGGTTGTCCGTTAAGAAGCATTTTGCGCACTGCCGCTCCGGTGCCGAAAGGAACCCTGTCGCTCGGCCTGGGTGAAAGATGAATACAAGTGCCGGTGATTTCTCCATAATTTCCAAGCGGGATGACTTTGTGGAGAAAATAAAAGTCTTCGCCTGCCTTTCGTTTGTTCATTCCTCCCTGGGCTGTATATACTCCAGCCCTCACTGCAAAGGATGAACCAAGAGTCTGATAGGCATGGGGATGGCCCGCATACCGCAATGCCCTCACAAAATACCGCAGATGCAATTCATAGCGGATTATGGATTCGGTGATATCCTGCCCGATTCCTTCGCCGGTAAGATCATGTTCAAAATAAACAGACGCCCCGGGCGTATCAGGATGCAGGTCGAAGAAGGTCAGAAGTTCGCCGAATAAGTTTGCCTCGCACCATGCATCAGCATCAAAGGAAACGATGATTCCTTCAGGACGGTTTACCGATCTGAGCCGCGCTGCCGCCAAATCCATTCCTATTTTTCGTGCCAGACCCACCCCTGCCTCACGCAAGGGCATATCAGGAAAACAAACAACATGAACAGGCATACCCGGCCTGCCAGCATTCCGAACAAACTGCAACAACAATTTTTCTGTTTTGATTGTCTGTTCACGGATTTCTTCAGAATCTCCCGCGGAAGAATTCAGCACGACAATAATTTCAACCTCACCGGGTTGGCTATATGCATGAAGAAGAGAACCTACTGCTTTAAATAAGAGTTCTTCCCTGTAAGAGGGAAGAACAACAACACAGCGAAGCTCATTTACCGGAGGTACAGAAAGCGAATCCGAAATGCGATGCTTTTGAAAATAAGCATCGGCAAATTTCATAGTGTGAAACTTATTTTTTATCCTTTTCAGCCTTGTATTTCTCGTTCATCTTCCGGATTACATCCCAGGTAATGTCCAGACTCTTTTCGGCATAAAGCAGTCCGCCACCATAGGAATCAGAAAGAATGTAGGCATATCTGTGCTCCTTGTTGTACTCTTTCAGAAACTCAACAATATCCTCATATAGCTTACGGTTCATCACCTGCATTTCCTCGTTGAGCTGCTGGTTATATTCCATTTGAAGCTGCTGAAAATTTTGTCCCTCAGCATTCAGTTGCTGTTCAATTTCCTGCATTTCCGACCTGAGCAAAAGCCCTTTCTGCACTTTTGACTGATAATCGTTGATTTTTTTCTGCAGCTGCACCTGTTTTGTACTCAGTTCGTTCTCGTACCGCTGCTGCTTGTCGGTAATCTGTTTTCTCAGTTCAAAAAAACGGTCATAATTGTTCAGCAAGGTATCGGTATTGATGTAAGCTATTCTGATAGAAACATCACCTGACAAGGAATCATGACCCTGTGCCATAAATCCGTTCCCGTGCTTTTTCCCGGAGGTGAAAAACAATATGTACAGCACAACAACAGCAACAATGAGAATTCCGTTAATTACAACAGACCACTTTTTCATAGGGTTTTTGATTTTTCCGTCGGGGAAACATAAAACATTTCCCTGACGTGGTTAACAATTAAAATTTTGCCAAAAATATACCGGATAAATGAAAAAGCAAAACAAAATCGCACGATTAGAATTCCGGACACGGAATAGCGTGTATTTTTTTCTTCCGGTTGGTCTGAAAATCAAAACTCATTGAAATTTCATGAGCTCCGTGGGTTGAAGAAACGAGATTCGATATAGTGAAGTCGTAGCTGTATCCGATGCTGAGCCCCTTCATTTTGAAACCAACAAGCATAGCCAGCGCGTCACCTCTTTCCGAATTGAAAGGAGGAATGCCCCTATACCAGAAGCCAAGTACCAATGGCACCTTATTCCAGTACAAACCAATATCGAGCTGCTTTTTGTTCTGCTGCAGCCTGAACAGATATGCAAGGGAAACAGTTTCATCGATGGGTTTCAGCAGTTTTCCCTGCCGTATGATCTGAAATCCTCCGAAAAAGGAAAACTTCATGGGAACAACAGCTTTGTTGGCATAAAACGACTGGTCGGGCCGGAAAAGATGGTCCACAGCAGCTCCTGCCCATACAGAATTTGAATAAACCAGCACAGAGGTAGATGCATCAAAAGCACCTATGTTTTCCTGAGCGGGGGGGTCTTCAAATGTTGTACCGTTACCGGTGACAAGCTGGTCATAAAAACGCAGACGGTAAAAATCGATACCGTACATGGAATAGAGAAAATGCAGGCCGGGACGCACATGCCATTCTTCAAATATCTGAAAATCATATGAATAAAGCACTCCTGCATTTGTCATGCCTAGTCTTCCGCTTCCAGCCATATCACGCAGAACCAACACACCCAATCCGCTATTGAAATTCGGAAAGAAATATTCGTACGAAAAAGACATGGTATTGAACCCTCCGGGTATGCCTGCCCACTGGTTACGATACATGCTGACAATGCGCTGTTGCTTTGTTGATCCTGCAAACGACGGGGCCAGGTACAGTTTGTTGGCAAAAAACTGGGTAAACTGTGGATCCTGGGCCAATAGGGTTCCCGCCAGGCACAAGACGGCTCCGGCAAGAAACAACTTTTTTATGGTACTTCGCAGGTTCATTGTGTTCATCATCATTCTCCGTCTACCGGGAATCAAAGAACAGGTCAAATGTACCCAATTCTCCATTCTCTTTATATTCAATTTATTTTCAATCAGTTCATAAACCTATCATTTTATCAACAGGTTTCATTTTTTGTGAAGCAGGGTTACATCCCCAGAAAGCAGAAAATTCCGCCCGTTGATAAACTTTCCTGAGGCTTTCCACACATAAACATCCTGTTTGCAGAGTTTCCCCTTATAGTATCCATCCCATCCCACATTGATATCCTTTGTTTCGAAAATTTTCTCACCCCAGCGGGTATAGATCTCCATTCTGAATTCGGCAACATTTCTGTGCTTTGGGTGAAAAACGTCGTTGATATTTGCCCAGGGCAGATTGCTGTAATCCCCTCCCGAAGGGCCATTCAGATTGGGTGTGAAGGCATTCGGAAATTCAAGAATGCCGGATTCCTCAACGGTTACATAACGCTCTCTCAGCAAGGTATCGGGACAATTATGTTCTGTGAGTACAATTAACCTGATATCATAACTTCCCGGCTGAACATACTGATGCTGGGGTTGCTGTTCCACGGAGGTAGTTCCGTCACCAAAATCCCACCACCAGGCAACAGCATATTTTGATTTATCGATGACCGTAATTTTGTCATCCGGCAGCATGACAAGACGCGGACTTACATCAAAATCGGCAACAGGCAGCGGATATACATTCACCAGGGCAAAGGCGTACGCCACTCCCCCGTCGCCAACAGCCTTCAGACTTACCTGGTATATGCCGGCATGCTGATAGGTATGAACGGGTTGCTGACCAGTTCCGACTGACCCGTCTCCAAAATCCCAGATAAAGGAATCAGGATACGCATACAGGCACTGCATGGCAAAAGTCACTTCCAGCGGTTCGCATCCGGCGGCATCCTGCGTCAGGATTTCAGGTACCGGAACATGCGGCAGGATCCTGATGGGATGGATGATGGTGTCGGCACATTGAGGATGCTGTGCATTTGTTGCAATGAGGGTAATGTAAAACCGGTTTTCATCACTATTGGGACCCCATGCTGTATACGTCTTCTGAAAAGAAGGTGCCGGTGTAACGGATGAGGTTCCGTCTCCAAAATCCCATTGATAATCCCACACCGTCTGATGGTTGGAAAGATTGGCAATTGAAATCACCGGTTCCGGTTCATATATCTGATGCGGAGGTGTGGCCAGAAACTCCGCTTCAGGCTGGGCAAACACCGTTACCTGATGCCGTACCGAATCCCGGCAATTATAAACAGAAGAAGCCTTCATCCATACATCAAATGTTGTATCGACAGATGCAGGGTTGACGAACCTTTTTACCGGATTTATCAGCGAAGAAACTGAACCGTCGCCAAAGTCCCAATGGAAATCTGTCGCATGAACCGATTGATTGGTAAACCCTGCAACAAAAGGACTGCAGCCTGAACTGTCGTAGGTGAATTCTGCGAAAACCTGAGGATAAACACTCACCGTGAGATTACTTGAATCAACACAATTTCTGTTGGTCTGCACTCTCAAATACAGATTATAGTTCTGAATTGTGTCGGCAACATTATAATAGATATGCGATAACCCGGATTGGACAAAGGTCGTATCACGCTGACCATCGCCAAAATCCCAGAAAAAGGAAGCATTGGTTGTGTAGGAATTATTCTGAATGGCAATATTGAACGGAGGACAGTCGATGGTTCGGTCTACAGTAAAAATGGCCCGCGGTTTATGGTACACATATACCGTTTTTTCAATCGAATCCTGGCAGAAGTACTCTGAGGTTGCAATGAGCTTGACCGTGCGGATAATATCAAAATCATTATAGTTGTAAAAAATTTTTGCCGGATGTTCCAGGGTTGAAGTAGTCTGATCCCCAAAATCCCATGTATAAAAGCCGTTGTTTCCAAGGGGGGAGGAACCTCTAAGGGAAGTATTGACAAATTGCACTTCCAGTGGGCTGCATCCGGCAGAATCATAAGTAAAAGCAGCCGTAACCTTGGGATAAACCGTTATAGGACGTACCACCGAATCGGTGCATCCGTGTACATTGTTCACCCGAAGAAGTGCATTATAAACAATAGGATTATCGTTCGGGTTGGCGTAGGGATGATCGAAAAACGGTGAGGTATCATTGGAATCAACCGAGCCGTTTCCATCGAAATCCCAGAATACCTGATTGATTCCTCCCAGTGATGTATTTTCAAAGCGCAGGGGGAATCCCGAACAGACATCCTGGTCATTCATTTTGAAATCTGCATCAATATAGGAATATACCGTAATGTCCAGCGTAGTATCATCCGAACAACCATACTGTGAAACAGCATGAAGCCTTATAGTGTAGATCTGATCCGATGCGTTATAATGTATATAGGTGTACTGTGGATTCGTCAGTTCCGAACTGGCTCCGTTACCAAACTCCCAATAATATACCTGGGCCACTGGTGCGTTGGACTGATTGGTCAATGCTACTGTAAGCGGATCGCATCCTTCGGTGACATCGGCCTCAAATGCTGCCCGCACCTCAGGATAAACCGTAATTGTTCTTTCTAACGAATCAGCACATCCGTGTGGATTCTGCACCCGGAGTTTCAGCAAATGAACCTGCGGTGCAAGAGTCTGGTTTACATAAGTATGGGCAGGAGCAGGAACACCCGAAACCGGTGACCCGTCTCCAAAATTCCATTGATACTGCGATATTCCTCCGGCTGAAGAATTGCTAATGGCAACAGCAAAGGGTGAACAGGACGCGTTTGTATCTACCGTAAAAGCTGCTTTAACGAATGAATAAACCATAATGTCAGCCCAGGAAGTGTCAGTGCATTGATTGGCAGAGCTTGCTATAAGCCTTACCCTGTAAGTAGTATCCACAGAAGATGAATTTTCAAAAACATGAAGAGGGTTTACGGCACCTGAAGTTGCCCCGTTGCCAAAATCCCACTGAAAGGAAGAAGCCACAGGAATGTTGGAAGTATTGGAAAAACTTACGGTAAGCGGAGTGCATCCGGCCAGTACCGAGGGAGTAAATGCTGAAATAACGCGTGGAAACACTCTGACAGGTCGTATAAGAGTATCGGTGCAACCGGCATGATTCCGTACAACAAGACGAAGGTTATAGATTTGAGTGACAGCCCCCGGGTTGGAGTATGTGTGATTGAGTAGGGCTGAATTACTGTTGCTCAAGGGTGATCCGTCACCAAAATTCCATTCAAAGCTGCTGATTCCCGGCATAACAGATGACTGATTACTTATAGTAACCGGATAGGTAACGCATCCCTCATCCCGGTCAATGGTAAATTGAGCATCAATAAAAGGATAAACGGTAACGACGGAAGAAAACGTATCACGGCAGAAATCGGAAGAGGTTACTATAAGTTGTACAGTAAAGGTCGTATCATTTCCTCCGGCATTCTGGAAAACTGTCACAGGGTCGGGAGTGCTGGAGGTACTACCCTGACCGAAATTCCAGTTCCATGTAACCACAGCGTTGTTTGCGGGTCGCGTAAAATGCACCGTCAAAGGATTACATCCCTGAACAACGTCCTGGGTAAACTGAGCCGAAACTTCTGGATAAACCGTAATTTGCCTGATCAGTGTATCGGTACAACCCTGCTGGTTGGTAACCACCAGCCGAAGCTGACGTATCTGCACCAGACCGGTTGTATTCGTATACGTATGCGTCAGAAACGGAGCGGAGGAATTGCTGGTACCCCCATCGCCAAAATCCCATTCATAGCTGATAATGGAGCTTCCTCCAACGGCCATGTTCTGAATAGTAACCTGGAGGGGAGAACATCCCTTGTCAGGTTGTACGGTAAAATCGGCTTTAATGAACGGCCTCACCGTGATCTGGGCAAAAGCGGTATCAGCACAATAGTAGAAAGAAGTAGCAATTAGCCGGATATTTCTGACACTGTCGGCTGGTCCGTAATTCTCATAGGTATGCACGGGCGAAACTGCCGAGGAAGAAGTATTGTCACCAAAGCTCCACTGGTAAGAATTGGCACGAACGGATGTATTGGTAAAGGCTACAGTAAAAGGCGTACAGCCGATATTCCCGGGTGCAAGACTGAAGCCTGCCGTTACTTCGGGATTTATTGTGAAGGAACGGACCAGGGTATCTCTGCATCCGTAAGAATTTTCGACAATCAGACGAATGTTCCGCTGCAGGGCAACGGGTCCGTTATTGGTGTAGGTATGCCTTAGTATAGTATCGGCCACCTTGCTTTCTGAGGAAGGATAGGAAAATACCGTTCCATCACCTAAATCCCAGTAATAGGTTTTCACTCCGTACGATTGATCCCTGATATTCAGGGTATAAGGAGCACATGCTTGCGTGGTATCAATGTTAAAACGGGCTTCCAACGGGCGGGCAACATCAATTTGGTACCTTACCGTATCGCTGAGACCGCAAGCGCCTGAAACGGTGGCAGTATAAATAATGGATGAGTCAGGACGCGCCACGGGAACCGGGCTGTAAATATCAGAAAGATACTTATGCGGCAGCCAGTCGTATGCCGTTCCTCCATGAGCTACAAGCTGTACAGTATCTCCGTAACAGATTCTTTTGTATTTGGTTCCATCGGGGGAAATAAATCCTTCGAACCGCACGGAATTGAATTCAGAAAGCCAGGCATTTCTTGCTCCCCCAAGGTTGCTTGACGAGGACCATACACCGTTCATAATGCCGATGTGAAAAAGATCCTGAGTATTGGAAATGATGGTTCTGGTACCAAAAGGAATGGTTGATAATGGAACCGAAAGATTACGCAGGTAGGCCCAGTCCGTTCCGGGAATATCGGTAAACTGTGATGTTTCGAGAAGAGTAGAAGGCAAGCCGTTCAGAAGGAAGGAGTCCTTGCCGGTCTTCCGTACAAGGATATTCAGCTGAAGTGCACCGGTATTGGATGGCCTGCTGAATCCTACCTGGGAGGAACCGGTACATTTATCGGTGGGCGGTAAAAGGGCATCCCCGAGTTCGTTTCCAACTCCGGTAACCTGATAACAATAAAAGGACTGGTTAGGGGAAGACACCACAGCAATATCGGTACTCATGGGATACACAAATGTTTCTCCCGCATTGATGGTAGCTACAAACACCCCGTTTACATAAAGGGATGTGTTGTTTGCTACCCCCAGGATATACAGTCTTTCCTGAACTACCGGATTGGCAGGCGGCGGGTTGTAATAATTGGAAGCCAGGCTGCCTGACTGCAACTGACCACGAAAGGCAATATATTGCCTGCCAAGCATGGTTACCGGTACAATCTGATCGCCCAGAAGGTCACATTGTACCGGATTCAGCGTGTTGCCAACCAGGCTTTTTACGGCATCGTCCTTCACGGTAACAGCAATCTTTTTCCCTCCCTGTGCAACAATTCTGAGTCCGGCAAGATGATCGTCAGCGGAACGACCATACACATCATTGGCCAGCTTGGGAGTTACCTCAAGATTGTGCAACCAGGCCGGTATTCCGGTAAATGTTTCACCCCGCATAAAGGGCCCAAGAATGACATGGCCTGAAAGAGGAGGTCCTCCACCATTATACAAACCTTTACCTGCCGGAATATAAAGGTCAATCGTCGTATTGTCTTCCGTAAATACTATATCAAAAGCCGAATATCCCTGGGTGGTCCATGTACTTTCATTCCAGTTCATCATATCGGTCTGAAAGGGGGTGTAGAAATCACTGCCCAGAGCATTGCGTCCGAAAAGGGTAAAGGTTTCCGGATTGTTGGCTTTGTTCGATTCGAAAGTAACATTTATGTAATTGTCGGACACGATATGAAGCCCTTTATTGTTTTTGCCACCGGGTTTCCATGTATTCTGAATAATTCCGAGCCGGGCTGTCAGATCAACAAACTGTGTCGTAAAAGCCGGTATGGTAATCTGTATGGGTGTAAATAAAGGTTCCTTGGGCATGTCAATCGTTATATGTGCCGGAAGGTCGTGGGTGGTAATATTCAGGAAAGTCTGCGGTGCGCCGGCTGAAGGATAGTCCTGGGTTATAACAGGAACAACAAACCAGAAATCCCTGTCAACCTGTGCTTTTGCTAAGCCCAGCACAGACAGAAAAACCGAAATCAGTATAATCCTCTTCATCCACATAATTGCCCGCCTAGTCTTTTTTGTGCAGAAGCGTTACATCTCCGGCTTTCATAAACTCCCTGCCGTTCCAGAATTTTCCTTTTGCCTTCCATACATAAACATCCTGTTTGCACAGCTTACCCTTGTAATAGCCGTCCCATCCTATTGTAACATCGTCGCACTCAAATATCTTTTCGCCCCAACGCGTATAGATTTCAAGATGGTATTCTTTGACACCGGCATATTTAGGATGGAAAATGTCGTTGATATTCTGATCGGTAAGATTGGCATAATGCCCATCCGAAGGTCCGGCCATATTGGGGGTAAAAGCATTCGGAAACTCGATCATGCCTTCCCCTTCCACGCTTACAATTTCAGGCTTGGTGATGGAATCGACGCACCCATATTCCGACCAGACCGTTTGTTTAATGGTGAACTTGCCCAGCTTTTTGTAGAGGTGCTCCGGATCTTTTTCGGTTGAAATGCCTCCATCGCCGAAATCCCACAGATAGGAAACCGCAAGCTGGGATTTATTAAAGCCTTTCACTACCGCATCAGGCAGAAGCGCTACCCGCGGAGCCACATCAAACTCAGCTACCGGTGTTGGGTGCACTACGACAGTTTTGTATGCAGTGTTTTTTCCGCCGTCGCCGGTAACGGTAACCTGCACCGTATAGGTTCCGGCATGCTGGTACACATGCACCGGTTCCACTTCCCTCGAGAATGTACCATCTCCGAAATCCCAGTAGAATGAATCCGTATAGGCATATTGGTAAACCGTTTTGAATCCAACTTCATATGGTTCGCAACCGTTGGGGTTGTTGTTGGTAATTTGAATTTCCGGAAGCGGCGGCATGATGCGGATTATGTGCGAAACGGTATCAGCGCATTGCGGATGGAGGGGGTTATACGCCCGCATCGTTATGTTGAATTCGTTGTTACGTTCATTTCTTCCCCATGTCTGGTAAGTTTTTACAAACTGGGGGGATTTATCGGTTGAAGTAGTTCCGTCATCAAAGTTCCAGGCATAGTTCCAGGCCGACTGCCAATTAGAATAGTTGGTAATCTGGACCTGAGGAAATGGCCTGAACACCTGGAAAACAGGAGAAGGATCAAACTCAGCTGCTGGTTGACCATAAACGGTCACGCTTTTAACCAGGGTATCAGAACAATTGTAAACGGAGGTAGCAATAAGTCGGGCAAAGACCGACAGGTCATTTGCTCCGGTATTAACAAACCGTATGGAAGGGTGATCGGCAACAGAAACCTTGCCATCGCCAAATTCCCATTTGTAGAAGTTTGCATTGAGCGAACGATTGGTAAAATTAGCCACCAGCGGCGAGCAACCAGCTGCATCATAATCGAAGGCAGCCGTAACCTTTGGATAAACACTCACCGTAAGGGAAGCCTCATCATCGCATCCGTGATTGCTCACAGCTCTCAGGTTCAGAAGGTATTCGGCCACATTGATCCCGCTGTTGGTGTAACGATGCACAAACGGTGCCTTCGAAGAAGTGTTCTCCTGCTGTCCGTCGCCAAAGTCCCAGTAATAAGTTGCATTGCTGGTTACCGAATTATTGGTGATCTGAATATCAAAAGGAGGGCAGGAAATCGTCCTGTCTACAGCAAAAAGCGCTTTAGGACGATGGTAAATCTGCACATTTTTAGTTACCGAATCCCGGCACTGATAAAGCGAACTTGCCACCAGTTTTACCTGACGGACAATGTCAGTGGATCCGTAATTGAAATAAGTTTTGACAGGATCCAGATCCCCTGATGTGCTTCCGTCGCCGAAATACCAATCATAATTTCCGTTTGATCCCAATAAAGCATTTCCGTTAAGGGTCTGGTTGGTGAAATGTACTTCAAGAGGATGACAGCCGGTTGAATCCATGGTAAACCGGGCTGTAATCTTCGGATATACCGTTATCTGACGGATCAGTGTATCAAAACACGTATGGGAATTCTTCACGATCAGACGCAATGGTAAAACCAGCGGGTCGGGAGTATAATTGGTGAAAGGCTGGCTAAAACTGGCGTCAGGCCGGTTCGAATCGTTGGTACCGTCACCGTTAAAGTCCCAGAAGTACTGAACAACTCCTCCACGGGATGTATTGGTAATGGCAACCGATTCGTGGGAACAAATTTGAGGATTGGCCACTTTGAAATCAGCCTCAATGTGTGCGTAGGCAGTAACTGGGACAACCGTATCGTCGGTACAGCCATGCACAGAAGTTGCCTGCAGCCGCACCAGCCAGATACTGTCGGCCGGTCCGTCATTATCAAACACATACACCGGATCCCTTAAGGGAGAAGTCCCTTTGTTGCCGAATGTCCAGCTGTAAACCGATGCCACCGGTTCGTTTGATGTGTTGGTGAATGATACTTTCAGTGGCTCACACCCCTGAAGCCTGTCGGCCGAAAACGAGGCCCGCACTTCAGGAAAAACTGAAACCTGCCGCTCCATTGTGTCGGTACATCCATGGCTGTTCCTAACGACAAGCCGGAGATTCCTTATCTGATCAGCCAGGGATTTGTTGATATAAGTATGGGTGGGATTGGGTAGCGTGCTGGTAGTTCCGTCCCTGAAATCCCAGAACCAGGAGGTAATTCCGCCGGAGGAGGTATTGGTGATCTGAACCGGAAAAGGAGAACAGTTGTTTGCCCTGTCAAGGGTAAAATCGGCATTGATATGAGAATAAACAGTAATTACCATCCTCTGGGTGTCGCGACACAAATAATCGGAAGTGGCTACCATCTGCACGCTGAATGTTGTGTCTTTGCTCAGAAAATGCTCAAAACGGTGAACAGGACTTGCTGCGTCAGAGGATATTCCGTCACCAAAAGTCCAGTTGAAACTGCTGGCCACAGGAACATTGGAGGTGTTTGTAAAATGAACATCCAGAGGGTTGCAACCGCTTACGCGATCGGCCGTAAAGCCAGCCGTAATTTTGGGATATATTTTTACCGGTCGTATAAGAGTATCCTGGCAGCCTCCCAGGTTGTTCACAATCAGCCTGAGATTGTATTGCACCAAATTGGTGGTATTATTCTGGTATGTATGCTGGTAAACCGGTAAAGGTTGGTTCGTCGAGGAACCGTCACCGAAATCCCAGTTATAGTTGCTGATTCCCGGGTATTTCCCAAACGAATTGTTGGTAATGATCACCGGCATGGGAGCGCATCCTTCTCCTTTACTTACTGTAAACTCAGCTTTTATGTTGGGGTGCACCGTTACCGGAAGGACGGTCGTATCAGTACAGAAATGCTGTGAACTCACCACCAATCGTACATTGTAAACGGTATCAAAGCCTCTGGGACTGTTGTTCAGAAAAACATGTGACGGGTTCGCCAGGCTGGAGGATCCTCCATCGCCAAAGTCCCAGAACCAGCTTACGGGAATGTTGTTCGACGGCGGAGTGAAATTCACCGACAACGGATGACACCCGCTGTTCTTGTCCATGGTAAAAGAAGAAAATACGTCGGGATAAACTTTGATGGTCCTTGTTAGGGTATCGAAGCATCCGTTGCCGCTGCCGATAACCAACCGCAGGGTTCTTGTCTGGATGGTATCGGTGGTATTGGTGTAGGTATGGGTTATTATCTTTGAGGCATCACTGCTCGTGGATCCGTCGCCGAAATCCCAGAAAACCGTTTTAATACCGGCACCACCCTGCGAATTGTTGGTTATTGTAACAGTATAAGGGGCACAGATTTCAACCGGACTAACGGTAAAATCAGCTTTCAGGTAAGGATAAACATGAATATTTTTATAGGCAGTATCGTAACAGTAGTATTGGGAACGAGCCACCAGACGGGTGCGGTAGGTTTGCTCATTATCGGTAAAATTGTTAAAAATGTGAAAAGGCAATGTATCGGACGAAGAAGCTCCGTCACCGAATTCCCATTGGTAGGCATCTGCGTTTTTTGACGCGTTGGTATAAAGCACCCCCAGCGGATGGCATCCGGTGTCGGGAATGGCGCTCATTTCGGCAGTTACTTCCGGATAAACAATTACAGGTCGAATGAGTGTATCCCGACATTGATCGGGGTTTTCAACCACCAGCATCAGGCTGCGGGTAACGGCAGGCCTTGTTTTTTGCTGATAGGTATAGTAAAAGACACTATCCCGCACTCCAAGAGTTGGCGAAATAGCTATAAACGAATATCCGTCACCCATTTTCCAGATAGATTTTTTAACTCCGTACGACTGATCCCTGATTTTAATCCTCAGGGGAGCACAGCCAAAGGTGGTATCAATATTGAATCTGGCTTCCACCGGATTCGATACCTGGATGGAAATCACCGTAGAATCAATCTGGTCGCAGGCACCTGATACATACGCCTTATAGGTAATAGTTTTCGGCGGTTTGGCAACAGGGTATGCAATGGTCGAATCCGAAAGGTAGGTAGAGGGAATCCATTTGTAAAATACCCCGCCCCTTGCCACAATCTGAGCCGAATTCCCAAAGCATAAACGAATATCCTGCGAACCGGATTCCGTGATAAAAGCCTCCACTTTCAACGGATTGTAATCGGAAAAATAGCCGTAGCGCGTTCCTGAAGAAGCGCCACCTGAGATACATCCCAGATGGAATACATCTTTAGTGTTGCTGACCATGGTTGAAACATTCCTCGGAATAACGGCTTCCGAAATTGGCCCGATACGGGCGTAAGCCCATTGGGTTCCAGGCACATCAATAAATTTGGTCGAATCGAGCAGAGCATTATAGGAACCATTGAGCAGAAATCCTCCTTTGGCTTTTTTCCGTACCATAATGTTCAGATAGAACTGTTCTCCCGGATAATGGGAACGGGTGAAACCCACCTGGGTTGATCCCGTGCACTGGTCAACAGGAGGAAGCACAGCCTCTCCCATTTCGCACCCCCATCCTGAAATCTGAAGGCAATAAAAGCCGGAATCGGGTGTCCAGATTTTGACATACTGTTCGGCCGAAGTCAGCTCGTACATATACGATTGACCGGCATTCAGGGTGGCCCTCGGCGTTGCTTCACTGTTGACAAAAATGCGGGTATTGTTCCGTGTGGCAAGAGCATACACAACTTCCTGATTAACCGGATTAGGAGGCGGAGGATTGTAATAGGTGGTATTCAGATTTCCTACCGAGAGCTGGCCTTTCATGGCAATATAGGTCTTCCCGACAATGTTGACCGGTACCGTCTGATCACCAGCCAGATCGTAACAGCCTCCTACCAGAGCTTTCATGGAGTCGTCCTTGAGGGTCACGGCAATCTTTTTTCCGTTGGTGGTAATGCGCACCCCATTCAGATGATCGGCCCCTACACGACCAAAGTACTTGTCCCATGAATAATATCCTGTCTTTGGGATATAAGGGGCATACTTCCGTATAGCCGGTGCTCCCGAGTAGGACTCACCTCGATGAAATGGTCCCAGAACAACCGTCCCTGTAAGTGGAGGATTGGAACCGTTGTATATCTGCTTTCCGAGGGGAATTTCGAGAGTAATATATGTATTGTCCTCCGTAAAGGCAATTTCAAAAGCTGAATAGGCCGGTTCCTGCCAGCTTGACTGGCTCATATTGAACATTCGTTCCTGGAAGGAAACAAAAAACTCCGTACCCAATGCATTCTTACCTTTCAGGGCAAAAATATCGGGGTTGTTTTGCATGGAACACTCATAATAAACCGTTACCAGATTGTCTGATACAATGTGGATGGCTTTGTTGCTCTTTCCCGGAATTCCATCCTTGTAATCATACCGGTTTTCTACCAGAGCAACATAGGCCGAAACATCCAGTTTGTAAGAAGCATGGGCCGGCATCGAAAAATTGAAGACCGGAAATGACGGATTAGCCGGCATGTCAACCTTTATATTGGCCGGCAGATCGGTTGTAGTGAAATAAAAGAAAATCGGGGTTTCTCCGTTATGGTATTTGGTTATATCCGGCGCAACAAACCAGAATTCACGGTCGGTCTGTGCTAACACATCCAGCGGATGGAACCACATTCCGGCCAGAATGGTCAAAACAGCCCCACTTTTACGAACCAAAAGGCCGAGTCGCTTAAAATCAGATATTTGGCTATATCCTACCCCTGTCATCTTATTATCTCATCATTCTCTGCGTTACTTTTACGCAAAAATGGGCAATTTTGTTGCTGTCTTTCCTGCATTTTGACGTATATCCTGTACCCGTTGACCGGTTCATCCTCTCCATACCACAAACCACCTAATATACATGATTTTGCATTGCAAGGCAAAGAATTTTTTCAACCATTTATTGTAACTTCGTAGTAATGTTTTCCGTAAACCCAATGAATTTTAAATCCTGCCGCAATGATTAAGAAAATCTTCCTGTCAGGAATTATTCTTTGTATCCTCGGCATATCGCTCTTCGGCCAGGCTACCTTACTGTTTGAGACATTTGAAAGCGGTACGAAACCCGATGGATGGACCGAAATCAAACGAAGCGGAGTAACTCTGATTCCATGGGAATACATGCAGGGTGGACGATGGCAGGATCATCCCTATCCCGATACCGCCGCGGCAGGACAAAAAAATGCGGTTTTCGGATGGCAGAGCTACAACAATGAGGCAACAATGCTGGTAACAAAACCGGTTAACCTGACCGGCAGAACCAAACCTGAACTCCGTTTCTGGCACGCTCAAGCTACCTGGAGCTGGGGAGGACAAAATTACAGCGACCAATTGAAAGTGTATTACCGGATTGGGAAAAACAGTACCTGGCATCAGCTTGCCGAGTACCTAGTTGCGGTTGAAAACTGGACATTCCGGCAAATACCGCTGCCTTCAGAAGCAATTACCGATAGCGTTTATATCGGTTTTGAAGGAATCACAAAATATGGAAACGGAACCTGCATCGATAATGTAACCATTCTTGAAACAGAAATTTCTCCTCTGCGTATTTCCAATGTGGGTATTTCCCAGGCAACAGCACAGTTTGTCGCAAGCGGAACTATCAATAATCCTGTGATTAAAATTGTACTGAATGTCATTGGCAACGACGGAACATGCGTTCTGCAGAACCTGAGCATCCGGTCGAAAAACACCGATGATGACGATATTGCCATAAACGGAGTAAAGCTCTATTACACTGCCGACACTTTCTTTAATGCATCAACCCCTCTTGGAACTCCTCAGAGTCTGAGCGGAGGAACAGCCTCTTTTACCGGACTGAACAAGGAATTAAAGTTTGGAATGAATACAGTGTGGGTAACATTGGATCTGAAAGAAACAGCACAGGAAGGACATTTTATTGACCTTCAGATCGATGCAAATGCCATTACCGTCAACGGACAAACTTATCCTGGTTCTGCGGCCGACCCTGCAGGCGCCAGACCCATATACCAAAAGATTTTTATTGACGATTTTGAGGCGGATAAGGGATGGCAGCTTACAGGTGACTTTGAACGCGATGTTCCCAAAGGCAAGGGAGGAGTGGTTATTGACCCAAACTTTACCGGAGGATCACCCGATCCTTCCTTCGCATACAGCGGAACAAAGGTTTTGGGCAATGACCTGAACGGCATAGGAACCTATCCTGGAAACTATGAGTTGAACGTTAGCTATGAAGCTATGAACAAGGTTGTCTCTCCGCCCCTCGATCTGAAATACTTCAAAGACGTTAATATCAGCTTTTACAGGTGGTTTAACATCTATTACCAGGATGATGCCCAGATTCAGGCAGGTACCGACGGAGTGAACTGGTTGAAATTCTATGGGAATGAAATGGACGGGGGAACAGTTTCAGAAGACCTCTGGAATTTCAGAAATTATCCGCTGCCTCCGGCTATGGCGCGTAAAAACAACCTGAAAGTGCGCTTTACACTCGGTCCAACATCTGACAGCCGCAGTTACAGCGGATGGAACATCGACGACTTTCTGGTTATCGGTGACTTTGTCGCTAAAGATGTTGGTGTTGCACGATGGATTTCTCCTTCAACCGGTTGCGGACTTTCCAGCGCTGAATCGGTAACGGTTGTCGTGAAAAATTACGGGGCTCAGACTGCCAATGCTCCCATCCCTGTCAGTTATTCCTTTAACGGAGGACAATCATGGGTAACGGAAAACATCAACCAGAACATAGCCCCTGATGACAGCGTAATCTATACTTTTGCACAAAAAGCCGACCTGTCCCTACCGCAGGTATTTACCTCGGTACATGCCCGCACCACTTACCCGGGAGATGAGGACAGTTCCAACGATCAGACCGATACAATCGTTTATTCGCTTCCCTATAGTACTCCTCCCTATTCGGATGATTTTGAACAGGGTATAAGCTTCTGGCGCCCCTACGGTAAGAACTCTACCTGGCAGCATGGTACTCCAAACGGTTTTACCCTTAAAACAACAGCTTCCGGTCTCAAGGCATGGAAAACATTCCTCACCAGCTATTACCTCGACGACGATTCTTCCTATCTTGAAAGCCCCTGTTTCAATTTCACAGGCATTGAAAAACCTATTGTTGAATTCAAACTCTGGCACGAAACGGAAAAAGATCATGATGGACTGCGACTGGAATACTCAACCGATAACGGAAGTTCGTGGCACATTGTGCCCAAAGATCCCTACAGCTATCCATGGTACTGGTACAACAGTTCTTTTGTTTCGGCCCTGAATTCACCGGGGTGGGATTCAACCAGCAACGGGTGGGTCACCGCACGTCAGTTTCTTCCGGCTGCCTGCGCCAACCAGCCCCTGGTTAAACTCCGTTTCCACTTCGAAAGTGACCTGTTAACCACCTACGAAGGGGTTGGTATAGATCTGTTCCGGATTTATGAAGCTCCCATTGACATTGGAGTTTCCTCCTTCAAAGATCTTAACACTGCCTGCCTGAACGACAACTCCAATTACCTGAAGGTCTATGTCAAAAACTACGGAAAGGGGACAGTGAAAGCAGGAGAGAAAATCAACCTGAAAGCAAAAGTGAATACCAATCCCATCGTATCCGATACCATAACCCTGTCAGCCAATCTTTCCTCCGGCGATTCCGTCCTGTTAACCTTCACCCGGCCTGTCAACCTTGGAGCACCAGGTCATTATACGGTGAAAGCATGGACCAACAACGAAACGGACCCGCATTTTTACCAACCGGTCTCCAACGATACAGCCACCAAAATTATCGATATTTACCCCCTGCCTCTCACAGGTCTTCTGGATACCATGCGCTCCTCGCGACCTGATACCATCGTGCTACGACCACATTCTGACCCCAACTACGATTATTACTGGTATTACAATGGCTCTACCGGGAGCACGCTGCCTGTTCCTGGCAAAGGGAAGTACATTGTGCGGGTAACTGATACCAGAGGAAACGGGTGTGTCAATTATGATACCACGGTAGTTGAAAAACTAACCATCAACCTGGCACTTGATTCTATTATTCATCCGGTAAATGCATGTGAACTGGGAACCCAGGAACACGTTACCGTGAGAATTTTCAACGCGGGCAACGATACCCTTTCGCCCGGAGATACCATCCATGTTGGATTTAGCTTCGAAGGCGGACCGGTCAATACAGGAAAGAAGATACTTACCTCCCGCCTCTATCCGGGTAGTTTCACCACCTATACCTTTGCCGGCAACGACCTTGATATGAGCCAGGAACGAACCTACTCTCTAAAAACCTTCCTCTCGTTCCGATATGACAGCCTGCCGACCAATGATACCCTGCAGCGAAACATCACCGTATTTGGATATCCCACTGTCAATATTGGTCCCGATACGGTAATATATGGCCTTACGTATCAGCTGGATGCAGGCCCCGGGTATAAAACCTATCTGTGGAACAACGGAGATACTACCCAAACCTACATCGCACGTTTTATGGGAAATCACTGGGTAAGAGTAACCGACGTTCACGACTGTCCGGCTTACGACACAGCCTTTATTCATCTTGTTATTCATGACGTTTCTCCGGCAGCTCTCCTGCAGCCGGTAAACAGTTGTCTGCCACAGGGCACAAAACAAATTCGGATCAGAGTGCAAAACAGCGGCACAGATACCATTTCGGCTGGTGAGAAAATTGCTGTAGCTTACCGGATTGACGACGGCCTGTGGATAAATGATACGGTAACACTGTCATCTTCCATGAAACCTGCACAATATGTGGATCATACCTTCACCCCTTCCGAATCGTTCAATACAATCGGAGTATGGAACATCCAGGCACGTACCCTCATCGCAGGAGATATCAATCCTGAAAATGACACGGCATCGTTCACCGTTCACGTTTGGGGGAATCCCACAGTAAATCTTGGAAATGACACCACGGTGAAAGCACTGTCATATTTGCTGGATGCTGGAGCCGGACCCAACCGGGCCTATCTGTGGCGCGACGGAAGCACCGGGCAGACCTATACCGTTACCCAGTCAGGGTTCTACTACGTGAAAGTGACCGATACCATTTCAGGATGCTTCTCGCGCGATACTGTAGTGGTTCAGCTGGTTATTGACGATGTGGGAATTGCCGGCTGGATTGGTGATACGGCATTGTGTTCAGCACAGTTTAATGGTATAACGGTTACCATAAAGAATTTCGGAACGCCGCCCTATCCGGCCAATAAAAAAATTCCGGTTTACTACATACTGAACGGAAACCCCGTGGTTAAAGATACCCTCACCCTGCAGAACACCCTGGCTCCCTCAGGCACAGTAAACTTCACCATCACAAAATGGCCAGTCAGACCGTCAGGGCCTGCTTCTATTTCCATTTTTACCAGCATGCAGGGAGACCTCAGGCCGGAAAATGACACCCTGAACCGGCAATTCGCCGTTAATCCAAGTCCGGTAGTCAATCTGGGTGGAACAAACGACACGATTGAATACACTGTTGCCCCGGTGCTGCTGGATGCAGGCAGTGGATTCGCATCCTACTTCTGGCAGGACGGTTCAACAGAACAGACCTACCCGGTCATCTCCCAGGGCTGGTACTGGGTAAGGGTTACCAATGAATATGGCTGTCCTGATACCGATTCCGTTTTCCTGCACCTGAACACAGGAATCATCAACCCCGAAGCCCAGCCTGTTCAGTTTGCAGTTTATCCCAACCCGGCCTCCGATCATCTGTTCTTCAAGGCAGAATTCAGGAAAACAACTACCCTGGAACTGGAATTTCTGGATGTACAGGGCAGAATAATCATGAACAGACATCTTTCGGGTGACAAAGCTTACCATGAACTCATCAACCTGAATACTTTTTCTCCGGGTGTTTATATCCTGAAAGTATCCAATGCCGACTTTGTAAGAGCAACAAGGATCATTGTCCGTTAAAGGAAAGTAAGGAATATCAGTCGGTTGACGCAAAACACCAGCCGACTGATTCTTTTTTGTATAAGACGGATGCTGTAAATCATTACCTATACTGACAAACGTCATACAAATTTGCACGATGGTCAATATACCTTTGACCCAAATTTACTCTGGTTCAAATTTAAAAATATGATTAAGAAATTTATTGCCTGGCTTTTACCATACATGCCAAAAAAACTGGTATGGATTTTCTCCCGCAGGTACATTGCAGGAGAGAAAATTGAAGACGCCATCAAAGTGGCAAAAGAACTTAACAACAATGGCATCAAGGTAACCATTGATCTTCTCGGAGAGTATATTACCCGTCTGGAGGAAGCGGAAGAAAACCGAAAGGCGTATATCGACATTATTGAGCGCATTACGGCCGAGGGGATTGACGGCAACTTTTCTGTAAAACCATCCATGTTTGGCTTGCTCCTCGACAAGGAAGTATGTTACCAGAACCTTCGCGATGTGGTAAAAAAAGCAGCCGAAAAAAACAATTTCGTTCGTATTGACATGGAGGATTCGAGCTGCGTTGACAGAGAATTTGAACTTTTCCGCAAACTAAAAGCTGAATTCCCCGGTCATGTGGGTATCGTGGTCCAGGCATATTTGAGACGCACCTTAGATGATCTTCACAACCTGCTTGACCTTCATAATGAACAATATCCGCTGAACTACAGATTGTGTAAAGGAATCTATGTTGAACCGGCAAGTATAGCATTCAAAGGCTATCAGGAAGTACGCGACCATTTCGTGGAAGATCTGGATTTTATGCTAAAGAATGGGATTTATGCGGGGATTGCAACACATGATAAATACCTGGTACAAAAGGCCTTTGAGCTGATCGAAAAATACAATGTTCCCCGTAACCGGTACGAGTTTCAGATGCTCTACGGCGTCACACCCGAATTGCGCAATTCCATTGTAAAGGAAGGACATACAATGCGGGTATATGTTCCTTTCGGAAAACACTGGTTTGGTTATTCAACCCGGAGGCTGAAAGAAAACCCGAATATGGTGTGGCACATTATCAAAGCATTGTTTTACAGGGGGTAATATTTTAGTGCCGCCTTCACCTGTTGAAAAAAGGAAGAGATCGTTACTTTTGCAAAAAAGCAGGTATGAATCTCAGGGATTTAGTTTTAAAAAACCGCAGTTACCGACGGTTTGACGAATCGTATGCTATCAGCAGGGAAGAACTGGTTTCCTTTGTGGACCTTGCCAGGCACTCTGCTTCGGCAAGGAATGCACAACCACTCAAATACATCCTTTCATGGACACCTGAACGCAATGCGCTGATATTTCCCTGTCTTGCCTGGGCAGCTTACCTCAAAAACTGGAAAGGCCCCGATGAAGGAGAGCGCCCATCTGCCTATATCGTTATGCTGGGTGATACGGAAATCTCAAACCAGTATTTTTGCGACCATGGAATTGCTGCACAGAGCATTCTCCTCGGGGCCACTGAAAAAGGATACGGCGGTTGTATTATCGGATCCGTCAATAAAGAACTTCTGTATAAAAACCTCGGTATTCCTCAGCGCTATGAAATCCTCCAGGTAATTGCCCTTGGAAAACCGGCTGAAAATGTGGTAATAGAACCTATGCCCTCTGACGGTGATTATAAATACTGGCGTGATGAACAGAATGTCCATCACGTGCCAAAGAGAAGCCTTGAGGAACTGATTCTGAACCTCTGAAAATCGCCTTATTTGCCCAGATAGTTCTGCAACGCCTGATCCCAGTTTATGACGTTCCAGAAGGCATCAACATATTCCTTCCGGCGGTTCTGGTATTTCAGATAATAGGCATGTTCCCAGACGTCAATCAACAGCACGGGCCGGCCGCGTTCAGCAACAACGTCCATTAACGGATTATCCTGATTCGGCGTGGTGATTATTTTAAGCTCCCCACCGTCTGTCACGATCAGCCAGGCCCAACCTGAACCAAATACGCTCATCGCCTTTCTGGAAAATTCTTCCTTAAAGGCATCCACCGAACCGAATTTCTTGTTGATGGCTTCCAAGAGTTGGCCTTGCGGAGATTTGGACCCACCGGGGGCTATGATTTTAAAAAAGAGATTATGATTGTAATACCCTCCGCCATTATTTCTCACTGCGGCAGGATACTGGGAGATTTTGGCGAAAATTGCCTCAATATTTTTTTCCTTTATGTTAGCTTCAGCCAGGGCTGTATTGAAATTTTTCGTGTAAGCAGCATGATGCTTTGAATAATGTACTTCCATGGTCATCGCATCAATGTAGGGTTCCAGCGCATTGTATGCATACCCGAGGGGTGGTTGTTCAAACTGCACAGTTTGCGCATTGTCAGGATTGTTCGTTGAATGTCCGGTTCCAGATGTAAACAGTATGAACACCATCAGTGCTCCTGAGAAAAATACCATATGAATCCATGCTTGCTTTTTCATAAGAACGAAATTTAAAATTGTTGACTTCTTTATTTTTAAGTAGACAATTATTTTGGCAAATTGTTCAAAAGGCCGGAATCTTATGCTTACCTTTGCACAAATTCATGGAAGTATGGCGCTCCGGCAGCGATCCAGACCAGCACCCTGGTGGCGGATTATTCTTATGCTTCTGTTGCTGATAATGGCCTTCTGGTTTCTTTTGCAGCTACGTACCTGCCGAAACGGAGTGCCCGGGCCGGTTTTCCGTACAGAGAAAAACCGGTAACCATCCCCACCCGAAACATTTGATCCAATTAATACCCTTCATTTGAACATTTGCAATGGCTGCGGTGTTTTTCAGCAAAAAAAAACATGGACCTTCAGCTGGCAGGAAAAGTATTCATAGTAACCGGTGCAGGCAGTGGATTTGGAAATGCCATTGCCCGGACTTTGGCCAACGAAAGAGCCGAAGTGATTGCCATTTCCAGAACCCCTGATAAGCTGGCTTCACTTCAGAAAATGTACCCAAAACTGATAACAACGTTGGCGGGTGATGTAACAGAACCCCGGTTCCTGAAAAAAGTTCTTCCTTTTGTCGGTGAAAGACGGCTGGATGGGATTGTTTTGAACGCCGGCGGTCCCCCCGTCAAAAAGGCCACCGACTGCAAGCCTACTGATGCCGACAATGCCTACTCCCTCCTTTTCCGGTGGAAAATGGAATGGATCAATGAACTTATTCCCTTATTCATTCAGCAACAGTATGGAAGAATAGTGAGCATTGAGAGTATTTCAATAAAATATCCTCTTCCATCCCTTGCCTTAAGTACCTCTCTCCGGCTTGCCATTACGGGATATCTTAAAACCCTTGCCAACGAAACTGCACCGATGGGTATTACTGTCAACATTCTGGCTCCCGGTTACCACGACACTCCCGCATTGAACCGTATCCTGGAAAATAAGGCTGCAGAAGAAAACATTCCCGTTGACGAAGCCAGAAGGAAGTTGCAGGATTCCGTGCCGGCAAAAAAGCTGGGTGATCCGGATCATCTGGCTTCGCTGGCTGCTTTTCTCCTTTCTCCTGTTTCGGAATTTATAACAGGACAGACCTTCAGCATCGACGGGGGTAGTAATCCTTATCTTTTTGGCTGATCAGAAACACCTTTTTTTCTCGTCCTTAAGGCAGCCGCTTTTGCCTTTAAGGACGCACTGGTAGCATATTTCATTGGAAAGATATCCGCCTTCGGCGTATTCCTTGATGTTAAGCAGAGTGGTGTCAGCGATGTTGTGCAATGCTTCCCTGGTAAAGAAAGCCTGATGAGAAGTGATGATAACATTATTGAAAGCCAGAAGTCTTGCAAGGATATCGTCGGTAAGCACAGTCTCGCTTTTGTCTTCAAAAAAGTAATCTCCTTCTTCTTCGTAAACATCGAGCCCGGCGGATCCTACTTTTCCCGATTTAAGTCCTTCGATGAGGTCGGCTGTACGGATGAGTTTCCCGCGTCCTGTATTGATTATCATTACCCCATCACGCATTTTTGAAATGGAATCCTTGTTGATCATGTATTCGGTTTCCTTCGTCAGCGGACAATTGAGAGAAATAACGTGCGATTCGCGGTACAGGGTATCCAGATCTACATACTCAATGTTTTTTGATTCGGCAAAGGCCTTATCGGGATAAACATCGTAGGCCAGAACCTTCATTCCAAAACCAAGCAGGATGTCAATGAGCACCTTCCCGATTTTGCCTGTCCCGATAACTCCTGCAGTTTTTCCATAAAAATCAAAGCCCATCAGGCCTTGCAGAGAAAAGTTGGCTTCCCGGGTCCGGTAATATGCTCTGTGAATCTTACGGTTCAGCGTCAGCATTAAGGCCACGGTATGTTCTGCAACTGCATGGGGTGAATAGGCCGGTACCCTTACCACATGTACCTTGCCAAATGCCGCCTGAAAATCCACATTGTTATAACCTGCACTGCGCAGAGCAATAAGTCCGATACCGAAAGCATGCAGACGCTCAATGACCGGCGCGGTAATTTCATCGTTTACAAAGGCACAGACAACATTGTAACCCTCGGCAAGGTTTACCGTTTCTTCTGAAAGGTGGTATTTAAGGTACTTTATTTCATAACCGAAGGCTTCATTCGCCTTAGTGAAAACTTCCTTGTCGTAAGGCTTTGTATCATAAAAAACAATGCGTGGTACCATAAAACGTATTTTCCGACAAAAATAACTTATTATCCTGAATTAATTGTTCCGGATTTCCTGATCCCCTATTTTTTTATCCTAGTACCGTGATGAAACTTTCCCCCAGTCAAGGACTTTCCAGAATGCATTGATATATTCCTGCCGGCGGTTCTGGTAATCAAGATAGTAGGCATGTTCCCATACATCGCACGTTAATAGGGGAATAAGTCCTTTCCGTAAGGGATTTCCGGCATTGGATTCCTGAACAATGAAGAGCCGGCCCTTGTCGTCCTTAACCAGCCAGGCCCATCCGCTTCCGAAAAGGCTGAGAGCTGATTTGGTAAATTCCTCCCTAAAGGAATCATAGGAACCAAAATCGCGTTTTATTGCCTCTGCCAGAGAGCCCTGTGGTTCCGATGCTGCCGAGGGAGAAAGCGATTCAAAATAGAAGGTATGGTTCCATACTTGTGCCCCGTTGTTGTAAATCGGACCATCGGCCTTCAGAATAATTTCTTCCAGCGACAAGGTTTCGAAAGGTGAGCCGGGAAGGAGGCCGTTCAGGTTGTTAACATAGGTCTGATGATGCTTCCCGTGATGAAATTCCAGCGTTCGGGCAGAAATAAACGGCTCAAGTGCCTGAAGCGCATAAGGTAAAGGAGGTAATTCGAAAGCCATAGATGTAAGTTTATTTTGGTGAACGATTTAAGAGCATACCAAAGTTATATCATTATTGCGAAAAGGGGAGGGCAGCCATATCTTATTTTTATGCTTAAGGATTCCATGAGCCCATGTTCATAAAATTGTTTAATGTTTTATGTTCCGTTTTTTATACTGATTGCAGGCTAAAGGTTTTGAGATCTGTTTGGTTAACAATCAGAAAATAAAAAAAAACACAGATCAATCCCACTCAATTCTTTCGTTATTCTGTGGCCATCTTTGGTAAATCAATAAAACCACAGATTGCACAGATAGCCACAGATTAAACACAGATAAATACAGTTACCTTTCTGTGAAAAGTCTGTGGCCATCTGTGGTAAATCTATAGAAATACAAAAAAACCACAAATTACACAGATAGCCACAGATTAAGCACAGATTAATACAGTTTCCTTTCTGTGAAAAGTCTGTGGCCATCCGTGGCCATCTGTGGTTCAAAGAATACAGAAAACCACAAAGAACATAGAAAAACACTGAGTAATTACGGGAAGCTACAGAATCATTCTGTGTTGAATCTGTGGCCATCTGTGGCCATCTGTGGTTCAACATGCCCTAAGCCCACACCCTTTGCCCTGCTTAAACGGAGCAGTCTTTATAGCACATATGTTATACAACATATTTTCATCCTGCGAGATTTTTTCCTCCCCGGTATAAATCAATAAAAACTGTTGTTGGTTCTACCGAGGTGAGAAAACATTACCTGGCTACTTTGTTTCTCTTCCACCTGCACGCATCCCTTTATCCGCAGGTCTATCCTGTAAGGGTGCGCGTATTCCTTTCCCAGCCTCCCCCCTCCAGCCTCTATCTTTTCACTGAACCCGGCAAACTGCGCGTGGAAATTTACCCCGCCGACCTCACACTGAGCCACTATCCGGTACTCCTGCGCATGACCCTCTCCGGTGACCGCCTCAGCCTCACTTCCGATCTGTCCGCTTTTCCCAACCCCCTCTATCTCAACGGGGGCGAGATGCTCACCCTTCGCGACGATGAACTTGCTCCCTGGCTCA
>JAKPTE010000021.1 GCA_029571215.1 Bacteroidota bacterium
GAATTTCGGTAAGGATTTTTACCATGTCGCGGTCGGGGATCAGGTGTTTGTCGCTGTTACCCGAGCAGGAAAAGAGGAAAATCAACAATATGAAGTGTATCTTCCATTTCATGGCGTTAAAGGTAGTGAGAAAAAACAAAAGGAAAGAGAAAGTCAACGTTGTTAACTTATAATAAAATAATTCATAAATTTATGTTATTAAATATTGAAGAGGTTCACAGTGAACACGGAAACCAACCGGAGACTTTTTATTTCTCTTGTTGCAATTGAATGCCTTTTGTTACTGGGGTATATTCTTGATTGTTTATTTGGAAACCCAGAAGGATACTTGCACAAGATTTTATGTATTGAAGATGAAAATACCATACAATCGTGGTTTTCGTCGCTTCAGCTTTTTCTTGTCAGCTGGTATTTATTTGGACTGGCTTTTACGTATGGTAAATTCAGAAGCCGGAAGTTCTGGGCACTCTTTTTGCTTGCAGCAGGATTTTTATTCTTATCAGCCGATGAAATTATAATGGTTCATGAGACGATAGGGTATGCCATTATGCCGGAGGGTGCAAGGGCCGGGTCACGATGGTGGTATTCCGGAATCTGGGGATTTATTCTGGGCCCGATTTTGTTTGCTTTTCTGGTTTATCTGTTCTGGTCGTTACGTGATTTGTTCAAGGGGAATATGCATCTTTTGTGGAGAAGTCTGGCGGGAGTTGTTATTTTTGTCGGAGCGGCCGCCATGATGGATGAACTGGCCAATTTGTTTCCCTATAAAAGCAAAGGCCAAATGATTGAAACGTTAATGGAAGAAGGCGGTGAAATGCTGGGTGTAAGCCTTATTCTGTGGGCAGTGTTGGATCTCTGCACAAAAAAGAAAATTCCCCTTTTGCCGGTGGGAAAAGGGGAAAAGAATGAGGGTACTGGAATTACAGAATAAAGGTTATGCCGAACTTACCTCCTGCTGTGGTACTTCCTCCACCCAGTTCCAGATTCAGTCCGAAATTCTTGTTAAGGAAATACCTTCCTCCGACCTGTCCGCCCAGCCCAACTCCTGAGGCATGGGTACCCGGATAATCGGCCGGGGATGACCAGATATAGAAGCCAAGGTTCAGGCCGGCATAGAAATCCCACTGACTGGGAATATTGAGGAGGGTGTTAAAATGGTAATTTCCGTTACCGGTGATTCCAATAATAGAGTTCGTATAATTCACGTGGTTAATGCGTTCGATATAGGACCGGAAAGAACCTTCAAGGCCAACCGTAATATCCCTGTGAACACCCACGTCAAATCCGGCATATACAGGAAGACCCCATCCGGAGAGACCAATTCCTGCATTAACCTGTTTGCCTCCAACCGGTAAAGGGCATTGTGCCGAAAGGCTTGCCGTTGCCAACGTTACCACAAAAACCAAAATCAGAATGCGTTTCATACAATATGGATTTTTAAACAGAATAAATGAACAAGGGGCAAAGATAGTACAAATCCTTATTATTTGTGATTCATGTTCGGTATTTAAGGTTTTGCTCAATGTTCCGCATTGTGTTTTCGTTTTTTTAGCACATTCTGACGATTTTCGGGCGGAAAATACCGAGGATATCTACCAGTTCGGCCTGAAGTGACATAACTTCGCCTATGTCCTTGTAAGCCATGGGGGCTTCATCGGTATTTCCGCCTATCAGTTCCACACCATGTTTCCGGAGCACTTCGTACAGTTCTTTCTTGGTAATCTGGTTTTTAGCCTGAGTGCGTGAGATGCGGCGCCCGGCACCATGGGATGAAGAATGAAGCGATAAATGATTTCCCCTGCCTCTGATAAGATACCCCGGGGCAATCATTGTTCCCGGAATAACGCCTGTATCGGTTTTTGCAGCAGGTGTTGCTCCTTTCCGATGGATAATAACATCGCGTCCGCTGACAGGATCTTTTTCCTTCCAGGCAAAATTATGATGGTTTTCGATGCGGAGAATCCATTGTTCACTCAAATCCTGAGCGATTCTCCGGTGAATCATTTCATGGTTGGCAGCTGCATAGTCACCTGCCAGTGTCATGGCTTTCCAGTATTCCTGACCTTCGGCACTCCGAAGATCGAGCCAGGAAAGATTTCCTGCCTCGCCCAAAAGTCCGCATTTTTCTTTGGCAATCCTGGTATAGTGCCGGGCTATCTCAGCACCAAGATTCCTTGAACCTGAATGGGAAAGTATGCCCACATAAAGACCCGGAGGTACAGGGAATGGCGATGGTTCTGAGATTTCAACGATTCCAATATCAACAAAATGATTTCCGTGACCGGAGGTTCCCAACTGTTCGTAGGCTTTGTCTTTCATTCTTTTCAGCAGAGGAATTTCCCTGAATTCCTCCCTGTCCATCACAGGATGTTCCTTGCGGCCTTTAAAGTAATCGTCACCGAAAAAAGTATTTCTGATAAGAATTTTCTTAAAAAAATCGCTTGCTTCGGCAAGCTTTTCAGCAGGGATGGCAAAGACGGAAAGGCAAACCCTGCAGCCTATATCCATTCCCACTCCGAACGGAATAACGGCATTTTCCGTTGCCAGTACCCCACCAATGGGCAAGCCGTAGCCTGCATGGGCATCAGGCATCAGTGCACCGGAAACGGCAACCGGCAGGCGTACGGCAAGCTCCATTTGCTGAATAGCTTTTGGATCAATATATTCCTTTCCGAAGATGGTATACGGTACAGGTTCTTCCCTGAGTTTTGCCGGATGATCAAGAACCTTTCTCCCTGAAGGGAAAAGGGCTTCAGAAAGCAAAGGATGCTGGTCGCGAAGGAAAGGATGGTCAGCTAATTCCCTTAACAATGCAAGTGCTTCCGGCTTACGGAGGTTGGGATAATGTTTTTGCAGAATTTTATTGATACGGGAAGCATCCGCGTCCCCTATTCCTGCTTTTTTCAATTCCCTGGCTTTCAGCTGGACTTTTTTCATTTTGCCGGCTTTACCCAATGCTAAGATACGAAAAACACAGGGGTTTTTCTGCTCCGATATCGGGAAATGGAAGAAACTTCCGCCGGTAGGTTCCTAACAAGCGGCTACTCGTACCGCAGTGCTTCAGCCGGATTGCGTAAAGCGGCCCTGTAGGTCTGCCATAGAATGGTGCCGATGGAGATTAGGATTACCAGGAAGGTAGTCAATACAAATACCAGCGGATTCAGATGGATACGATACGCAAAATCGGTAAGCCAGTTTTTCAGGTAGAACCATGCCAAAGGCCAGGCAATGAGGGATGCAACCGCAATAAGGGTAATGGTTTCAGAGGAAAGAAGCAACACAATCGACCATGGATCGCTCCCCATAATTTTCCTGACTCCAATTTCTTTTGTTCGTCTTGTAATGGTATAGGATACAAGTCCCAGAAGCCCGAGGCAGGCAATGCTGATGGCAAGAATTGTGAAAAACAGGGCAAGATTTCCTGTGCGTTTTTCTTCCTGATATTGTTTGTTCAGTTCATCATCAAGAAAGAAATATTGAAACGGTTCATTATTGGTCAGTTTGTTCCATAGGTTTTCGATCTGCGAAATGGAGTTTTGTATATCGGACGGTTTAAGCCGAATGGAGATATAACCCCAGTTCCAGTCTTTTGGCCGCAACATAAAGATGGAAGGTTTGATTTCGGACCGAAGGGATTCAATGTTAAAATCGTTCACAACACCGACAACCTGCAGATATTTGAAAGAACCCTCAAAAGCCGGGAGAATAAAGCGTGTTTTGGAAATATCTTCAATTCCGAATTGTCGTTTGGCTACTTCATTGATCACTGCGGCAGATGAATCAGAGGCAAAGTCGGATGAGAGAAAACGACCTTCAGTCAGTTTTAGCTGGTAGGTTTCAGCAAATTTATCATCGGTCCAGAAGGTCTGCATAAGGTAGGTCTTGTTGGCTTCCTTTCCTTCCATTCCGTAACCGTTGTAATTATTCAGCCGGCCAGGAATGGCAGTACTGATGCAGACATTGGTAACCCCGGGAAATTTTTTCACTTCTTCGGTGAAAACCTTCTGGTTTTCACGCAGGGAACCACCCCTCTCAATTACAAGAAGGTTTTCCCTGTTAAAGCCAAGATCTTTGGTCTGCAGGTATTTTAACTGCTGATAAATAACAACCGTTCCGCATAAAATAGCAACCGAAATGACAAACTGGAGAGTGACCAGAATTCTGCGCAGGGAGGAATTCCCCTTCCCCTGTGAAAAGCCGCTTTTTAATACTTTGGCGGGGGAATAGGTGGAAAGGAGAAAAGAAGGGTATATGCCTGCCAGAATACCAATTACAACGGCTGCCGTGAGGAGGACAGCCCACATGAGTGAGCCCCCGAAAAGGTTCAGGCTGATGGAGAGATTCATGGTATTGTTAAACCATGGTGTAACGAGATCGACAAGAATCACCGCAAGAATAAGCGCCATGAAAGTAATAATCACCGATTCGGTAAGAAATTGAAAAATAAGGGTTTTGCGGTCGGAACCTGCTACCTTTCTGATGCCAACTTCCCTTGCCCTTGTGGCCGACCGTGCTGTGGCCATGTTCATGTAGTTGATGCAGGCCATGACGATAATAAAGGCAGCGATTAGGGAAAAAATAACCAGGTATCGTTTATTGACAGCAGGGACAATACCTCCTTCCACCGAATTATCGAGGTGTACGTCGAGAAGGGGTTGCAGTTTGTAACCATACTGATTCCCTGCACTGAGCCACTCTTCCAGCTCTATTCCCATGATGGATTTTATCTCAGGTCCGGCATATTTTTTCAGCATGTCGGGAAATTTGTCTTCCAGTTGCTTTGCGGGAAAACCATTTTGAAGCTGAACATAAGTGTAAAAGCTGTTGCTGAGCCACAAAGTCAGGTTATAGTATTTAATTGATCGGAAGGTGACAATCATGTTAAAACGGAACTGGGAGTTAACAGGCGGGTCCTGGGCAACTCCGGTAATTCGGTAATATGTGGTATCGGTTTCAAAACGGATAAGCTTTCCTACCGGGTCAGCATCGCCAAACATCCTGGATGCAGTTGTTTTTGTAAGAACAACCGTATTGGGTTCTGTAAGAACTTTTTTAGGGTCTCCTTTCAGAAGAGGGAAGGTGAACATGGTAAAAAAGCCTGAATCAGCATACAGGATATTGTTCTCGATGAAGCTTTTGTCATCAATTTTGATAAGAGTATTCCCGGTTTCCTGAATTCGCACGGCATCTACAACTTCCGGAAAGTCTTTCTTGAGTGTCGGGCCTAGCGGAGCACATGTCCATGCCCCGCGCAGGCGGTCTTCCCCAATTTTCCCGTCAAGGTAAATGCGATAGATATTGTTTGCATTGGTATGGAAGGTGTCATAATGTTTTTCTCCCAGCACGTAGAGAAGGATCAGGATGGCACTGCCCAGTCCGATGGCAAGGCCGGTGATGTTAATGAATGTATATCCTTTCTGCCTCCATAGAACACGCAGGGCAACTTTGAAAAAACTAGTAAACATGGGCTGGTCTTTAATAATTCATTTATCGAAACGTTAAGTCAAATATTATACCAATACAAGCAATCCAATAACCTACAATTATTTAAATGCAAAGAGCTTTCCGTTTATTGGTAAATAAAATGTCCGGTTTCGTACAGGATGATGTACGAAAACAGACAGGACGTCGGTACGTTCAGTCGTCCTGACTTTCGGGCTGGTAGCCGGTATCTTCTTCCAAGAACGAAGAAGAAGCAGCCTGAACGGCAAGCTGATCGCAACGGGTATTTTCGGGATGGTCATTATGCCCTTTCAGCCAGTGGAATTTTACATGGTGCCTGCGGTAGAGTTCAAGAAACTGTTTCCACAAATCGGCATTTTTCTTTTTGGCAAAGTTCTTCTTTTCCCATGCAAATACCCAGCCTTTTTCGACGGCATCCACTACGTACTTTGAGTCGCTGTAAATATCCACGATGGTACCCGGGTATTTCAGCATTTTCAGGGCTTCAACAACGGCCATGAGTTCCATCCGATTATTGGTTGTAAGCCTGAAGCCCCTGGCAGCTTCCTTGCGGTAATGGCCCGAAGCAAGAATAATACCAAATCCTCCGGGGCCGGGATTTCCTCTGGCGGCTCCGTCGGTATAAATTGTCACATGATGCGGCATAGCCGGAATCTATTCAACAATCTGCATTTCATTCAGCAAATGCGAAGCCCCGGCAAACTTGTCAATGATGAAGAGCACATACCGGATATCGACACAGATGGTTTTCTGCTTTTCGGAGTCATACTGGATATCGCCGGTCATTCCTTCCCAGTTTCCGTCAAAGGCTATGCCAACCAGTTCGCCGTTTGCATTCATAACAGGACTGCCTGAATTTCCTCCCGTGATATCGTTGTTGGTAATAAAGCACACAGGCATTTCCCCGTTCTCACCATAGCGGCCGTAATCTTTGGTCCTGAACAGATCTTTCAGTTTGGGTTCCACTGTAAAATCAAGGCTTCCCGGATCTTCTTTTTCCATTACTCCGGCCAGGGTTGTTTTGTAATCATAAAACACCGCATCCATAGGCTTGTAGTCACCTACAGTGCCGTAAGTAAGCCGCATGGTGCTGTTGGCGTCGGGGTAAAATACCCTGTCTTTCTGCATTTCCATCAGCCCTGCGAGAAACAGTCTTTGTCCGCGATCGAGGTTGGCATTGAAACGCGACATCATGGCATCAATTTCAAAATACTTCGAAAGGAATGATTTCAGCAGAACGATGACCGGGTCCTTATCCAGTTTATTCAGATCGGGCTTGCTGAGGAAGTTCAGAAACAGATCTTCTTTAGCAAAAAGTGATTTCGAATACAGGTAATCGACATAACGGGCATAGTCTCCTTTATACTTTTTCTGTATGGTGCTGAAAACGTCGGGATGGAATTCCGAAGGGACGTTATCGTAAAAGAGTTTCAGCATAGCCGTGGCTGTCTTTTTATCGGTTTCAAGATTAAAGTCTTTGTAAAATTTATGGGCATCCTTTCTGATTTCGTCGGCATAGGTTTTTGCGCGTGCGGCGCTGTCTTTCCCAAACCGCAGGGCCATGTACAGTTTATCGATAACCAGGGAATATTCCAGGATTTCGATGCCATTATACAGTGCTTCCATGAGATATTGGGAAGCCTGAACATATTCTTTTCGTCCGTCATAGGCATCGCGTATCAGCTGCAGTGCGTTACCGTATCGGGCTTTTCGTTCCGGATCAGCTGCAACCCATTCGGAAAAGTCTTTTTCCAGTGCCTGCCTTTCTCCGATCAGGGGCAAAAGCCTGAAACCTCGCTGTTGTCCAATGGAATATTTGTAGTAGTTGCTTGAAGTAGCATATTTATCAGCATATTGAAGTCTAATTTTCGGATCGGCATTCATATCACGTTGCCAGATATCGAGTTTCATACCACGTACTTTTATCCGCACGGGATTGGTAATCTGCTGGGTTTCCAGAATTCCCCATGAGGGAAGGTACCGGTCGGTTCTTCCGGGGTACCCCATGATCATGGTATAATCTCCTTTATGCACTCCTTTGATGGAAACCGGCAGAAATTTCTTAGGCTTCAGAGGAACGTTGTTGGGCGAATATTCAGCCGGAGAGCCATCGGGTGCGCAATAAACCCTGAACAGGGAAAAATCGCCTGTGTGCCTGGGCCACATCCAGTTATCGGTATCACCTCCGAATTTACCTATTGAGGAAGGAGGAGCGCCCACCAGCCGCACATCTTTAAATGTCTGATAAACGAGAAGGTAAAATTTATTTCCCTCGAAGAACGATTCAACTTTTGCCTCGTATTTGTTTACGCTGTCTGTAGCTTCTTTTGCAATTTTATCACTAATATCTTTTATTTTCTTGCTGCGTTCTTCTTCGGTCATGTCGTAGGTGAGGCCTGAAAGGATGCGGTCGCTTACATCTTCCATCCGGATAAGAAAGGTAACGGTTTTTCCCGGATTGGGAAGTTCCTGATCGCGGGTCATTGCCCAGAAACCATTGGTCAGGTAATCGTGTTCAAGCGTACTGTGAGCCTGTATTTCACTGAATCCGCAATGGTGGTTTGTCAGCAGAAGTCCTTCGGCCGAAATGAACTCAGCCGTGCACATGCCATGGTCGAGGGCAACCACAGCATCTTTCAGCGATGAATGATTAATGCTGTAAATGTCTTCGGCCGAAAGTTTAAGGCCAAGCTGCTGCATTTTGGCAATATTCAGCCTTTCAACCAGGGGAAGAAGCCACATACCTTCATCGGCAAAAAGCCGTAATGAGAGAGAAATGATGAGTGCCAGAAACAGGAACAGTTTTTTCATATCACGCGTTTAAAAGGTTATTCTTTATCGTACCCTCAGGAGACCTTTGGTTCATCAATCGGGTTATTTCCGTCGGGTTAACCGGTTATTATGTCAACACAAAACTTTGGTTTCAAAACTAATGATTTTTTTTACGTGAATAATTCTTTCTGAACCGGATGCAAAAAAGACCTCCGGTGGTGGGGTGACGGACCGTTGAGGGCAAGAGCCTGCCGGTGAAACAGCGTTGGGTATCCTTTGTTTTTATTCCAACCGTAATGGGGAAATTCTTCATGCAATTGAACCATGTAGTCGTCGCGGAAGGTTTTGGCGAGGACGGAGGCGGCGGCAACTGGAGCATAGAGGTCGTCGCCTTTTACAAAACAATGGTAAGGAATTTTATTGTAAGATATGAAGCGGTTTCCGTCAATCAGCAGAGAGTCAGGTGTTATGGAAAGTTTATCGATGGCTCTGTGCATGGCCAGGAAAGATGCTCTGAGGATGTTGAGCCGGTCGATTTCTGCGGGTGAGGCCATACCGATGCCCCAGGCAAGGGCATAATGAAGGATGATTTCCCGCAGTTTGTACCGGAGGGATGGGCTGAGCTTTTTGGAATCGCGCAGACGGGGTTCATGGAAGTCAGAAGGAAGAATTACGGCTGCGGCGAAAACAGGTCCTGCGAGGCATCCCCTACCTGCTTCATCGCAACCGGCTTCAATGAGTGATGGGTTATAGTGCAGTTGTATCATCGCTGTTTCTGAGAACCATTTCCATACTTTGCCAGAGAAGGCTGGCCGTACGGTCCCAGCTGAAAACCGAACGGCGCATGCGTCCTTTTTCAATAATGTTCTTACGAAGCATATCATCAGCATATATGGCTCCCATTGCCCTGGCCACAGAAGCCGGATCGTCCGGGTCGACATACAGCGCAGCATCAGCAGCCACTTCGGGCAACGACGTAACCCGGGATGCAATCACCGGGACATCGCAATGCATTGCTTCAAGCAGGGGTATTCCGAACCCTTCAAAGTGGGAAATACACAGCAGAGCTACAGAGGAGGCCAGCAACTGATGCAGGGTTTCTGCCGGTATTCTTCCGGTAAAAATCACATCGGTCCTGTATTGCATTTTTTTCCAGGTGTGGAATATTTCCTTTTTCCCAAACCAGGCCGGACCGGCAAGGACAAGTTTGATACCGGAAGGATTTTCCCTTCGGAACAATTCATATGCCTTCAGGGCTGTGACAATGTTTTTGCGCGGATGGAGCGAACCGACTATAATAAAGTATGGACTTCCACCGGTATAAATTCTTTGCACTCTAATCTGCTCGTCGGGAGGCAATGGAACAAATCTGTCGGAAGCGCCGTTATAGCATACGTCAATTTTGTCTTCCGGGATGGTATAGGTACGGGAGATATCGGTTCGGCTGTATTCGGAAACAGTTACAATACGTGCGGCTTTTCTGGCAAACCGTGGAAAAAAATGATGGTAAAATGTGCGGGTCAGAAAAGGAAGGTCCTGAGGGCGGTGTTCAAAATTCAGGTCGTGAATTACCGGGAGGCAGGGAGTTGCTGTATGCAGCGGAAGGAAACCGTCGGGTGAAAAGAACAGATGGGGTTTGATACGGCGCAAAGCCAGTGGCAGCATCCACTGAAACCAGATATGCCACAGAACGGGGTGACGTGCTGGTGGGGGCAGAACCACCGGTTTTATATTGGGTCCAAACAGGAATTCTTTATGAAACGGTCTGTCAAACAAAAACCAGAATTCGCATTCGGGGTGCCAGGCAACAATTCTTTTCAGGGTTTCAAAAGTGAAAATGCCTGTCCCGTCAAGTTTTTCAGGTAGAAGAAGGCGGGTGTTTACGGCAATCCGATAAGGCATTTTTCCAGAAGAATTAAATTTTTCTGTAAAGTAACAAATTTTCATGCAGCAAGGAAAAACTTTATCACCGGGGACGCTTCATATCTTCATTTTTATGTCTTGCTGACAGAAAATTGGTGCAGCAGTTTGTAGGTGTATAAAGCCAGCAGGCCGGTTCTCAAATCAGCGTTTATCCCGAACCTTTGCGAAAAACAACGGAACTCTTTGATATAAAAGAAAAAAACGTTACATTCGAATATCCCGTCAGTTAACCGGGAAACAATGTCAAACCAAAACATTATTTATGGCACGTAAAAATCTGATTTTTCTGTTCACCTGTTTTCTTATTGCCGGACAGGCAACAGCCCAGGAATTTGCCACCGACAAAGGGGCGGGATTATTTAATATTACGGGCAGCTTTACAAGCAGTGGAGGTTCTCTGTTTGAGGACGATAATGGTCATTACAGCAATACGGGAATGTTTGGACTGACAGCAAGCCGTTTTGTTGCACGGAATGTTTTCATGGGATTGGGAGTAGGCTATGGCAGGCAGTCCCAGGGCGATTTGTATTCATCGACGTATGGAGTTGGGCCGCACATTGGATTGGCGGCAGGAGGACAGAAGAGCCAGGGTTTTCCGTTTATTACCTTTGGAATAAGGTATTACGGAGCCAATTTCAAAACAGACAGTTGGAGCGGGGAAACCACTGAAGCAACCGGCAGTGATATTTTCGGAGGGATTGGCATTGTGATTCCAATAAAAAAATATGTGGGATTTACAATCGAAGGGAACTATCATGCCCTGAGTTTGAATGATCAGAATGATCACCACTATGGTGGAAAGATTTTTACTCTGGGAATAGGTCTTATTGGTGTTTTTTACAAATAAACCCATTCTGAAGCGGAAAAACCGGTATTTGTTCAGAGGATACCGGACGAAATAATGGATTAGGCTTAGGGGAAAAGAGGGCTTCCGTCGGGCTGGTAAACCCAGCGGAAGGCAATTTCGGCATACTGACCTGTGAGGTTGTCAGGCAAAAACCTGACGGAGGTAATCAGAATTTTGGCATACGTAGGCACAACTGACCGGTAAGTAAGAACCTGGTTGGCTACAATTGTATCCGAAAGGGGTGAAAAGGTTGTTGTTTCCGCTTCTGTATAGCTGGAGAAAAAAGCGAGGGCAGAAGAAGAATCACCAAAGGTTCCGTTTGTATAAAAAGCCTTGTCGTTATCAGGACTGGCGAGAACAACCCCGGTCAAATTTCCCTGAGGATCAGTCAGGGCCTGCGCAACCAGATCAATGCGTACGCTGGAGGTACCAGGGTAGGGATAATTTTTCCCTGTAGAAAAGGAAAATCCGTAGGTATAATAAGGCCCGGTGCCGTATAGTTTTGTTGATATCACCGACTCTCCTGAAAGTTTTGTCTTTTCTTCTTTCCGGCAGGTAGTTAAAAGGGACAGGAAGATAATGCCTGACAGAATCAGGGAGGGATTATGCTGCCATACTTTATTCCGTAAAGGGAACATACAGGGATGTATTAAAAAGCCGCCATCAGCAAATTGATATCCTGAAAAGGAAGGGAGAACAGGTCGGCAATGGTTTTACTGGTAAGTATACCATTGAAGATGTAAACTCCGTTGCGGAAGCCGGTGTTGAACTTGATGGCCTTTTCAATGCTTCCGGTCTCGCCTATTTCGAGAAGCAGGGGAAGGAACACGTTGCTGAGTGCAATGGATGCCGTGCGGGCTACGCGCGAAGGCAGGTTGGGTACGGAATAGTGGATTACGTTATGTTTGACGTAAACCGGATCGGAAAGAGGCCTGCATTCGGAGGTTTCAATGCATCCTCCCTGGTCTATGCTGACATCAATGATCACGGATCCGCGTTTCATGGTTTTGACCATGTCTTCCGTAATCAAAAACCGGGGTTTGTTTTCCTGAATATGCAGGGCGCCGATAACTACGTCGGCTGAGCGGAGCGATTTTTCAAGAACATTGGGGTGGAAAATGGAGGTATAGACCGGGAAACCCACGTTAGTCTGCAGCCTGCGTAACCTGTGTACCGAATTATCGAAAACTTTTACCAAGGCACCCAGTCCGATAGCTGCACGGGTGGCATATTCGGCTACAGTACCGGAACCCAGGATGACCACCTCGGTGGGGCTGATGCCGGGGATACCTCCCAGCATTACTCCCTTGCCGCCATGGGCTGTACTGAGCAGTTCAGCAGCAATATGGATGGCCGTTATTCCGGCGATGGAACTCATGGAGTTAACCACAGGATAGGTGTCGTGCTCGTCTTTAATATTCTCGAAGGCAATAGCAGTGACCTTTTTCTGCAACAGTCCGGCTATGTATTCCTGCTGTTGCGATTGCAGGTGCAAGGAAGACAGAATGGTCTGTTTTCCTTTCAGCAATTGGATGTCATCTTTGTTCAGAGGAGCTACTTTCAGGACGATATCAGCACGGAGCACCTGTTCGTGCGATGTAAGGATATAAGCCCCCCGTTCGCTGTAGTCGGTATCACTGTAATTGGCAGATCGGCCGGCATTCTGTTCCACCAGAATTTCATGGCCGCGGCCAACCAGTATCTCTACCGCTTCAGGCGTGAGAGGAACTCTGCTTTCGTCTTTGTCAGGTTCACAGGGAATGCCGATGACAAGCCTTTGCCGGCGTACCGCTGTATCAAGCTTTTCCTCCTGCGGCATCAACCCCTCCCTTATGAGAGGATGCTGAACCTGCGATGTCTGATTTTCAGCCATACCCGATAATTAATTGGATAAAGGTAATACAAATTTACGGATCTATTCCGTATTGCCGGCCTGCTGAACTGTTACAGAGCGCATTCCATCTGGATGTGCTTCAATAAATACCTGAATAAATTCATCTGGGAGAAGTTCCTCAATTCGTTCCGGCCATTCGATCAGGCATATATTTCCGCTGAAAAAATATTCTTCATAGCCAATGTCGTAGGCTTCGGCAATGTCTTTTATCCGGTAGAAATCAAAATGATAAATCGTGCTTCCGCTATTGGAAAGATATTCGTTAACAATAGCAAATGAAGGGCTGGTAACAGCACCGGGTACACCGAGCTGTCGGCAGATTTCTGCAATCAAGGTTGTTTTCCCGGCTCCCAGTTCGCCATAGAATGCAGCAACGGGATATTGTTCCAGGAGTGGCAATAGCTTGGCTGCCACCTGTGGAACATCCTGCAGGGAATTCATGCTAAGGTGAAGCGGTTTCATTTTGGTTGCAGGGTTATCAGGGGAATCAGCATTTCTTCCATCGATATACCTCCGTGCTGGAAAGTGTTCCGGTAATAGTTGACAAAATAATTATAATTGTTGGGATAGACAAGAAAGTCGTATCCCGTAGCAAAAATATAAGAAGCAGTTACACCTGCTGTAGGAAGATGGGCTTTGGCCGGCTGTCTGATTTCAAATACTTCTCTGGGATTGTAGTTCAGATTACGTCCTTGTTTGTACCGAAGGTTGACACTGGTCTTTTTATCACCGATGACTTTCACCGGATTGGCCACTCTGACAGAGCCATGATCGGTGGTAATGACAAAGGTTACCGGATGGGCGGCAATCATTTTAATAAAATCGAAAAGGTGGGAATGCTGAAACCATGATAATGTGAGTGAGCGATAAGCCGGCTCATCCACGGCCAGCTCACGGATGACCTCCATTTCGGTACGGGCATGCGATAACAGGTCAACAAAATTATATACAAGCACAATCAGGTCATTCCGGAGCAGGGATGGAATGTCTTCAAGTAGTTTCTTTCCGGCCTTCAGGTTATTGACCTTTTCATAGAAGATTTTTGCATTTTTTCCTGCCCTGCTCATCTGCCGGCGGAGAAGTTCCTCCTCGAACTGGTTTTTTGATTCTTCTTCCTCTTCCGAAATCCACAAATCGGGAACCAGTTGTCCGATTTCCAGTGGCATAAGACCTGCAAACAGGGCGTTGCGCGCAAACTGTGTTGCTGTGGGGAGAATGCTGCAGTACAATTCATCCTGCACTACAACAAGATAATCCTTCAAGAGCTGATAAATAACGTACCACTGGTCAAGGCGAAGGTTGTCAATTACAATGAAAATTACTTTTTCTCCCTTTTCCAGCAAGGGGAAAATGGTATTTCTCATCACACTGGGCGAAAGAAGGGGCTTTCCGGCATTTTTCTCATCAAACCATCCCAGATAGTTCTGGCCGATATATTTGGCAAATTCGCGATTGGCTTCGTTTTTCTGAAAGAGGAGGATTTCTTCCATCTCGGCACTGGCTGAAGCTTCCAGTTCCAGTTCCCAATACACCAGTTTGCGGTAAATTTCACACCAGTCGCTAAAATTGCCGGCAGAGTTTATCTGGAGGCTGATGTTTGAAAACTCAGCCTGGTAATCCCGTGTGGTTTTTTGTGAAACCAGTTCACGGGTCTGGGTATACTTTTTGATTGTCAGGAGAATCTGATTGGGGTTCACTGGCTTAATCAGGTAGTCGGCAATTTTGGATCCAATTGCCTGATCCATGATATTTTCCTCTTCGCTTTTGGTGATCATGACTACAGGAACCTCAGGCCGAAGGGTTTTAATACGGGAAAGCGTTTCCAGTCCGCTCAATCCGGGCATGTTTTCATCGAGAAAAATGAGATCGAACGCTTTATCTCTGACCTGACTGATGGCATCCATGCCGTTGGTAACAGTAATTACTTCATATCCCTTATCCTGAAGAAAAAGAATGTGGGGACGCAGCAGGTCAATTTCGTCGTCAACCCATAGTATCAACGTCTTTTTCATTGCAGAGGATAATGGTTTGTATAGAATCGCAGGTAACGGTCAATATTCATATCTTTTCGGAGAGCAGCCAGGTTCGTTTCGGAAATGACAAACAAATAGGAAGAAGCGGCATTCACATCGCGGAAAATACCGGGATCCTTCAGAAGGTGCCCAAGGTAGGCGAGTGCATCAGAGCTTCCGGAAAAGATTTTGATGGTGACAATCTGCACGTCTTTCCCGAGGTTTTCTCCCTGCACGTTAAGGGATAATTTTGGGAATTGATCGAGATTGAAGTTGATCAGGTTGAAAATGAGCTGGTTCATATTGGCTGAGGCTGGAATCACAATGGCAGTGTAATGATTTTCTCCGGGGCTGTAAGCGTAAATTTCTGCTGCAGTTTTTTCTTCGGCCTTTTCCTTTATTTCAGGGTATTTGTTGTCCATGAAATCGATCATGATACGGGCATTGGAAGCAGGTTCCGATGCAGGGAAAGAGGCAAGAATAGTATTCAGGGTACTGCGGAGGGAATCGCGTTCATTGAGTCGGGCAAAGGCAAGAGCTTTAAGGTAGAGGTACTTGGCAACAAGCGAGGTATCTTTTTCATCGCGCAAAGACCGGGTAGCTCCTGCGACAACTTCCGGGTAGCGTTCCTGCAAATAATTGTTGTATACTTCCAGGTATCGTCGTACAGGCTTTTGTTGTTCTTCCCGCAGGTGGTCGATGTATTCGGGATCTGTAAGTACCCGGGCGTAGTAATTGTCGGGGTACTTGGCAGTCAGCATATTGCGGTATGTCATGGCATCCGCAGTCTTTCCGAGGCCGGAGAAAATGGAATACAGGTTATACAGTGCCTGGGGTTCATAGGTGCTGCCGGGGAATCGTCTGATAAGCTCTCTGTAAGATCCGGCTGACAGAAGGGGTTCGTTAAGTTTTTCGAAGTAAAGGGTTCCTGCATTGAATAAAGCTTCTTCGATGCGTTTGTTGGAAATTTCTCTGAGAGAATCAGTAAATGGAATGTCCTTCAGATAATATTCCCTGGATTTGTTGCTGAGGGCTTTTCCTGACTCTTCCTGTCCACCGTTGCGCCCTGATTCTGCCAGGTTCGATTCAGCGGGTCCGGTAGAGACCCCTTTGTTCAGTCTTCTCCAGTTGTCCTCCAGTTTACGGTTTCCCCACTTCCGCCTGAATTCCATCTCACCCTGGGTACGTATATTGGGGTTGTAAAAATACCATTGCCCGGCAGCAGTGGGGTCCTGGAGAACCTGCTGACCGTACCCCGTATTTATCTGGTCGGCAAGCATCTGTTCGGCCATTTTCTGTCGTTCCTCGGCTTCTTTCCTAACCACCGATTCAATTATTTTGTCGATAAATGCATTCAGGTCTTCCTTGCTCATGTACGACAGACGTTGCAGGCTGTCTTCGCGCTGAACCGTTTGGATGTTGCGGGCAAGCTCGATAAGGTTCTGTGCCCGTGCCATGATCTGGTCATAGTTTTTAAAGTTTCGCCGGTCAACAAACGAAGAGGCACTGTCGTAATATGCTGCAGCGGCAATGTAATCAGGCCGGCTGAAGTACAGGTCGGCAACGGACAGGTAGGAAAGTGCTTTCTGGCGGTTGTTGGTGGTTGATACCTGGGCAGAACGGGCGTAGAAGGAAATCGCTTCGGCTGTGTCTTTCTGCCGCAAGGAGAGATTTCCAAGAGCGTAATAAATTTGATCAAGATATTCCTTGTTTTTCTGGTCATTTGCCAGTTTCAGAAGCTCTCTGCGGATGGAAGCTGCCGCTCCGGTACCTTCCTTTACGTTCGACGCCATGTTAATGCGGGCATTGAAGGTCACTTCGTAGGGGGGATTCATCTTGACAACACGGGCAAAATACTTGTTGGCTTTATCGGGATCTCCTGTCAGAGTGTAAATCTGTCCCAGAATGAATGTCCAGCGGTACCGGTCAGTTTTGGTACGGGCTTCATTCAGTGCTTTCTCTAGTGGCAGGGCAGCTTCGGCATATTGTTCATTCCGCAGGTAATAATGTGCCAGTGTGGCCTGAAGATCACCGGTAAGGCGATCTGGAAAGGCAGGTTCATTGGAGAGGGCATCCATCAGCTTTTTGGCTTCGTTCGTTTCACCAGTTTCAATATAGACACGCGCCAGCCACACCAGGGCATCAAACCGGATTTCCTCTTCTCCGAACTGATTGATCATAAAGCGAAATGTTTCCTGAGCCAGTTTGTAGTTCTTCTGGTAAAAATGCGATTTCCCGATTAACAGATAGGCCTTTTCCACCCAGGGGTTGTATTCATTTTTATTGTAAAAGGCTTTTTCCTTTTCACTAAGAACTTCGCGTTTCATCGAAGGTTTAACCTTGATGGAATGCAGGGCAATCACTTTGGAGGCCTTTTTTGTGGCACGGTCAAAATCTCCTGCTGCTGATCTGGCAAGGTTCTCATCATCCCATGTAAAGACGGGAAGTACCCGTGTAAAGTCATCCTTGTAACCTTTTCTTATTTTGTTAACCCCCTGCTTAAAGCTTTCATTTCCGTTAAAATAAATATTGTAATGGGCTGTGAGGGCGTGAAAATGACGGCTCATCCAGGTATTTTTCTGGGTGGAGCAGGAAGGGAGAAAAAGGAGGGATAGAGAAACCGCAAAGGCAATGGTCTGTAATTCTGTGCCGGATAGTTGCGCCTGACGGGAATTTCTGAAAAACATTGTAAAGCTTGTATCAATGCAAAAGTAATGGTTATCCTTCTATTTTCAATCAGCGGAAAACAGCAGTAATAATAACCAGTTTTTACGGAATTTATTTTAGGTGCTGCCGAAAAACAAAAATTTATGGCATTTCCTAAAAGTAACTGTAAACGGGTTGAAGTGTATATCTAACCAGCAGGTATTCAGTTAATTAATAAAGTTAAACTGATACCACTTCCTTTATTTCAGGAACGGAGTGTCGCAAAGCCTGTTCAACACCTGCTCTGAGGGTTTGCATGCTGAAAGGGCAGCCATGGCAAGCACCTGTGAGGCTCACCTTTACCGTAAGATCATCGGTTACTTCTTTCAGCAAAACATCTCCACCGTCGGCCTGGAGATAAGGTCGTATCTGATCAAGGGTAAGGTTAATTTTGCGGATGATTTCTTCTTTATTCTGCATGGGAAGGAATTTTCGTGTTAATGTTTGATAATTACTCTTTTTGTAGGTTCCATTGTTTTATTCCGTATATCGACCTGTTCCATCACATGGAGGGCAAGGTCCATAAAAGCTTTGGCCACAGGCGTATTTTGTTCAAGAACGGAAGGCCGGCCTGTATCACTGTCCTGGCATATGTTTTCATCAATTGGGATTTCGCCCAGAAGGGGAAGTTTCAGCTTTTCAGCCAGGTTACGGCACCCGTGTTTACCAAAGATATAATACTTCCTGTCGGGCAATTCCGGAGGGGTGAAGTACGACATGTTTTCAATAAGGCCCAGCACGGGAACCTTAATGGCGGCATTTTCAAACATGCTGATTCCCTTGATAACGGCTGCCAGTGCAACATGCTGGGGGGTGCTGACAATGACGGCACCGGTAACCGGTACTTCCTGCACAATGGTCAGATGTACGTCTCCTGTACCGGGAGGCAGATCAATGTATAAATAATCCAGTTCGCCCCATTCACCCTGGGTGAGGAGTTGCCGAAGGGCGCTGGTTGCCATGGGGCCGCGCCAGATTAAAGCATCAGAAGCATTTACGAAGAATCCTATCGAAAGAACCTTGATACCGAATTTCTCAATTGGAACAATCAGTTCTTTTCCGTTTTCCGTTTTAAGTACAGGCCTTAGTTCTTCTGCACCGAACATTTTGGGAACCGAAGGTCCGTAAACATCGGCATCCACAAGTCCTACCCGGTAACCCTGCAATGCAGTTGCCACTGCCAAATTAGCTGCTACCGTTGACTTACCAACCCCTCCCTTACCGGAGGCTACTGCAACAATATTTTTAACCTGGGCCAAGGCTTCCGGCTGATTGCTTTCTTCAGTCACCTCTTTTTTGGTAACATTTTCGAACGTCACCTGGGTGCCTGTACCAAATGCTGATTGAATAACTTGTACTATCGCCTTCTTTACAGGGCCAGCCAATGGATCAGTGCTTCTGGGAAAAGAAAGAATAACATGAACCGAATTGTCACCAACCGTAACATTCTGAACAATTCCGGCATCTGTGACGGGTTTTCCTGAGGACGGGTGAATTACCTTTCTTAGCTCATTCCAAACAGACTCCTTCGAAAGATTCATAATTTTTATTTAAATTAAATTTAAACTGCAAAGTAATAAAAAAAGCGGCGGAAATGTGCTAATATTTGTCATAATTCTTTGCAGGGATCCCAGAAAAGTTTGCGGAAATTGACAACGCGGTCATTCATTACCCTGATACCTTCATTTTCAAGAAGCTGCTGCATGGCCGTAGGGGTTCCAAAGTGCATTTTTCCGGTAAGGAGTCCCTGCCGGTTGACTACCCGGTGGGCCGGAACATGGAGGGGACGGGAATGGCAGGCGTTCAGCGCCCATCCTACCATACGGGCTGATCGCGCAGTTCCCAGGAAACGGGCAATAGCTCCATAGGAGGTAACTCGGCCATAGGGTATTTTCCGTGTTACTTCATAAACCTGTTCAAAAAAATCGTCCGGTTTACTCTGTTTCAGGGATTTCGGCATATTCATGGTCTGTTTTAAGGGCGAACCGCAGATAGAGTACTTTTTTCCCCTCCCGCAGAAACATCTGTTCGTAATAGGTTTGGATAGCACCGACAGTTTCGGCAAGGGAAGAAGCATACAGGTCGGTTGTACAGACCTCGGGTTGCTGGTTATTGTAGGCAAGGAGTTTCAGCGTATAGTCATACAGGCCGGGGTGGTCGGTTTTCAGGTGTATGGATCCGCCAGGTTTGACAAAGGTTCTGTAGGCATTTAGAAAACGGGAACCTGTAAGGCGTTTTTTTGCCCTGCGTTTTTTCTCCTGGGGGTCGGGAAAGGTAAGCCAAATTTCGTCCACTTCGGAGGGGCCAAAGAACGAAGTGATGAATTCAATGCGGGTTCTGATGAATGCCACGTTGGAGAGCTGGTTGTCAAGTGCATACCGGGCGCCCTGCCAAATGCGGGCGCCTTTGATATCAACCCCAATGTAATTGCGGTCCGGGTTTAGGAGGGCGAGACCGGTTGTATATTCGCCCCGGCCACAGCCGAGTTCAAGTGTAATGGGATGGGTGTTCCCGAAATAGGCGCTGTTCCATTGCGATTTCAGCGGGAAAGGTTGCTGTATGATATCGGAAAGAGCGGGTTCGAAAACGTTGGGAAACGTTTTCATTTCGGCGAATTTTCTCAGCTTGTTTTTTCCCACGACCTGCAAAAATCAATGAACTTTTTCAATGCGCAATCCGATATCGGTGATTCCCGGGAGAGGGTTTGTGCGCATGCCCTGGGTAAGACGAAACTGATAGATGCCTGTATGGGGAAACCGGATGTTCATTTTCCAGGGTGAACGCAGGAAATACAGATCGCCGATTCCTTTTCCGTACCATTTTCCTTTGCTGTCGGCAAGGGTACATTCAACGGTATCGGTGAGTTTTTCGCCGGCAGGAGAAGTTATGGTGATAAACAGGAAAAGATTGCTGAAGGAATAGGAACCTTTGTTTCTGATATTGATGTATAAATTACAAGGCTGGAGTGTGTCGGCAATAAATGCCTCAAATTCTGCAGGCTCAGAGGCATCCCATGATCCTCCGGGAATGCGCTGGTTTTTTTCGAAGACCATCCGGGAGTCGCATGAGGGTAACAGCAGCAATAATAAAAGAACTGAAAGATTAGTCAGAGGAGCTTTCATCAGTTGGGGAATTCGCCTGGTTATTGGGTTTATTCGGACGTTTGCGGCCTTTTTTATGTTTGTTTTTGGGTTTATCGAACCGTGTCACACTCTGGGAACTGATGACATCGGTAAAACCGTTTTCAGCGGGTTGAGAAACCGATACCTGGGAATATCCGTTTGTCTGAATTTTGGGTACGATGCCCTTTCGGTTCATTTCAATTAACTCCCGCACTTTTTCAACCGGAAGAGGGATGAGAGAAGTTTCTTCTTCGTTAAGGCTATACCACATAATACGGCGGAATACGTCGGTTTTTTGCAGTCGGGCCAGCCCTTCTTCAAACCGAAGAGGTTCTGAGGTATCGGGAAAATCGTGCCGGGCGTCGAGATAGACATCCAGTTCGTAGTTAAGACAGCACTTGAGCTTTCCACACTGGCCGGCCAGCTTCTGGGGATTGAGGGATACTTCCTGGTACCGGGCAGCACTGGTGGTAACCGAAACGAAGTTGGTTAGCCATGTGGTGCAGCAAAGCTCTCTTCCGCAAGGTCCGATGCCACCAATGCGGCCTGCTTCCTGACGTGCTCCGATTTGCCGCATTTCGACCCGTATCTTGAATTCATCGGCCAGTATTTTGATCAATTCCCTGAAGTCAACCCGGTCGTCGGCAATGTAATAAAAGATGGCTTTAGTTTTATCGCCCTGGTATTCAACATCACCAATTTTCATGTCAAGGTGCAGGCTTTCGGCAATTTTCCTTGCCTTCAGCATGGTGCTTTCTTCCAGAGCAATGGCTTCCATCCATTTTTCAATGTCGGCTGGTTTGGCTTTCCTGTAGATTTTTTTCAGTTCCTGAGCTGGGGTAGTGACCTTATACTTTTTCATCTGCTGTTGTACGAGTTCGCCGGTAAGCGATACAACACCAATGTCATGCCCTGGTGTGGCTTCAACTGCCACAATATCGCCCTGCTGAAGAACCAACTGGTTAACATTGTAATAAAAGCCCTTTCGCGTATTTTTGAAGCGGATCTCCACCACTTCCGAAATACCGCTGTCCATAGGAAGATCGGAAAGCCAGTTGTAAACCTTCAGTTTACTGCATCCGTCCTGGATACAACGCTGAAAATCCCCTCCTCCGGGAGAGAGTTTGCAACAACCTCTATGATGAATTCCTTCTATATTTTGAGTGCTCATTATGTCATTCTGTTGGTGTGCCGGATGCTTTCCGGCAAAGTCACAAAGATACAGAAAATTGATCAACTACGGATTATTTCTGAAAGCGAAAGTGCCAGATCAAATAGTACCAGCTTATCATAAGCGTTGGCTTCGATGTGGGTCTGTGCTTTGGAAAAGGCATCATGAATCTGTTCAATGTTATCAGGGTGAATGAAGGCAGAAAATTTCCGGGAAAATTCGAGTTCAGGTTCGGTAAGCCGGTGTGCAAAGGGGAGTTTTAGGTTCAGGAGCAGGTTTTCTCGCACAAGGGTAAGGGCATACTGAAGAAATTCCTTTTGTTCTTCCCTGCCTACTGAGGCCAGTTCATCCACCCAGCCGAGAATTTCGGAAATATTTTTCTTCCACACCAGTCGCATCAAGGTCACAAACCTATCAAACTGCTGGTCTTCGGCTGAAAGGCTGAGGAGGGAAAGGGCACGGGCAAAGTTTCCTCCGGCCTGAAGAGCAACCCTGCGGGCACGGGTTTGGTCAACAGCATATTTTTCTGTCAGTGCCTTTTCGATGTCGGAATCCGGGAGGCGGGGTACCCGGATCATCTGAACCCTCGAAAGGATAGTTGGCAGAATGGTTTGGGTGTTTTCGCTGATGAGGAGGAACAGTGTCTGGTCGGGAGGTTCTTCCAGTATTTTCAAAAGTTTATTGGCCGCTGCCGGGTGCATACGTTCCGGCAGCCAGATTATCATCACCTTCCAGTCTGACTCGTAAGGCTTCAGACTGAGTTTCCGAAGTATTTCGGCGCTTTCTTCCACAAAGATCATTCCCTGCTTGTTCTCCGAGTCAAGGGCTTTCATCCACTGGTTATAGGAGAAGTAGGGATTGTTCTGCAGAAAGGAACGCCAAAGAGGAAGAAACTTTTCACTGGTAACCTTTTCGGCCGTTTTTTCCCTGAAAACCGGGAATACAAAATGAAGATCGGGATGTATCAGTTTGGATATTTTCTGGCAGGAGACGCAATGTCCGCAGGCATCTTCCGCGGTGCGCGAAGTACAAAGGATATAGCGGCTGTAGGCGAGGGCGAGCGGAAGTTTTCCGGCGCCTTCAGGACCAAACAGCATCTGGGCATGGCTTATCCGCCCTTCCTGCACCGAGCGGATGAGGTTCTGAATAACAGGTTTCTGCCCTATGACGTCACGGAATAACATACGAACCAGTTGCAAAGTAAATGCTTTTTCCTGGTAAATCAAGTGCCGGACTGAAAGCGTAAAATTTGGCTATTTGATGATTTTCAGTTAGGTTTGTATGATTTTTATGGCACATGTTTAAATTTTTATGCATATGGTTACTATAGAGAATTTCAATTTTAAAGGCCTGCGGGCCATTGTGCGGGTTGATTTTAACGTTCCGCTTGACAAGAAAACCTTTGAGGTAACAGATGATACGCGCATCCGGGGTGCCTTACCCACCATCAACAAGATTCTGAACGATGGAGGGAGTTGCATTCTAATGTCACATCTGGGCCGTCCTGACGGAGTTCCGCAGGAAAAATATTCACTGAAGCATGTCATTCCTGTTCTGTCAAAGCATCTCGGCAGGGAAGTGAAATTTGCCGATGATTGTGTGGGAGAATCGGCCAGGCAGCTCGCATCTTCCCTTAAACCGGGGGAAGTCTTGCTGCTGGAAAACGTACGTTTCTATCTGGAAGAAGAAGGCAAACCAAAGCTTCCTGAGGGAGTTTCAGATGAAGAGAAGAAAGCTGCCAAGGACGAAATGAAGAAACGTCAGAAAGAATTCACTGCCAAGCTGGCATCACTGGCTGATTGTTATGTGAACGATGCTTTTGGTACAGCTCACCGAGCCCATGCTTCAACTACCCTGATAGCTGCCCATTTCCCGGGCAAGAGTATGTTTGGCTATCTGATTGAGGCGGAACTGAAAGCCATGGATAAGGTTTTGCATTCGCCTGATCATCCTTTTACCGCCATCATGGGCGGAGCCAAGGTAAGCGATAAGATTATGGTTATTGAACGCATGCTCGAGAAAGTGGACAATCTCATTATTGGCGGTGGTATGACCTATACCTTTATCAAAGCGCAGGGTGGTAAAATCGGAAAATCTTTGTGTGAAGAAGACAAACTGGATGTGGCACTTCAGATACTCGAAAAAGCGAAAGCAAAGGGGGTAAAAGTGTATCTGCCCGTTGATGCTGTTAATGGAGATGCTTTTGATGCCAATGCGAATACTTCGGTAACCAAGGTTAACGAGACCCCCGATGGCTGGATGGGTTTGGATATCGGGCCTGAAACCGTAGCCCTTTTCTCGGGAGTCATAAAAAACTCAAAGACCATTCTCTGGAACGGTCCTATGGGTGTATTTGAATTTGAGAAATTTGCCAGGGGAACAAGCGCCATTGCCCAGGCCATAGCAGAAGCTACTGCAGCCGGTGCCTTCAGTCTGGTGGGGGGTGGAGATTCTGTGGCAGCTGTTAATAAAAATAAGCTGGCCGATAAAATCAGCTATGTATCAACCGGTGGCGGAGCCATGCTGGAATACATCGAAGGAAAAGAACTTCCCGGAATCAAGGCGATACGCGGATAAGAAACCCTTTTTCGTACACATATTTTTAATCAGGAAGTGCGGGCTTGCCCGCATTTCCTTTCAACAGGTACCATAATCTGTTTTTTCTGCCGTTAATCCAACCGAATATGACAAACCACTTCCGTATTGCAATTCTTGGTGGAGGGAACCTGGGCAATTCCCTGGCAACCGGACTGCTGGCAACCGGACATTTCCAGGCAAACGACCTCATTGTTACACGCCGAAAGATTCAGTTCCTTAACCACCTTCAGCAGCAAAACGTCCGGATTACTTCCGATAACAGAGGAGCTGTCGAAGAAAGCCGGTTTGTACTGATGACTGTCAAGCCCCATCAGATGGAATCGCTGTTGCAGGAAATCCAGAGCGTCATAATTCCCGAAAAACATATCCTCGTTTCATCCGTTACGGGCTTTCCCATCCGGCGTATCCGTTCCATATGCGGAAATGTTCCGGTTGTGAGGATTATGCCCAACACGGCTGCAGCCATAGGTGAATCCATGACCTGCCTTGCCGCACAAGAAGACGACCAGGGAGCATTGACGGAAGTGAAGGAGCTTTTTGACCTTTTGGGAAAAACCCTTGTCATTGGAGAGGAACTGATGGAAGCCTCCACCGTGCTCGGAGCCTGCGGAATAGCTTTTGCTCTGCGTTTCCTGCGGGCCATGACCCAGGGAGGAATTGAAATTGGCTTTCCCTCCGAGACAGCACAGTTCATTGCCGCACAAACACTGAGAGGAGCTGCAGGACTCGTTCTGAAAGAAGGCCAGCATCCCGAAAAAGAAATTGATAAGGTTACAACCCCTATGGGTATCACCATCTCGGGACTGAATGAAATGGAGCATAATGGTTTCAGCTCGGCATTGATTAAAGGAATTTTAACCTCATTCCATAAGATTGAAAACCTTCCTCCATTGGCAGGGAAAGAATAAAAAAGTTGCCCGGAAAGAATCAGATCATTCTAATGGGTGAAATGGGAAAGGAAATTCGACGGATGCATTTCAGTGAAGAAGATATTTTTAAGATAAAGAGTGATGAGGAGTTTCAATCACTGGCCCTCGAAATGTACCGGTTTCATTATGAGAACAATCCGGTTTACCGGACTTTTTCCGCTTCACTGAAGCGAAATTCCGGGAATGTTGACACACTGGAAAAAATACCATTTTTGCCGGTAGAGTTCTTCAAGGAACACAAAATTTATGCGGCACCTGGTGAACCGGAAATGGTGTTTACCAGTACCGGCACGGGTGGTCTGGGAACCAGCCATCATTATGTTGCATCGCTCAATCTTTACAGGGAAAGTTTTTTACGGAGTTTCCGTTTGTTTTACGGGGATCCTTCGGAATATTGTATTCTCGGACTGCTGCCTTCCTATCTTGAAAGAACCGGCTCCTCTCTGGTCTATATGGTTGACAAGCTTATACAGCTTAGCGGGCATCCCGGAAGTGGTTTTTTTCTGTACAATCAGGAAGAACTTGCCGAGGTCCTTTTGAAACTCGAACAAAACCACCAACCATCCCTGCTTTTTGGAGTTACATTTGCCCTTCTTGATTTTGCAGAAAAGCATCCTGTTAACCTCAGCAGTACAATTGTTATGGAAACCGGTGGAATGAAAGGCCGAAGGAAAGAACTGGTGCGGGAGGAGGTGCATGAAATTCTTTGTCGCCGGTTCAGTATTGAAATGGTACATTCTGAATATGGAATGACAGAACTTCTTTCCCAGGCTTACTCAAAAGGAAAGGGGATTTTCTCTGCTCCCCCCTGGATGAAAGTATTTGTCAGGGATCCCTACGACCCTCTCAACTTGCTGGAGCCCGGGAAAACAGGAGGGATTAATATCATTGATCTGGCCAACATCTGGTCCTGTCCTTTTATAGCCACCGGCGATTTGGGACTTTTGCATGCTGATGGAAGCTTTGAAATCTTTGGAAGAATGGACCAGGCTGAGATTAGGGGATGCAGCCTGATGGTGCTCTGAACCTTGGGAAGTGAGTTTTTCAACTTTTTTCATTGATTTCCTCTTCATCAGGTGTTGTCATTTTTGCCAGTCCTCCTGCAACGATAAATTTCATTACTTCTGCTGCCGGCAGGTCAACAGGAATTACCCTGTCGGCCGGTACGAAAAACAGTTCGCCCATAAAGGACAGGGAGTAAGGAAAGTAAACGGCCACTTTTTCTTTTACGCCAAAACTCTTAAGATCATCCTCAGTAATAAATCCAAGCTTCTCAAAGCCGGTGTTTGCATCAGCAATTACCCTTACCGGTTTGTTGAAACGTCTTTCTTTGCCTACAAAAGCAGAAAGAAAGTCTTTGAGCGAAGTGTAAATCATTTCAATAACAGGAGCCTTGCGTATTAGCCGTTCAATAAGGTTGGTAAACGGGTCGGTAACGATATAGTTTCCTATAATACCCAGAAGTGTCAGAAAAACTACAATGACCACAAGACCAAGTCCTGGTATGGTAAACCCGACCAGATCCTTGATATAGGTTTGCAAAGGATCATCAATAAACCGGAAAATGAGGTAAAGAATGTAGATGGTAAGTCCGGCAGGAGCTACCAGTAACAAACCCTGGAAAAAGTAATTTGCAAGTTTCTTCATATGGGTGGTTTTTTGAAAAAAAAGTTGCAGGATATTCTTCTTCCGGCTTTGGCCGCTTACGGTTTTTTACCGGAAAAGCTTGGATTGAATTTTTTGTAAATTTATCAATTGATTTATCATATTATGATAAAAAAACTGTTATCATCATTTTTTTCTCTATCATCAGTTCCCGGCGATCTTAGTGAAGTGAGAAACAAACTGGTCAATGCCATTCTTGCCTTATCCGTGATTTTTGGATTCCCTATTCTTTTGTTGGCTGTTTTAAGGATACCGGTTACAGGGCTATTGACCAATACCTTTCTGGGAGGGATTTTGTACTGCATAATATTGCTGTTGCTCATTTTCTCAAAGAAAATAGGATACCGGTTTAAGGTACTGGTATTTGTCTTTGCCTGTTATCTGATGGGAACCGCATCGTGGTGGTCGGCCGGGGTGATGGGGGCTGGGTTTCAGTATCTGCTGATCGGAAGCCTGCTAGCTACCATGCTGATCAATGAAAGAGCAGGAATCCATCTAGTTCTGACTTCCATCATTACGGCGCTGGTTATAGGACTGCTTTTTCTCACGGATCGGAGGCAATATACCTTTCCTGTTGAAGAGTATGTGCATTCAGTTTTTCCATGGGCTCTTCAGTTTGGTGTGGCAGTTTTTTTTACAACATTAATCATGCTGGTATTTTCTATCTTAAACCGGTTTGCTGAGAACAGTGCAAGGTATTATAACCAGCAAAGCAAAAAACTGGCTGAAATCAACAGGGATCTCAAAGAAGAAGTTGCCGAAAGAAAAAGGATTGAATCGGCGTACCGTGCCAGTGAAGAGAAATTCAGGAGCATTTTTTTCGGTATTCGTGATTTAATTCTCATTACGACACCTGACGGGGAAATCAGGGAAGCAAATACTGTTTTCGTTGAGACTACCGGATATACCATCGAGGAAGTGCGAAAAATGAAAGTATTCGACTTTATGGAGAAGGAGGAATACGGTTACATAAAAAAAATATTTGAAGGAGTAGAATATGAGGCTTTACCCATGCTGGAGATTTCCCTTACCGGCAGGAATGGAAGGAAAATTCCGGTAGAGGTAGCTGCTTTTCCCCTCCAGTATGGATCAGAAAATCTTCTTTTGTATGTTGCCCGCAACATTACTGAGAGGAAACTCCTGGAACAAAAAATGCTGCAGGCCATAGTCAATGGAGAGGAAAAGGAAAGGGCCCGGTTGGCCGGCGACCTGCACGATGAGCTCGGCCCCCTTCTTTCTACTGGGAAAATGTATGTTCAGATGCTTCAGGAAGAACCGGATGCTTACCAGCAAAAAATACTTATCGGGAAAATCTATGAGAATATTGACAGTGCTTTGCGCACCATGCGCGAAATTTCCAATAATCTGAGCCCGCACCTCCTCAGGCACTATGGTATGCAAACTGCTCTGGAATCATACTTCGACAAGATTCAGGAAGCATACCCTGTCACGATTCACACTGAAGTAGGTTTTTCAGAGCGTCTGCCCGAAATTTATGAAACAAGCCTTTACCGGGCAATCATTGAACTGGTAAACAATTCCTTACGGCATGGAGAGGCTTCTTCCATCGCGCTGAAAATCTTTAAAAAGGATGATTTCGTGATAGTGGAATATTCCGACAACGGGAAAGGGTTTGATGTTAGTGTGCTCGAAAGACCGGGAAAAGGATTGGGTTTGCCTGGCATCAGGAGCCGCATTGAGTCGCTGGCAGGAAAATTTATTGCTGCCAGTGAGGTAGGGAAAGGAGTTATTTTTAAATTTTTCATACCGATCAGACCCATATGAAAGTGATTCTTGCCGATGATAATGAGAAATTTCTGGAGGGACTACGGTTCTATCTCAGGAAAAGCAAGGATGTTGAAATTATTGCCGAAGTCAGAAACGGTTTGGAACTTCTGAACAATGAAAACCTGTCATTGGCTGATTTGGTTCTGATTGATCTTGAAATGCCACAAATGGGCGGAATTGAAGCTACACGCAAAGCTCTCTGGTTATATCCGCATATCCAGTTCATTGCCATTACCATGTACACCGATAAAGCCTATCTCAAAACCCTGGTCGAAGCTGGTTTTAAGGGTTGTGTCTTTAAGGATGAACTCTATACCGATCTGCCTACGGCTATCTATGAGGTAATGCATGGTAAATACCACTTTCCTCCGGATATTCTGGTTCAGGAAGAATAATACCTTATGTAAACAATGCCCATTTGCTGCATAAATGATGGCAGACAGGGATTATTCTCCTCTTTCTAAGGAACGATAAAGCAAGTGATTAAACGAAATTAAATTCCGGTAGGGAGAAAAACTGTCCGGTTGTCATTATGTATGAAGAGCCGAATTTTGGTTTTTTGTTTTAAAAAAATAACCCATGAAATCAAAAACTTATTTTAATGGAAGCATGATCCTGGTAGGATTACTGCTTTTTTTCCTTGCAGAAAATGTTATGGCAATGCCATTGATAAAAGATGATACCTCAAAGGTGGCAACTTTCAGCGGAAAAATCATTGATAAGCTGACCAAAAAGCCCGTTATTTTTGCTAATGTTCATGTAGTTGGGCACAGCATAGGAACGGTTTCTAATTCCGACGGAGAATTTGTACTTAAGGTTCCGATGGGCCTGGCCGGTGGAAAATTGGGTATAACCCATCTGGGTTATCGGAATTTTCAGGTGGATTTGTCGGAGTTGACAAAAGAGGGATATGTCATAGCCATGGAACCGGAACCTATTCCTATTACCGAAGTCATAATTCGGTCGAATGATCCGCTTACGCTTTTGCAGGCTGCCATGAGGCGAATCGAAGAAAATTATCCGGTTAAGCCGGCTATGGTAACCGGTTTTTACAGGGAAGCTATCAAAAAGAACCGGAGCTATGTGGAACTAGCCGAAGCCATACTGGACGTTTATAAAGCGCCCTACAACAAAGTTTATGATGAAGACCGGGTGAAAATTTACAAAGGGCGAAAAAGCCAGGATGTAGAGAGGATGGATACGGTAACATTTAAACTTCAAGGTGGGCCCAAAACGGTTTTTCTTCTTGATGTTGTTAAAAATCCTGAAATCCTGCTCGAACCTGATTACATGAAATTCTATAAGTATAGTCTGTCAGGAATGGCTACTGTTAACGACAAGGATTGCTATGTTATTGAGTTTGACCAGCGGCCTGATGTAAATGAACCGCTTTACAGCGGCAAGATTTATCTGGATGTGAACAACCTGGCTATTACCGGCTTGGAGTTTCGTTTAAGCGATATAGGTCTTCACCTGGCCAGCAATGTTTTGGTGAAGAAGAAACCTGTTTCAATGCAGGTGGAAACCCTTAGCGGGAATTATTTGGTGAACTACAAGGAGTTCAATAACAAATGGTATTTGAATTATGTCCGTTCCGAACTGAAATTCAGATGCAAATGGAAGAAGAAGCTGTTCAATACCACCTTTACCGTGATGAGCGAAATGGCTGTGACCGATATTGATACTGTCAATATAAGTCGTTTTGCCTATCGTGAATCGGCCAGGATGAGTGATGTGTTTGCCGATCAGGTGGATTATTTCAAGGATGAAGGTTTCTGGGGTGATTACAATTACATCAAGCCTGATGAAACCATACAGGAAGCCATCCGCAGGCTGAACAGGAGGGTTATACGTTAGTTTTAGGGGGTTCTGAACGCTTGCCTTTGGCTTGGGGCCATTAGCCATTGGTCTGATACAGACCATAGGCTTCTGGCCCTCTTGTTTTTTATATTTCATACCTCCCCTGGTTCTGGGCCAAAGGAGGAAAATGTGATTTCACTGAGGGTAACATGAGACGGCCGGAAATTTTATACAAAGGAATTCATGACCTTTTCTTTTTTCTCCTTATTGCCCATGGATTTGGCTAAGCTATAAAAATCATTTTTCAAAGCTTTAAGGCCTCATGGATAATGATACGCGATCAAGCAGCAGGAATTTAACGGGAACTGATTGCTCAGAAAGGGAAATATGCTCCGATGGAATATAAAAGCATTGCCGGTGGTTGTTTCACGCTTTCAGGCCATGCCCTTATCGACTGCAAAGCCAATTCCCAGCTGGGCTGTAAACCATTTTTTCCCGCGGAAAACAAATGTCGGACCCAAAACACTCTGGGTATAGTATTCACCAACGCCCTGATGCCAATATTGAATTGAAATAAACGAGCTGCGTATGGAAGGTTTGAAATGTATATTTAAACCTGCTCCAAATCCAAGCACACCGGCACCAGCCT
>JAKPTE010000016.1 GCA_029571215.1 Bacteroidota bacterium
CGGGCAAAGAGCTATGCGGGGTTTCACCCCGAACCCTGAGTTACTTTTTTGTCAGCCACACAAAAAAGTAACCAAAAAAAGTCTCCACGATGGAAGGCTGAGGCCTTTCTGTGAGGTACCCATCCATCCGTCTATAACCAACCCGGCCTCAGCCCACACCAATCGTGGACATCCTCGCACAGGCCTGCAAAGTGCAGGAGTTTGAGCAAGAGCTTATTTCCGTTCTATAAGGAAAGCCGGATAAGGACGAAACCAGAAATTAGGAACCGGAATAAAGGTAAAGTCTTTATCTTTACCCGAAAGAATTTTCCTTTTCATTATAACAAGGAGGTTATATGCTGTTCACTATTACCACCACCATTTTACTTGTAGCCTTTTTCATCTGGTACAAAGCCAGAAAAAAAGTTCACGGAGAACATAATCCCCTGTTCAGAAACACGTCGCAGATAAGCGGGGCCCTGGCACTGGTACTGGTTATTCTGGCCATCAGTCAGTGCTTTACCGTAATCCCTGCAGGGCATGTAGGAGTAATCGATTTTTTTGGCAAGGTCTCCGATAAAACCCTGAAGGCAGGCATTAACATGGTTAATCCCATGGCCCGCGTCATCAAATTCTCCATTAAAACACAGGAAATTAAAGAGATCATGGATGTCCCATCCAAGGAAGGACTAACAGTCCAACTGGAAGTGAGTGTTTTGTTCCATCTTGATCCAGAAAAAGCCGGAGAAGTTTATAAAAGCGTTGGAGAAAACTATGTTGACATTATTCTGGAACCGCAGTTCCGTTCCGTTTCGAGGGGAGTAACCGCAGGGTATGAAGCAAAGGCTCTGTACACATCGGAGCGCGAAATGCTGGCACAGATCATTATGAGTGACCTGCAAAAGATTGTCGGACCGCGCGGTATTGTCATCGAGGCTTCCCCCCTCAGGCGCATCGCCCTCCCGGAAGGACTGAGAGCGGCTATTGAAGAGAAACTCCGGGCTGAACAGGAAAGCCAGCGTATGCAGTTCGTCCTGGCAAAAGAACGGCAGGAAGCTGACCGAAAGAGAATTGAAGCTCAGGGAATTTCCGACTTCCAGAACATTGTCTCCAAAGGAATCAGCGAACAGTTGCTGCGCTGGAAGGGCATTGAAGCCACGGAGAAGCTGGCTAATTCAACCAATACCAAAGTGATTGTAATAGGTGCAGGAAAGGACGGACTGCCTCTTATTCTTGATACAAAATAACACCATTTGAAAAATTATATTCTTATGAGAAAAGCATACATACTTCTGCTGGGTCTAACCATATTCTTTCTCCGAAGTAATTCCCAGAATCTGCTGACACCGGAATGGAAATTCCATACAGGTGACAGTCTGCAATGGGCCTCCGATACTTACATGGATACACACTGGAAAGAAATAACAGCCGGGATTCCCTGGGAACGGCAGGGATACAGAGGATATGACGGCTTTGCCTGGTACCGGAAGGCCGTTTTCATCCCATCTTCCCTTAAGAAACAGGTTCTGAGCGGAGGAGGTTTTGTTCTAACCCTGGGACGAATTGATGATGCCGATTATACGTATTGGAACGGTGAACTGTTGATGAAAACAGGAGACCTACCTCCAGCCTATGTTTCGGCATACGACAAGGAAAGAAAATGCCTCATTCCTCCGGAAAAAATCCGCTGGGATGCTCTCAACATCATAGCCGTACGCACTTATGACGGCGGTGGGGAGGGAGGAATGTACACAAAAAATATTGAACTGAAGCCTGCGGGTGTCGAAGATTTTCTTGCCATTTCTCCTACCTTCAGCCGGCAGGACAGAATCATTACTGGAAACGGACCATTTACTATCCCTCTTACCATTTCCAATACTTCCGGCCGGAAAATAGAAGGTACGCTCACTGTAAAGGTACAAACCGATTTTGGAGAACCGGCATTTTCGATCAGTGAGAAAGTGAACCTGCCGGGCAGGAAAAGCCAGAGAATCAGCATTCCGGCCGGTAATCTTTCTCCCGGTTTTTACAATGCAGAAGTAAGTTTGGTAAGTCCCGTTGCCAACAAGCAAACAAGCTTTCATTTTGGTGTAAATCCGGAAAAAATTGTTTCCCCTGCTGACCGCATGCCAGATTTCGACGATTACTGGAGACGGGCAAAGAAAGAGCTGGCTGCTGTAGAACCACAGTTCCGTATGATACGCCTCGATTCTCTCTGCACTCCCACCCGCGAATGGTTTCTGGTTGAAATGCGTTCGCTGGGAAATGTACTGATCAGAGGATGGTACGGACGTCCAGTAAAACCCGGTAAATATCCCGCCATCCTCCATGTCCAGGGCTACAGCTCTTATATGATTCCCCAATGGGCATACCAGGGAGACAACATGGTTTCATTTGCCCTCAATATACGCGGGCACGGAAACAGTAAAGACAATATAAATCCGGGATTTCCGGGATATCTCCTGTACCAGTTACACGATAAAGAAAACTATATTTACCGGGGCGCTTACATGGATTGCATACGGGCAGTAGATTTTCTCTGTTCAAGGCCAGAAGTGGATACCTCGCGGATTGCGGTTGAAGGAGGAAGCCAGGGAGGAGCCCTGACCTTCGCCACTGCAGCGCTTGATAATCAACGCATTAAAGTTGCCGTGCCTCAGGTTCCCTTCTTATCTGATTTCAGGGATTATTTCCGATGTGCTACATGGCCTGCCAACGAATTTGAAGCGTACGTCAGGCAACACCCGGAAATTGGATGGGATAAAGTATTTGAAACTCTTAGCTATATCGATATCAAAAATCTGGCACCCTGGGTCAGATGTCCTGTTTTAATGGCCGTCGGCCTCATGGACAATGTCTGCCCTCCGCATATAAATTTTGCAGCATACAATATGCTGAGCGTACCGAAAGAATATATTGTCTATCCCGAAAGCGGTCATGGATTACCTTCTGATTTTCAAGCACGTAAGATTGCATTCATCAAAAAAGTTTTCGGAATGGAGTAAGCAATGGAAGAAGATAGAAACCGGCAAATGGTTTACCGGCATGGCATTTACACCGATCTTGCTGATTGCACTTTGTGCCCACGTAACTGTCATGCCAACCGTATTGAAAAGCCATCGGGATATTGCCACACAGGTGCTGGCATTCCCGTTGCGTCAATTTGCATTCACCGGGGAGAAGAGCCGGTAATAAGCGGGAAAAAGGGAATTATTAATTTGTTCTTCGCGGGTTGTAACCTGCGCTGTGTTTTCTGTCAGAATTATGAGATCAGTTTTTATGGTAAACCCGAATCCCTAAAGTACGGTCTTTACGGGAAGCAGCCAGAGATCAGGGATTGGTCAGTCAGGGAAGTAGCTGATACTATTGCAGAACAACTTGATGCCGGGTACCATGCAGTGGGCTTTGTTTCACCCTCACATGTTGCTCCCCAGGCAGTTGCTGTCATCCGGGAATTACATAATCGGGGATACCATCCTGTTATTGTATGGAATACCAATGCGTATGAAAAAGCAGAAACTATTCGCATGCTCGATTCCCTGGTGGATGTATATTTACCTGACTTCAAATACATCACTCCTTCAGTTGCCCGGGAACTATCGGATGCAGAAGATTATCCGCTGTATGCCGCTGCGACCATTTCCGAAATGTATCGTCAGCGCGGCAACCGGCTGCATTTATCGGAAGATGGAACCGTACAGCGTGGATTGATCATCCGCCATCTCGTCATTCCCGGATTTATAGAAGAAAGCAAAAAAGTATTACGGTTTATTGCAGAAAATATTTCAACGGGGGTGTACATTTCCCTGATGTCACAGTACTATCCGACGCCTTTTACCAGAGGACCAGTATCTTTGCAGAGAACATTGTACGAAGAGGAATATGAAACCATAAAAGAGGAAATGTACCGGCTTGGTTTCAGAAACGGATGGATTCAGGACATTGGGAGTCATTTCCATTATCGTCCTGACTTCAGCAGAGAACATCCGTTTGAGTAACTAAATGCTTTTCGCCACTCGAAAGCAAGATTCTACAAACGTAAAGAAAGGAATGTATGATGAAATCTTAAAAGTGGCCTTATAGCCCCCCACGGCACATGGGGTTATTTTTTTCGTATTCTTACGGTATAGGCTTCCCGCGGGTTTTCCTGCAAAAGCAGGGAAATTTCCCTTTCTGTAAAACCATTACTTTTCAGAGCCGGAATAAGGTGTGTAAAAATAGCGGTATATGGGCGAAAAATAACTCCCGCAGGATTGATTACATCATACCACCCGGCATCATGTGAGAGGATTACCCTGTCGAGAAGGCCATGGGTTTTCATTTCGGATAGCAGGTATATATATTTTTTCAATTCAATGCTATCTGTTGATACGTTGTCGAAGGAAACCCAAACTCCCTGCCGTGCCAAGTCGATCTGATCCTCAATGCCGGCAATCTGTGCATGGGTCCAGATAAAGGCATGGGGTGAGACACCTTCTCCCTCCAGGATCCTCAATTCGGCCCTTGCAGCCGCGGCCGATTCGGTATGGGCATTGATAACCAGGCCTGTCTTAAGGTGGGTCAAAGCAGCAGCCTTTACCAGTTTTGTATGGATTGAATCAAGTATGCTGTCGCTTTGTACCGCTATTTTAATAAATCCCGGTTTAATACCGTAATTTTCTATGCCATGTTCCCATTCCGAAATCCACCGTTCGGAAAGCTGTTCCGCCGATTCTGTCCACACATGAGAAGGAAGGGCTTTCTTTCCAATGGCACCGTAATATCCAGTATTGGTAAGAATCTGAATGCCTGATTGTTCTGATAACATTTTGAGCAGAATTGGATCCCTTCCAAGATAAGCAGGAGTGCATTCCACCATGGTTTTCACTCCCAGTTTCCTTATTTCCATGAGGTAGGGCAACACTTTTTCTATAACATCCTGCCGGTTCCATCGATTGTAACCAGTGCTGTCAGCACCTATAAAATCAACCAGAACATGTTCATGTGCCAGGGTAATACCCATACTGTCGGAAGAAACAGGACCGTTGACCGTCATGATAAAATCCCTGGAGTTTCTGCAGGAAGAAAGAAAGAAGAGCAAAACAACAGGAAGGCAAAACCAGAATGCTATTTTGTACGATTTCATAACAGAGGATTTTATATTGGATCAATCTCCTGGATGTATCATGATAATAAGAATTAATATCGATTTCAAATTTCCACTTTGATTAGGAGCAATTCATTTTAATCACTTCCAATGGCAGACCATTTAGCTAAAGAACATTGCACAGATTTACCTTTGTAATAATTTTCTTGCGGTGAAACATATCTGATTACACTGAAATTACACCCGTCCAAAAAAACTGCTAAAATATAAAGGCCATCTATTTAAAAAAAAACAGGCATCTCATGGTAAATGTAAAAGTTATTTCGTATTCAACAAGTTTAGTAATAAAAACAATGAACATATCCATTATATCAAATATAGATAAAAATCGAGATTTTTTGGTATTACAATTGCTGGAACAAAAAACTTGAATACATGAAACTTAAAAAAAGACTCATACGTTATTTCTTTTATTTTCGTCTCATGATTGAGAAGGTTTATTAACTCAAATTATTATGAGACTTTTTAATTTTTTTCTTTCCATTTTGCTTTTCTTGTTTTCGCTTTCGTTAAAATGCCAGACATCAGGGAATCAGATGGTCTTGTGGTACAGGCAGCCCGCAGCAGACTGGAATGAAGCCTTGCCTGTTGGCAACGGTCGGCTCGGGGCAATGGTTTTCGGAAATATACTGCATGAGAAGATTCAACTGAATGAAGAGAGTTTGTGGGCAGGCATGAGAATCGAAGACGCCGATGCAGAGGTCAGGGAATACCTTCCCATTATTCAGAAAAAATTGCTTACCGGAGAAGTAAAGGAAGCTGCCGAGTTATCGGAAAAATACCTCAGGAGCAATCCTATGCGCATCCGTTCCTATCAGCCTCTCGGAGACATTTATATTGACATGCCCGATACGTTCCGAAGCATGCCTGAATCACTAAGTTACCGGCGTGAATTAAATCTCGAAACTGGCATTGCCACAACCACCTGGTCGTATGAAGGCATAACATTTACACGTGAGGTATTTGCTTCCGCCCCCGATAACATTATTGTTCTGCGCATAGCGTCATCACAACCCGGAAAGCTGACCTTTAAACTTTCCTTATCGAGAACACAGGATGCTGTTGTAATGCCCATTTCAGAAAACGAACTGATTATGACTGGACAGATAGTTGACCTTCCTGCCAGAGAAGCTGGCCCAAGCGGACTCCACATGAAATTCTCGGCTATCCTGCATGGAAAAATCAAAGATGGTGCTTTTCATACAGTCAATAACAGTTTTTATGTCGAACAGGCAACCGAGTCAGTATTTTATTTCACAGCAGCAACGGATTACAACCCTTCCCTTTTGAATTTTGATGGTACCATTGATCCAGTAAAAAAATGCTCTGAAATAATGTCTCTTGTTAAAAACAAGCCATTCGAAACCGTGAAATCTGCTCATATTGTTGAACATTCCTCCATGTTCAACAGAGTGCATTTTAGTCTGGGCGGTGACTTCAAAAAAGATTTACCGACCGACCAGCGTCTGAAGCTGGTCAGGGAAGGAGAACAGGATCCAGGTCTAACAGTGCTGCAATTTCAATACGGGCGATACCTTCTGATGGGGTCATCGCGCAGGCCTGCAATTCTTCCTGCGAACCTGCAAGGAATATGGAACAAGGATTATGAAGCTGCCTGGAATTCTGATTTCCATACCAACATAAATATCCAGATGAATTATTGGCCGGCCGAGGTCTGCAATCTTTCCGAAACTGCCCTGGTTCTGTCAGATTTTATTAACCGGCTCAGAGAACCGGGACGTTTAACTGCAGAAAAAACCTTTAATTCAAAAGGATGGACTGTAAACCATCTGACCGATCCTTTCGGCCGCACATCGATTTCCGACGGTGTAGGATGGGGCACCTTTCCGATGGCGGGCCCGTGGCTTGTACTTCATCAATGGGAACATTATCTTTTCACGCAGGACACAGCATACCTGAAAAGCGAAGCATGGCCATCGATGAAGGAAAGCGCTGAGTTTGTCATGGGGTTCCTTATCAGGGATAAAAACGGGTATCTTGTAACAGCCCCATCCAACTCGCCGGAGAATACATACCGACTGCCCAACGGTGAAAAATACAATCTTACCTACGGTGCAACAATGGATATCCAGATAATCAGGGAACTGCTGAATGCCTGCGTAAAAGCCGGAGAAATACTGGGAGTCGAAAAAAAACTGCTTTCACAGATGAAATCTGTTCTGAAAGACCTCCCTCCCAACAGGATTAGCAAGAGGTACGGTATCGTGCAGGAATGGATAGATGATTATGAAGAAAACGAGCCTGGACACCGACATATGTCACAATTGTTCGGTCTCTATCCGGGAACACAAATTACTCAGGCACAGCCAGCACTTTTTGAAGCAGCGAAAAAAACTATCGAACGCAGGCAGACATATGCAGCAAAAGGACAGGGCTCATCAACGGGCTGGAGCAAAGCCTGGATGATCAACTTCCTGGCCAGACTGAAGGATGGAAATGCTGCCCTGAATAAAATATTCGAGATGCAGAGGGAAAAGACATTAAACAATCTCTTCGATACCCACCCCCCCTTCCAGATCGATGGAAACTTTGGCCTTACGGCAGGAATTGCCGAAATGCTTCTTCAGTCGCATACCGGAGAAATTGAACTTCTGCCCGCATTGCCTGATGCGTGGACGGAGGGTGCCATATCCGGACTAAAAGCACGTGGGAATATTGAAGTTGAAATTAAATGGGAAAATAGCCTGCTGACAGAAGCCAGGCTGACAGCAAAAGATGACAGAATGGTTACTGTAAAATACGGAACCAGAAAAGTAAAACTAAAACTGTCCAAAGCAACACCGGCTATATTGGATAGGAATTTAAGGCCTTTGATTTTTCAGGATTAAATTATGAATACAAATAGTAACCTGAACAAGCAAATTGAAGCAATAATTGGCTCAGAACTGTATGACAAATGCCAGACAAGGAAACGAAGGATAACGGGATTCTAATTTACAACGGCGGAACGAACTAAAAAAAGTCGGCTATTCAAATCTGATAAATCCATAATGTTCAGGAGTATGGCATAAAGAACTGTTAGCGGAAGACATGCCGGTGATTTCAGAGTACTTCCCTGCAATTTAGATTTTTCATCATAATTAATTTTTTACATTTGCAGCCCTAAAATGATAAAAATACCTAATGGCATTTTCTGCAATCATCAAGGCAGGTCTTCTCTGCATACCGGCATTGATTTTTCTGGTACCGAAGAGTTGGAAATACCTGCTTACCCTTATTCTGGTCCTGGCAGGAGCAGTTCTAACAATGATCTGGAGCATTCCCCTTTTAACAGATTTTACTAATACCGTTGGAACAAAAATAATCCCTCTCGTCAGCGAAGGGAAACTGGTCCTTACCATTGACAGGCTTAGTGCCTTTTTTATTTTCGTGATCAACCTTACCGTAATAACGGGTATTTTATATGCTTACGGATATTTGAAACCATACCGGAACTCCAAAAGTAATATTCAGCTTTCCATCCATTACTTTTCATATCTTCTATTGCATTATTCCATGCTGTTGGTGGTGATGCTGAGAGACGGGCTAGCCTTCCTCATCGCGTGGGAGATAATGGCTGTTTCTTCCTTTGCTCTGGTGATTTTCGATGCTGAAGATAAGGCCACCTTAAAGACCGGGATACGGTATCTTGTGCAGATGCACATCGGTATGTTTTTTCTTCTCATGGCGTTTCTTATTGCAGGAAAGGAAACCGGAACAGTCGGATTTGATTCTGTAGGAACCTATTTTTCATCGCATCCGAATTTTGGCCTGTTCCTTCTGTTCTTCATTGGATTTGGAATAAAAGCAGGCTTTTTATTTCTGCACACATGGCTTCCTGATGCGCATCCGGCAGCACCATCGCATGTTTCAGGTGTTATGTCGGGCGTTATGATAAAAATGGGCATTTATGGGATACTGCGGGTAGTTTTTCAGGTACAGAATGATTTCCTGTCTATTGGACTCACCATACTCATTGTTTCAATTCTCTCAGGCATTTTGGGAGTAATGATGGCCATAATGCAGCACGATATAAAAAGGCTCCTTGCCTATCACAGCATCGAAAACATTGGCATTATTGGTATAGGAACAGGACTGGGGGTTATCGGATTGGCTATTCAGAATCCCTTTCTTATTATCACAGGATTCGGTGGCGGGTTATTGCATGTGCTGAATCATTCCCTTTTCAAATCACTGCTTTTCTTCAGTGCCGGAACGGTCTATCAGGCAACCCACACCAGGAATATAGAGCATCTGGGCGGGTTAGCAAAAAAAATGCCATGGACTGCCTTGTTTTTTCTAATAGGATCTTTAGCTATCTGCGGATTACCTCCTTTTAACGGTTTCATTTCGGAATATCTCATTTATATTGGAATGTTCAGAAGCCTTGCCCACTCATCCATGTACCAGTCCATCATACTTATATCCACTATCGTCGCTCTGTCATTGATTGGAGGACTAGCTATCTTCTGTTTCACGAAGGCATTTGGCATAATTTTCCTTGGAGAAGCAAGAACAACCAAAGCGGATGAAGCAACCGAAGCCAGATTCACATCCATTCTGCCGCAGTTCATTCCGGTGTTGTTCATCATTTCGATAGGGCTTCTGTCGGCTTGGTTTGCACAGCCTGTTTTCTCAATTGTTCAGGAGGCAACGCCCCATCCGGAAACAATCATCCTGACGACCCCGGTTTTGGAAGACCTGAGAAGTATCAATTTTGCCGGAGGAATTTTCATCGGGCTGGTCATACTCATTTTACTATACCGGCAACGACACCTCAAAAGCCGCCACATTGCCTACGAACCGACCTGGGGATGCGGGTACACGGCAGTTACTCCTAAACAACAGTACACTGCCACTTCTTTTGTATACAACTACAACCATTTGGCAAAGCCCCTTCTTCAGACCAGGAAGATTATGGAAGAAATAAGGGAAGATGAAATTTTTCCGGAAAAAAGAACCTTCGTATCGCATAGTGAAGACCTAATCAGGAAATACCTGGCAGATAAACCTGCCAACTGGCTACTTTCCCTGCTCAAACGTATAGCCGCCATGCAGACAGGAAAGATACAGCATTATATTCTGTATGCTTTTCTTTTTATGCTGCTTGTTCTGATTTTAACTTACTTAAAAATACTATGAACAGTGCAGGTATTATAGCTGTATTTATGGCAGCCCTTATTTTCCCGGGCATTATACTTCGTACCAAAAGTATAGCTTCAGGCAGAAAAGGGCCTGGAATATTTCAGCCTTACAAAGACATCAGCGTACTTTTAAAAAAAGGAAGTATTTTCAGCACAACCACGGGCACCATATTTCAGATTGCTCCGGCCATAACCCTGGCTTCCCTTCTGTGTGCCGCCTTTTTCATCCCCTTTGGAAAATATGGAGCGCTGATCTCCTTCGACGGTGACTTTATTTTTTTCTCTTATATTATTGCCCTTGGAAGATTTTTTTCGATCATTGCTGCCCTTGATACAGGAAGCAGTTTTGAAGGAATGGGGGCAAACCGTGAAGCCTTTTTCTCCATGCTGCTCGAACCAGCTTTCTTTATTCTGATGGCATCCTTTGCCATGGCTACCGGATACACATCATTTACAGATATTTTTATTAATTTCTATCTCTCAGGGAATAATTTCATGCTGATTTTCGGTCTTCTGGGAATTTTTGTCTTTCTTCAGACAGCCATGGTCGAGAACTGCCGCCTGCCGGTTGATGATCCCAAGACCCATCTGGAACTGACTATGATTCATGAAGTGATGATTCTGGACAACAGCGGTTTTGACAAGGCTCTCATTCACCTTGGCACCTATCTTAAGTTTGCCCTGTACGGTCTTCTCATCTTCAACCTGGCCGTACCCCCTGCATGGACATTGCCTGTCCAGATAGCCTGTTTCCTCGTTATCCAGGTTGTACTTGCCGTGATAGTTGGTTTAATTGAATCATTCAGGGCAAGAAACAAAATGAATAAGAATCCAAAGTACATTTTAACCATATCAGGAGTTGCATGGATTGCATTTATTGTTATCCTGCTGGTTGGTGAACGGTTTATAAATTAACTGACATGATCAATTACCTGATTGTAGCATTTGCTTTGACTCTGGTTTACTTTGCTTCAGCTGAAAGAATCATAACCTATATTCGGCTGATCAGGCTTCAGGGGTTGTTATTATGCGGCATTGCATTGTTTGAACTCAGTGAGATCAATCTTGGCAATCTCTTGTTTATCATTTCAGAAACGCTGCTTTTTAAAACCTTTATGATGCCGTTTCTGCTTTCGAAAATTGTTGATAATTCAGGCGTAACAAAAGTACATCGACTGGCAATGCCGGCTTTTTACACATTGCTGATTTCGATAATTTCCCTGCTAATAAGCGTTGTACTGGCAGCTTCGATAATGAATAATTACGTAAGCATTATTTATATGACAATTGCGTTGTTTGCGCTATTCACAGGGCTGATTCTCATTGTCACTCACCGTTTGATTGTTTCCCATCTTATTGGGTTCATGATCATCGAAAATGCTGTGTTCTTTTTCTCACTGGCTATGGGCAGCAAAATGCCTATGCTGATCAATGTGGGGATTCTGCTCGATATTTTTGTCGGCGTTCTGATTCTTGGCTTTTTTGGGTTGAGACTGAAAGCACATACAAATGAACTTACCAGATTAAAAGACTGATTATGGGACTTTTCGCTTTCTTTGCTTTTTCGGTTCTTCTGGCTATCCTGTCCTTATTGGTCCGGAACAAATTCATGACCCGGATTTTCATGCTTCTTTTTTCAGCCACACAAATCATCCTAACTGTTTATGCATGGAAAAACATCGGAAAAACCGAGCTTATATATTTCACTTTTAACTATGCCGGAGTATTGCTGATGTCGGTACTGGCATTTCTGATTCTTCCGGTAGCATATCACAGTTTTATATATGTTACCGATGACGATACCCGTAAGTACAGCATTTATCATTCGTCGCTCATTGCATTGATAACCTTCATGACGGGAGCGTATCTGGCAAACAATATGACGGTTCTGTGGATTTTTGTGGAAGCCACCACGTTGGCCGTTGCTGCCCTGATCTACCATGACAGAACAGAAATAGCCCTGGAGGCAACGTGGAAATATGTTTTCATTTGCTCTACGGGAATTGCACTTGCCTATCTGGGAATTCTGTTTCTTGGGTTTATTTATGGTCGCGATGATGCAGCAAGTCTGTCGTTTGAAGACTTGTCCGGAATGATTAACAGGGTAAATCCTCTTTACCTCAAAATTGCCTTCCTCTTTGTCCTGGTAGGTTTCAGTACCAAAATGGGACTTTTCCCTATGCACACGGTTACGATTGATGCCCATTCTGTTGCTCCTCCCCCCATCAGCGCGCTTATTTCAACAACCCTCATGAATGTGGGATTTATTGCAATTTTTCGCGTATATACTCTTTTTGCCAGTTCTCCGATTCTGGGGTTCATGAACAATGCCCTGATCCTTTCGGGAGTATTGTCATTACTGATTGCTGCAGGCTACATGCTGAAAGCAAAACATATAAAGCGAATGCTGGCATACTCAAGTCTGGAAAACATGGGACTGGTAGCCATAGCACTCGGTATTGGTGGCCATGCCTATTACGGTGCACTATTATTGCTTGTTCTCCACTCCCTGGTAAAATCAGGCCTTTTCTTTCAGATGGGGCAATTGCATCGTGTTCTCCATACCTTTAAACTTGATGAATCAGGAAAATACATGAATGCCTACCCTGCCGGAGCCCTGGTGTTAATAACAGGAATGATTCTGATTCTCGCTTTCCCTCCTTCCGGAATGTTTCTGGCTGAATTTTTCATTTTCAAGGGGATGATCTTTCAGGGCAGATGGATACTGGCTGTTATTGTCATGGTACTGATCAGCTTCATTATTTATGCAATGAGCACAAGAATTCTGCATATCGTCTATTCAGAACCAAAAGAATATACGATGCAGCTGCCGCCGGGAAAGGTGAACCCTGCGGAGACAATCACCCAATTCCTGTTCTTTGCAGTGGTTATTGTTCTTTGTTTTGTCCAGCCACCTTTTCTCGCCGAAATAATCAATAAAAGTTTCTTTATGCTTCCAAACTGAGAAAAATGAACAGGAAGTATCTTGATATCAAAGCCAATCCGGCCATTTGTAATACCGAGGATATACCGGTATTGCCTTACCATGAGTTTAATGACGTTGTCAGCGGAATTCTTGCGGAGGAGTCAAATCATTGTTTGGCGTACTTTGCAGTTCCTACAGGGGAGAATCTGCAGTTTTATATTGCCATTGCTGATGATACGAATAACAGTATTATCCTTACGTCTTTTACTGCTGAAAGAAAAAGTGCGGTTTTCCCATCGCTGGCTGCAAAATTCTTTCAGCTTCACGGTTTTGAAAGGGAAATTCATGAAAATTACGGGATTCAGTTTGAAGGACATCCCTGGTTAAAGCCGGTACGGTTTCCGTTTAACCGCTATAATCAGGATTCGGTCATAGAAAATTACCCATTTTATTCTATTGAAAGCGAAGAACTTCATGAGGTTGGAGTAGGACCTGTTCATGCCGGTGTAATTGAACCAGGCCATTTTCGCTTTATCTGCAATGGGGAAAAAGTACGGCATCTGGAAATACAGCTTGGATATCAACACCGGGGCATAGAACATTTAATGCTGACAAAGAATTCACCCCTTCAGCGCTGCATTCTTGCAGAGAATATTGCCGGTGATACAGCTGTAGGACATGCACTTGCCCATGCCCAACTGATTGAGATTCTGAGTGAACCGGTAGCAAATGAAACGCTGCACATTGAGCGCTGTATCGCTCTTGAAATGGAACGAATAGCCGTTCACATCGGAGATACGGCAGCTTTATGCGGGGATGTTGCTTACCAGCTCGGCCAGGTAGTATGTGAAGCCCTGAGAACAACTGTTATAAATACCACCCAGTTATGGTGTGGTAATAGGTTCGGAAAAAGCCTGATACGTCCGGGAGGATCAAATTTTCCCCTGACGGAAGAAGTAGCAAACAATATTCTGAAAATGCTGGAAGACACAGGAAGACGGTATGTTGAAATGACAGATCGGATATTGACTCTTCCCAGCGTACTGGCTCGTTTTGAAGATATAGGAACAGTCTCCAGGGAACAGGCGCTGAAGCTTGGCCTGGTTGGGATGGCTGCCCGATCCTCAGGTTTATTAAGAGACATCAGGATTTCACATCCGTTTCAGTTCTACCGAAATTTTGAAGTACATCCGGTATATCATTCTTCCGGAGATGTTCTGGCGCGTGCACTCCAGAGAAAAAAGGAAGTGGAAGAATCCATCAGAATTATACAAAGCCTGATTACCAGATGGAAAGAAAGTAAAACTACCGTTTCGAGACCTGTTTATCATGACCGGCTTCGGCCTTCATCTCTTGCCGTTTCCCTTACCGAAGGATGGAGAGGGGAGATTTGCCATGTTGCCATGACAAATGCACAAGGAGAAATACAACAGTACAAAATAAAGGATGCCTCTTTCCATAACTGGATGGCTCTTGCTTTAGCAGTTCGAAATCAGGAAATATCCGATTTCCCTTTGTGTAATAAAAGCTATAACCTTTCGTACTGCGGACATGATTTATAAACCGTCTGAAAAGAAAGCACTATGCTGAAAGAAATAAAGATTCTGAAGAGTCATGGAGTACAATATGTAAAAGACCTGCGAACCCAGAAAGTGGCTGAAAGGTTCAGAGGCCGCCCGATCATTTCGAATGATATAACCGATGAAGAAAAGAAACAGGCAGCTGCACTGTGCCCTGTGGGAGCCATTGACCCGACAAAAGGATCTATTGATCTTGGGCGGTGTGTTTTTTGCAATGAGTGTGCCTTCGCCCTACCTGACAAAATTCACTTTACAAACGATTACAGGATTGCCACCAACCGCAGGGAAGATTTAATCATTCAGCCTAGAGGTGATCTGCCTCTCAGACTCAAGGAATCCGAAATAGTACCGCAAATAAGAACCTTCTTTAAGGGATCACTGAAATTGAGACAGGTTTCTGCAGGAGGCGACAATTCGTGTGAGATGGAACTTAACGCGGCCGGCAACGTCAATTTTGACATGGGCAGGTATGGGATTGAATTTGTGGCTTCACCCCGTCATGCTGACGGTATTGTCATTACAGGACCCGTAAGCAAAAATATGGTAACAGCCCTCCGGATAACGTATGATGCCGTACCTGACCCGAAAATTATTATTCTGGTAGGCACGGATGCCATCAGCGGAGGCCTTTTTGCTGACAGTCCTGCCATAGACAGAAGCTTCATTGAAAACCACCGGATTGATTTGTACGTACCAGGAAATCCTGCCCATCCGCTCACTTTTATTAATGGACTGATGGATCTCCTTGGCATTTGAAGATAATCGCCGGTAATTGTAATTTTAGTTTTTACTGCAGAAAACTATCGTCTTATCCCTATACAGTAATACCCATTCCTAAGAGGTGTGGTTTCCAGAAATCCTTCCTTCTCGTTTCCGCTCACCTGAGCCGGAAGCACCTGCCAGCTGTCCCTGCGGTCTTTTCTGTAAAGCAGAACGAGAGCATCCATGCTGGTTCCTTCAGGAATTTCGCTGATGCTCCTTGTAAAGAAAAACCTTCCGGTAAGGTTCTGAAAAGGAGTACAAACCACACTGATCCGCCAGTATCGCTCTGGAGAAAGCCTGATATTTCCCTTTTTCAGGATACGGCCCGAAGGAGGTATAAAATGCTGTTCCGCACGCACCCATGCAGAGTCGGGTGACATCTGGTTAAAGGCTGAAAAATAGGAAGCCCTGAAAAAATGATCTCCTCCCCCTTCGATGATTTTGCTTTCTTCAACCGAGGCATCGGCCATCTTTTCGTCCGGGTCCATGACAATGGCAAGCGGACGGAATGAAAGTTCAAACGAAAGCATGCCGGGATTGCCAGTCCAATGTGCCGGAAAAACATGCATCCTCCAAAGGCTGTCCAGTACCCCAATTTCTGTTCTGACGGATTCCTGAGGAATATAGGTACCCCGCAGCCTTTGATTTACAAGAATGCTGACTTGCCAGCGACCATCCCGCCACGTGGTGCGCACGGAATCAATTTCAAGATCATTGAATCCTTTTCCGTACACCCAGAAATGAAAAAAGGATTTCAGGTCCGTTCGGGTTTCCCTGGAAATAAACTGTTCAAATTCATGCACCGAACAATTCCTGAATGCATACTGCACAAGGTATTTTTTTATGGCAGAAAAGAAAAGACTGTCGCCCAGATACCCCCTGAGGTTATGCACCACAAGGGAACCCTTGTCATAAATCGTACTTCCATATGTAAGTGAGTGAGGTAAACCGTATAGCGGAAAGTATCCTCCATCAGTAACATGGGTAGCAACAAGTACCTCCAACTGGTTTTTGCGGACGTAATCACGAAATGCCGTTTTTCCGTACAAGCCTTCCGTTACAATTGCCTCACAATAGCTGGCCCAGCCTTCGTTAAGCCACATGTCCGCTTCGGAAGCGCAGGTTACCAGATTGCCAAACCAGTGATGGGATAATTCGTGGGCATAGAGGGTTACGAACTGGTTACTGCCATCCACTGTATTACGGGCCAGAGCAATGTTGGTAGCATGTTCCATGGCACCGTGGTTAAAAGGAACAATTACATATCCAATTCTATCCCATGCATAGGGAGTAAAACGGGTTTCAAAAATCTGCATCCACCGGGGAAGTTGCTGAAACGACGCAGCCGTTTTCATGCTGTCTTCAGGAAGACAATAGATTTGCCAGGGTATGCTGCGCTGCAAACCATGGTACAATCCTTCCAACCTGACATACCGGCCAACTGCCACCGAAGCAAGGTATGTCGGTATAGGCTGCTTCATTTCCCAAGCCCAGGTATAATAACCAGGTTCTGATTCCCTTTTTCCGCATAAGGTTCCGTTGCACACTGCCGTGTAACCTTCCGGAATTGTCACATGGAAGGTATAGGTTGCCCGGTCGGTAAAATTATCAATGCAGGGAAACCACACGCGACCGAAATTGGGAGGCACTGCATCCATACCAATTCCATAATTGAATGCTTCGTCTCCGGCAAAGAAAAAACCGCCCCAGCGCTTATCCCGCAAAGGTGTTCCCCGGTAGTAAATTGCAAGCGTCACTGTATCAGCCGGAGTGAGCTTCCCGGAAAATGTACCGCGAATAATTTCTTTTTCCTGATAAAACCTCACATTTTTCAGTGCCGGCGATGTTACCGAATCAACTTGCAACCCGGCAAGGTCAAAAGCAAATGACCCCTGATTGCCTCTGGGATAAACACACTTAATTACGGTAAAACCTTCCAGTTTCTTATCCTGAAGATTCCGTAATGTAAGATGAATGGAATAGTTTAATACATCAACCGAATCGCGATAATTCACTTGTATTCCGTGTGATTCCGGCCTGAGAAGCTGACATGGGGAAAACAGAATAAGGATGGCAAATAGTATCAGACGCATTTCGCAGGAGATTGACTATTTTTACAGGGGTAAAAATAAACTTTTGGCAGCAAAAACAATCAACCGATATTGGTTAGTAATACGCAAGGTTCCTGCCGGATGAACCTGTCCATTCAGCACGATGCAATGAGTATTTTTCAATACATAGCTGAACAGCGCATCAGGGAAGCTTATGAAAAAGGAGAATTTGACAACCTTCCCGGATATGGCATGCCCATTGACAACAGCGACTATTTTGCGGTACCCGCTGAAGAAAGAATTGCGGTTCACATTATGAAGAATGCCGGGATTGTTCCCGAAGAAATCCGCATAAGAAAAAGAATCTACGAACTTACATTACTCATTAAAGGCTCTGCTGATCAGAGAGAAAAAGATTCCCTCCTAAAAGAAATTGCCTTTCTGGAAGACAACTTGTTCATCAAAACCGGAAAAACGATTCCCTGATGAAGGAGATCAGTTGAACCAGTATGAGAGTTTGGCCACCACTCCCCTGCTTTTGTTTCTGAAGTTTTCAGGCCAGGTGTTATCGGTATAGACAAGATAAAAATCGCTCACGGGAGCAAAACGATACTGGAAACGCACGTTAAGATTCAGGTTATCAATCTGATTGTTGTACTGAACAAAGGTTGTAAGAAAGAGCTTATCAGTAAATGTAAGATCCACCTTAGGACCGAGGAGCAGAAGGTTGGCACTGTTATAAGGCTCAGGAAGAACGATGCTGTTATAAGCTCCTGTCAAAGCCAGGCTGGCGTAAGGCTGAATACGGTAATTCAGCTGGCCTTCAACAGAAAACCGGGAACCATTATAAAAGCCCCCGTAAAGAACTGACAGCACAATGTTGAGTGGTTTGCGTAAATCGGATGAATATCCGGCTGCTACCTCGTTCCAGTGATAGGAAGAGCCTGCAATGAGGCTATCGCCTCCGGTGTGCGTCGGATCAAAAGGAGCCTGAAGCCGGATGTACATATCATTTACCTGAACATAAAACAGCCGCTTGTTCATCATCTCAGCAAAATACCTTGCCTGCAGATTTCTGTCAGAAACGGAAAAATCAGATGTGAAGTACAAGACCGGTGTAAGAATGAAACCATGGTTAGCCACGCGTCCACCTGAAGGAAAGAATTTATATTGCAGAACAGGATTGAGAAGGTAGTATCCCGTACGTTGCACATAACCAACTTCGGCGAGATAATCTTTGCCTACCCAGGTCTGAGCCAGAGTTGCTTTGACAAACTGGTTTTCAAAGGTCAGGCTGGCTGAAGCCGCTCCGCTTTCAGAGGAGGCGCCTGAATAAAGGGAATGATGATAGTATGCTTTCCCTGTCCAACGATGGTCGGAGCTGGCAAGGTTGTACTCCAGTCCGCCAACCCTGTTATATAAATTGTCTGTAAACGTTGAATCATTGGGTCTTTCGGTTACTTCTCTATTAATTACAAACGCCGTAATATTGGATCGGCTGAACAATTTACGCTGAAGAACGGCTACACCAAAATTGGCTCCGGCAAATTCATCCCTGCCTGAGGTCTGAATATCCATAATACCAAGCCTCCAGTTTTCCGAGAGCTTCCCGCTCAGGCGAACTCCAGCGACAATCGGGTTTTCCAGGCCTATGCGCCGCGAAAAAAAGGGACGCACTTTTTCCTCACCCAGGCTGGCAAAAATATCACTGTTCTCAAGGAAGAACTGTCGTTTTTCCGGAAAAAACAATTCAAACCGGTCGAGGTTTGTTCGCTGCTGGTCCACTTCTACCTGCGAAAAATCGGGATTTACCGTAATATCAAGGTTCAGTGAGGTAGAGAGCATCAACTTGGCATCCGCCCCAACCTGAGCATTATAAGAAGTTGGCTTTCCGGCTTCCCTGTCAGAGGAAGCTTTAACGAGGCCATAGGGGATCAGGGAGAATCTTATCCCCGGTGCAGGAAGCCGCATAGGCCACACCATGGTACCGGTATAGGCAAGATTGGCTGTCTGAAACTGCCGCGGTACAGGAGCCCATGTTGATTTTTCATTGGTTTTTAAATCCAGCCGGCTGAAATTAATGCCCCAAACAGTGTCACCCTGAATGTAACGTATGCTTCGGAAAGGTATGGCCATTTCAGCTGTCCACCTGTCGGGATAATTTTTTACAGCCGACCTCCACTTGGTGTCCCATTCAAGGGATACGAACCCGCCGTTTGCCTGAATACCATCCCATTGGGCACCCGCAGCCGAAACTCCAAAGGCAAACCCGTTGGTCTGATCATTGTATGGATCGATGAAAGCAATGAAATTGTCGTTGTTTCCAAAGGCAAAATCGCGACGAAGGGATTCGACCGGCCTCGGCCCCGGTAATGAATCAAAGCAAGTAACCCCAATGTAAAGAAAATCATCATCGGCCAGAAGCCTGACCTCCGTCTGGGCAGCCGCATAACCAGTATCAGTAGGTAAAACACGGTGGAAGCGGGTGGCGGGTTCAGCCTTGTTCCACCATGGTTCGTCAAGAATTCCATCAATATGAATTTCTTCGTTAATTGGATACACGTGAATAAAATACTGCCCCCGATTCACAGGATGATCCTGCGCATATGAAAACATTGCCAAACATAGAAAACCACAAACAAAGATTGTAATCCGATGAAAAAATGTATGGATCATTGGAAGGTTCATAGACATAAGCTTCAAAAATACATATCTTTGATTATGCCAAACTACTGTTATGAAAAAAAACTTTCTCCGACTCACGATTTTACTACTTTTTATCCAATACCCTTTGAAAGCACAAGAGAGAAATGTGCTGGTATTATTCCGGGGAACAACGCCTGATGCAAAGCAGGTGACTGCATACATCATTCCGTGGCTCGAACATCTGGGTGTACCATTCCAAAGCATTGACCTTGACATAGAAAAAGCTACGGTAACCAGTAATACAGCCCTTGTTATTCTTGGTCATTCAGGAATTTTCAAACGTCAGAAGTACTGGAAAAAATTCGAAAAAGAACTGATAGTGAAGGGAACTGGATTAATAGCATTTCAGAGCCCGGATCTCAGGAATCACCAGAAGGATTCTGTTGTTGAAATCCGTTTTGTGAAGAAGCATTATATTACACAAAATCATGCTGTGCCTGGAACATTTGCCCTTGCAGGAAAGATGAAACTTCCCCGTAAAAATTCTCTGCAGGGCGAAGAATTGCTGGAAGCAGGAGGAGTTCCCGTTCTTGAAGTCGATAAAAAAGGTTCATCACGTCGCGTCTGGTGGAGCACAGCTGAATGGATGAGTACATACGTTTCCGGTCCCCTGGGAGGACTGGATGATTTATTCTGGCGTTCTATTGTATGGGCAGCCAAAAAGCCTTTCGTTATGCACTGCCTTCCTCCGCTCGTGACCATGCGTGTTGATGATGTGGCTGGCAGGGGCGAGATATGGCATCAGACTCCTCTTTACTGGGTTGGCGTTTCAGCAAAATATGGATTTAAACCATGGCTTGGACTTTTTATATACAACCTTACTCCCGCTGCTGTGGATGAGCTTCGTTCGTATCTTCTTTCCGGAGAGGCTACCGCCGCGCCCCATGCTTTCGGAAGGCCTAATCGTAACAACAAACGAATGGAAGGGTATCTGAAAACAGGGGATGCCAACGAATACCCTTTCTGGTATGATACCACAGCCTTCCGTTTAAGGGCTACATGGTACGATGAATTCATCTACTTTGATCACCACAACGGCAAACCATGGAATAAGGAGGAAAACATAGACGGATTGGAAGCTGCTGACCGGTGGTGGAGAAAAAACCAGCCACTGCCCATGTCAAAATACCTGATTGCTCATTTTTATGAGTTGTCTGAAAACAATTTCCCTTTCATATGCAACCGCTGGAATATTGAATATGTTGCCCTGGGGCATCCGGTCAACCTGCCATATGCCGATTCAGTGCCATGGCTGGTATGCGGTCCGTTCCGGAAACATGAACCTCCCGGAACATGCACAAACAACCCAGCCCTCAGAGGAAACCGCCCCGTTTATTATGCCGATTTTGTTACCATTAACGGCTGCAAACTGTTTAACTGCTTTACGGAAATACGCGACGATGCCGGATATGAATGGGCTCCTGACAACCATGTAGAGGCCACGGTTGAACGTGCTGTAAGACAGCTCAGGCGCGCACTGGATGCTAAGGTCCCGGCCGTACTATTCACCCATGAAACTGATTTTATATACCGTATCAGGCCCGAAAACTGGGAAATGATAATGGCAGGCATTCATAAGGCTATTAACCCATGGAATGCCATTTCTCTCACATGCGACAGCGCTTTAAAAATCACCAGAGCTTATGCAACCAGTTCACTTGACAGTTATTCTTTTTCAGACGAAAATATCACCCTCACTCTGAACGTTAAGGGTCATGCCGACGTTGCCACAACTGCCGAGGTATATACTGAAACAGAAAATGGTATTTCAAGTCAGCGGATTATGATACCACCGCATGATGGCTCCATGCAGGTTCCTTTTGTTTTGAAAGGATCAAGGGTCTTTCCTGAACAAAACGAACGATTACCACAAAAAAGATAGATGCTTTTGATCATGCGAAAAACAAAGATGGCTTCAAATCTGGAAAGGCTCATCAGACTCGCCGATGAGACTTTTGCTGTGCGGAACGATCCCAACCAGCTGAATGTTAATGAAGAAATTATGTCACGTCTTCGGAGAATTCATCCCCGTACCCTATCGGAATTTAACGACGCCAACGGTCCGGTTGCATGGGTACTGGTAATTCCAACCACACTTGAGCTGATGAATCAATTTCTGAAGGAAGAGATTTCAGAAAAGGAGTTGTTCGACCTGACCCCCGAAAAGGCCAAATTTGATGCGCTCTATCTTTGTTCCGCGCTGGTATTGGAAGAATACAGAAGGAGAGGGATTGTCAAAAATTTGGTTCTGGAGGCTATTTCAGAAATCAGAAAAGATCACCCGTTGCAGGCACTTTTTGTATGGCCGTTTACGAGAGAAGGGGAACTGGTAGCCGAAGCAATTGCTCAATCCGTATCTTTACCCCTGTTTAAGAGAAAGGACAGGAAAAATCATTAAACCTTTTCATAGCCCTGCTCAAAAAAGGATATCACACAATGAGAAAGCCAAGGGAAATTTCTGGACAAAAAATATTGAAATTCAAACCTTTTTATGAGTGAGTATTTTTTGTACTTTAGTACAAAAACCCTAAATTCATTATCCCATGAAACTTGTTGATGAATTCAAAGCCTTTGCCCTGAAAGGGAATGTAGTTGACATGGCCGTAGGTATCATAATCGGAGCGGCTTTTGGTAAAATCGTCAGTTCGTTGGTAAACGATGTGATCATGCCCCCTCTCGGTCTGCTGATTGGAGGAGTCAATTTCACCGATCTGAAAATCACACTTAAAGCTGCCGAAGGTGTAAATCCGCCGGTAACCTTGAATTACGGAAATTTCATTCAGGTGACCTTTGATTTTCTGATTGTGGCTGCCGCCATCTTTTTTGTGATTAAAGCCATGAATTCCCTTCAGAGGAAACAGGAAACACAGGCGCCTGTCGTTCCGCCGGCTCCGTCAAGGGAAGAAACCCTGCTGACGGAGATAAGGGACCTTCTGAAGAAATAATCTTAAAAGCTGGGACGATTTTTCTGATTTTGCTTTTTTGAGTCGAATACCCTCTCTCCCTTCTTATGCTGTTTGCAACGCAGAGACAAGAGGGTGAGGATTTTTGTGAAATTCATTCAAGGATGACCATGGATTTTTCACCGGTTGTTTTGTGATCTTTTGTCTTTCATCCATGGCCATCCAGGCAACCTTTGGTAATGAAAATCTAAAGCACCGTCGTTTATTTGCGAACCTTATCTCAAAAAGGCGGAGCTGCAGAAAAGTATCCTAATTCTGCTTAGCTGAAAGGAATTCCCTGATACCATCCTGGGTAGCCTTCAGTGCCTTCTGCCCTTTGTGCCAGTCGGCAGGACAAACTTCACCATGCTCCTCAAAATACTGCAAAGCATCTACCATGCGCAAGGTTTCCTCAACACTACGACCCAATGGCATATCGTTTACTACCTGGTGCCGCACAATACCTTGTTTGTCGATAAGGAACAGCCCCCGGTATGCCTGAGGAGTACCCTGAAACACAGCCTCTCCTTCTTCATTATAATCATAAGTCCCGGCCAGAACATCGTAATTCTCAGAAATAGTCTTTGATAAATCTGCAACCAGTGGGAATTTCACTCCCTTAATTCCACCATCTTTTACATCAGTCTGAAGCCATTTCCAGTGCGAAAATTCCGAATCAGTTGAACATCCCACCACAGCTGTGTTACGCGCCTCAAATTCCTTTATTTTCTCCTGAAAAGCAAGGATTTCAGTGGGGCATACAAAGGTGAAATCAGCAGGGTAAAAGAAAAAAACTACATATTTCTTCCCTACATACTGATCGAGTGAAAAATCCTGTACAATTTCATTACCGTTGATAACAGCCGGCGCCTTGAATTTAGGAGCTTTTTTTCCTACTAAAACTGCCATATTTAATTGGTTTTAAGAGTTAAACATATCCATTAAAAACACATTACAAAGATACACAAAAAGAGTAATTTCTTACCGAAATGAAATAATGTCTGGTTTACGAACAAAAAAGTCTGGGAATTTAATGCGGCTCATGGTTCCAAAAACAAACATGGCAGAATTCATTCCGGGAAGTTTTTCTGGATAAAAAATCATCCCTGCCTGGAATGTATCGAAGACCAACCGTTCATTTCTGATACGGATACCAAAACCGGTTCCTGTATAAAAGGAATCATTCATAATAAACTGTGTTTCGCTCCCGATCCAGCCAGCATCGAGAAAGCCATAGAACGCAGGGCGAAAACCCAGTACGTACCAGGGGGTAAACAAAACCGATTCTCCCTTGAGCATCAACCGCTTTTTACCGTGAACAAGGCGGCCGTCATATCCGGTAAGGCCGTCGGGCTCCCTGATGTAAAGAAATTCATCTTCAAACCTGTTTATACCAAGAGTATAGTCTAATTTGATAAAATGCCTGAAATAAAACCTATTGAAAACTACCAGGTTGGTGAAGGCGTTCATGTTATACCGAAATACGCCCTGCTCGAGCTGGCCGTGATGAAGGAATCCTCCCAGTTCCAATTTTGTGTAAAGATATGCCAGCCGTCCAACATAATAACCTTTTGAAAAGGAGAAACCCGAATAGAATCGGGTGTAATATTCATTCCATTCCACTCCACCCAAAATGGTAAGCATAGAACCAAAAGGAATATCTTCTGTCCGGCCAAAACTGTAAACAAGATTGGTCCTGTAAAAATCCTGAGCTGTAAAGGAAAGGGATCCCACCAGGAGTGTTTTGTTCTGATAAGGATAGAGCCAATAAGGTTCGACCTCACTGGGACGCTCATAGAAAGCATCCCTGCTGAGGCTTCCTGCAAAGACGATATTGTTTCTGTTTCGTGTGAACCAGTTTTCGGTTTGCACTGGAAAAGCTTTGCCAACCCAGATGGAGTATGTATTCCCGCCAATGGCGACTGGCCAGACAAGAGAATCATGAATCCACGCTGTTTGCAGAACCCGACCCTTTGTCCATTCTATACCTCCGGCATACCGGACGCCTGATGTATAGAAATCACGACTTAAATTCAGATTCCAAAGGTTTTCCCGATAACCAGTTACATAATTCAGCCGGGCATCAACAAAGGAACCCATGATATTTTTCACTTTCAGAAGTCCTTCATATCCAACCACAGGTGCATGATCCGGATCCCATCGAAGGATATGGTCCACCTCATATCCGGTACCCAGAAAATTCTGATCCCACACACGCAATTTCCCTTTCTGTGCATCACTCAATTCAAGGGAAAAAGCTTTAGCGAGCACATCTTTGGTTACTACCAAAACATCCACACTGTCGGTTCCAATCGGACTAAGATAAATACGGGCATCTTCCACCGATGGAATTTCACGCAGCAATCGCTCATTATCGGCAATTAGATCCGCTTTTACCACAGTTCCGGGATGTACGAGCATATGATTCATCAGAACCCGATCGGAAGTATAAAAATGCATGCGGTTTATTCCGCGTTCAATCCAGTTTTGAGGTGCTGCAGTTGTATCCGTAACCGTCGGGCCAAAGATTTCGAGTTTTCTTAACTGAATTTTCCTGATGATTCTTCCTTCAAATTCCTGGTATGCCAGAATACCCTGTTCGGTTTGCAACGTGTCGCGCAATGGTTTCCTGTTGGAGGGAACCACCACAATATTGTGGATTACTTTAGCCCAGTATTGCCGGGCTGCTTTCTCCTCAAGCTTATGAAAAAATAATTCGGTTTTTTGCTTTTTCAATGAATCCGGAGCCAGGAGGAGCGTATCGGGAGACGGAATAATTCTTCTTCGTGCAGCAGAAAGGGAATCTGGCCTTACAGTTCCTGCCAGAACGGATACGGTCCAGAGTACCGGAAATACAAAGCGAATCATCAAAAGCCCCATGCTCATCGCACCGCATATTGTTTTGCTACCAGAACTCAATTTGAAATTGACTGCAGGCCACTGGGTAAAAATACACAAAGATTGTGGAAAAAAGGTAAGAGCATGTTGCAGGGAATTCGTTTAATTTTATCCATTCATCCACCAAACATCATGTCAGAAGTTATCATTTACAAAGCATCAGCCGGTTCAGGCAAAACATGGCAACTCACTTACGAATACCTTCGGATTCTCTTTTCAAAACCCGAAGATTACAAACATATTCTGGCCGTAACCTTTACCAATAAGGCCACAGAAGAAATGCGGAACAGAATCCTCGAAGAGCTTCGACAGATGGCTGCCGGAGAAAAAACACATCTGGCCCGACGGCTGGTTGAAGAAGGCATAGCGTATTCAGGCGATCTGGAAAAAAAAGCATCGCATATTCTCCGCATCCTGCTCCATAATTTCAGCAAGTTTACTGTAACCACCATCGACAGCTTCTTTCAACACATTCTTAAAAGCTTTGCCCGTGAGGCAGGAATTCCTTTTTACAGGGAGCTTATCCTCGATGACAAAATGGTCCTTGAAGAAACTATTGATCAACTGTTTTTTCATCTGAACGAACATCCCTTTCTTCAGGAATGGTTGGTGGACTTTACTCTGGAAAGAATCAGACAGGGAAGTTCCTGGAACGTACACAAGGAAGTCAGCCGCCTTGGTAATGAAATTCTCAGGGAATCATATCCTGGCACCCTGGCTACGGAGCAACCAACTTTCACCGATGATCAGCGCAAGGAATGGCAGGGCCAATTGTTCGGAAAAGAAAAGAAACTGAAGGAAAATCTGATTGAAATCGGCCAACAGGCCTGTCAGATTGCCAAACGATTTGGTCTTTCCCAGGATGATTTTGCCGGGAAATCACGGTCGGTATTTGCCTACTTTGAACAGCTGGCCAATGGAACGATGAAGGATTTGACCGATACGATTCTTAGCGCTCTTACCGATGAAACAAAATGGTTTTCCAAGACATCAGCAAAAAAGGAGCTGATCCGGCAGGCTATGGATGAAGGTATGCAAACACTGCTTGCAAGGAGCGTTGATATACTAAGAGAACTTAATAAAATCCAGGCACTTGCAAGAAATTTTTATGTATGGGCTATCCTTTCCGATCTTGCCGGACTTTTGCAAAAATACCTTGCTGAGCAAAACCTTCATCTTCTTTCGGATACACATAAAATTCTCTACCATCTGATAGGAAGAAATGACGCTCCATTTATTTATGAGCGGGCAGGGAATACCTGGCTGTATTACATGATCGATGAATTCCAGGACACATCTTCCCTGCAATGGAATAATTTCAGGCCGCTGATAGCCAATAGCCTGTCACAAGGAAAAACCAGCCTGGTAGTAGGTGACGTAAAACAATCCATCTACCGGTGGAGAAACAGCGACTGGCGTATACTGGCAAGGGAAATAATGCATGACTTCCCTGGTCGCAATAAAACAGAAGTCCTTCCGCTAAACAGGAGAAGTTTCCGCAACATTATTGAATTCAACAACGCTTTCTTTTTTGAGGCCATTGATTGCCTGAAAGATAAGTACTGCGAGCAAACCAGTTTGAACACTGAGCATGATCTGGTAGGATTAATGAAAGAAGCTTATGAGGATTGTCGTCAGGGTGTACCAGAGGATAAAATGCAAACAACCGGATTTGTGCGGGTCGAGCTATACGATGCGAAGACAGAAGAATCGCGAACTCCCCTGAGGCTTGTTGAGACAGTATGTGAATTATTTTCTTCCGGATATCGGCCGGAAGATGTGGCTATTCTTGTGCGAACCAAAAACGAAGCAAAAGCAGTTGCTTCCTGGCTTCTGAACACTGATTACTATCCGCCAGGTATTGCTCCTCCCGGCATTATTACAGAAGAAGCCATTCTGCTTAGCCAGTCACCGGTAGTGCGCATTCTTTGCAGCCTACTCCGCTACCTGAAGAATCTGGATGACCAGCTAAACAATCTGAGTTTGCTCAACGAGTTGTTCATGTACCTGGAAATGCAACTTCCAGATGGAAGAGAATATCCGCCCGTTACCTTCACCCGGGAAACAACAGAAAATTTTCTGCCACCGGAGTTTGTCAGCCAGGCTGCCGAACTGAAGAAGCTTCCTTTGCAGATTCTTTGCGGCCGGCTTGCTTCCCTTTTCGGGCTTGACCGGAAAGAGCAACAGAAACCTTATTTGTTTTCCTTCATGGATCAGGTAAATGAAGCCGTGAGAAAAGGAATCTCGGATGTGTATGGTTTTCTTGATTTCTGGGATAAAAATGCCGGTAATCTCTCGCTCACCATCCCTGAAAAAGCAAATGCTGTGCGAATCATGACCATCCACAAAGCAAAAGGTCTTGAATTTCCTGTGGTCATTCTACCTGATCCAGTCTGGTGTATAGACCATAATCCCACGCAGCCTCCTTACCTCTGGATAAAACAAAATCTTTTCGGAAATGAGGAATGTACTTGGTTTCCTGTACGATATGGAAAGCAACTTGCCCAAACAGATTTCCGGGAAACATGGCTTAAGGAAAAAATGCAAACCTTTGTGGACAACCTTAATCTACTCTACGTTGCATTTACCCGGGCCCGCGAAGGCCTTATCGTCATTTCCGACAAGGACGACAAATTGTATAATGCCCGAAATCTTATCATGGATGTCTGCAGCCGGTTGAATGACACCATAGTACAAAAGCAAGAAGAAGACGGAAAAATCATTTGCTGTAGAGGCTCTTTTCCGGAACCAAAAGCAGGTACCCTTTCAAAAGGAGAACCTTTCCATGCGCAAGACAATGATGGCCTCTTTGCCACCCGTTTCGCCCTGCTGGTAAAGAAACATGCCTCCGGATATTTCTCTGAAAAAGGAGAACTGGTTCAAACGGCCCGGGATGAAGGTAAACTGATGCATACCCTCCTTTCGAAAATACGCCATGCTGAGGATGTGCCCGCGGTGGTGCAACAGGCTGTGCTGGAAGGAAAAATCAGTAAGAACGAAGCAGAAACCATACAGCAGCGCATTGCTCTGGTGCTGGCTGATCCCGAAATGAAAGAATATTTTACTGACGCTTGGAAAATACTCACGGAAAATGATATCGTGCTACCCGGAGGAGAAACAAAGCGACCCGACAGGATCATGGTGAATCAGGAAAAAACTGTCGTGATTGATTACAAATTCGGTGGACAAGCCAGACCTTATCATATCCGGCAGGTAAAAGAATATATGGAACTACTTGCGGAGGCCGGTTTTCCTTTTCCCTGCGGGATTGTATGGTACCCTCATCTGAACCGGAAAGAACGAATCGACTTATGAAAGGAAAAACGACATATCCTTGGGGAACGGAAAGACGCTTCCAGGCATACCCCGATTATTTCCGCAGGCTATTTGGCGGCAGGGTTCAGAAAGTTTCGGTTGATGCCGGACTGACCTGCCCCAACCGTGACGGCAAAAAAGGTACCGGAGGATGCATTTTCTGCAATAACGACGCTTTCAACCCATCCTACTGCCAGCCCTCACTCCCAATTAAACAGCAAATCACCGAAGGAATCCGTTTTCACCGCTTCCGTTACCGAAGAGCGGGTAAATATCTTGCTTATTTTCAGACCTATTCCAATACCTATGCTCCTCTTCCGCGGCTAAAAAAACTATACGAAGAAGCTCTGTCCTGTGAAGGCGTAATCGGTCTTATCATCAGCACACGGCCCGATTGTGTTGATGCCTCCGTGCTCGATTACCTTGCTTCCCTGTCGGAAAAATACTATGTAGCAATTGAATACGGAATCGAATCGGTTCGCGATGAAACATTGCAGCGGATTAACCGTATGCATACGTTCAGTGAAGCAGAAAAGGCTCTTGAACTCACCAGACAAAGGAATCTCCCTGCCGGAGCTCATTTTATCGTTGGTTTACCGGGTGAAAATAATGAGACTATATTGGAAGATATCCGTATTATTGCGGACCTACCCCTCGATACGGTTAAATTCCACCAGCTTCAGATTTTTGAAAACACGAAACTGGCTGAAGATTACAGAAAGAATGCATACCCCATTTACCTTCCCTCGCTTGAGGAGTACCTGAATCTGATGGTTCAGCTTGCCGAAAGGCTCAATCCGTATATAGTAATAGAACGGATTGCCTCGGAAGTGCCTCCCCGGTTTCTTGTGAACCCAGGCTGGGGTGCCATACGGTATGACGAAATTCAGCGCAGGTTTGAACAATTGCTTGAAGAGAAGCAGACCTGGCAGGGACGTTTGTACAAAAAATGTAAATAATTAAAATCATTGACCCTACTATGCCCAATCACTTTCTGAAAGAAGTAGCCGAGCACATATACAGCCATCATAAAACCGGCGATGTGGTTCTGGTATTTCCCAACCGGCGTTCGGTATTCTTTTTCCGCAAATACCTCGGCGAATTAATTGAAAAGCCTGTGCTTATGCCGGAAAGTTTTACCATTAACGAACTGTTCAGCCGCATTACAGGTTATGTCGTTCCTGAATCGCTTCCTCTCCTTTTCAGACTATATGATGCATACAAGGAGATTTTCAACAAAGATGCTGAAAGCATTGATGAATTTGTTACCTGGGGAGAAATCCTCCTGCATGACTTTGACGATACCGACAAATACCTGGTGGATGCTGGTCAGTTATTCCGCAACCTTACTGACCTCAAAGAAATTGATCAGCTCTTTCCACCAGAAGAAGATCAATATGCAGGCCTGAATACATTTTGGAAAAACCTGGTTTCGGCCCGAAATTCTGAGGAGAAAGAAAAATTCCTTGCCTTCTGGAACAACCTGTATCCCTTGTATCACCGTTTCAGAGAAAAGTTATCGGCTGAAGGAATTGCCTATGAAGGAATGAATTCCCGCGAAGCGATAACAAAACTGGAATCGCTGGATGTGGAGCCCTTTTTGCCGGGTCATCATTGCTGTATTGGTTTTAATGCCCTAAATGCCTGTGAAAGGAAGCTGTTCAGTATTCTAAGAAAGGCAGGAAAAGCATCTTTCTACTGGGATACGGATCCATGGTATATTGACAACACCTGGCATGAAGCCGGCTTTTTCCTTAGAAAAAACAGAGAAGAATTTCCTTCTCCCGATGATTTCACTCCGCATTCGGAATTTACAAAATCCAGGCCGGATGTGCAGATAACAGGTCTGCCCTCATACACAGGGCTTGCTGCATCGGCAGGACGATCGGCTTTCAGTATGTTGTCGGGTTCTGATACTCCCCTCTCCACCGCCATCGTACTTGCTGACGAGAACCTTCTGATTCCCCTCCTTCAAACTCTTCCTGAGCAATGCAATGCCTACAATGTAAGCATCGGCTTTCCGGTAAGGGAGTCACCGATTTACACCTTCCTCTTTCAATGGCTTGAACTTCAGAGAAGTTGTAAAGAACATAAGGGTAAACCCTGTTACTATTACCGCCATGTATTTTCTCTGCTCCATCACCCGCTTCTTGACAGTCTGAAAGTGGAGAAAGAAGAAAATCTGCAACAAATCATCACCTTAAAGATGATCCGTGTACCGGCAGAATTGCTGTGCAGTTCCGACTCCATGAAGGTTATCTTTGCCCCCTTAACTGATACACGAACCATACCAGCCAGGTTGAAAGACATTCTGGTTCAGTTTTATCAGAAAAACGTGGATAACGATGCCATCAATCCTCTTGCGACAATCGAAGGTGAAACTATTCTAACCATCTATCTTGCACTGCAGCATCTGGAAGATCTACTCCCGGAGTCAGCCGGACAACTGCTGCCTGAGACCTACATACGTATGCTGAGAAATATTCTGCAAAATCTGCACGTACCGCTTTCTGGCGAACCTCTTCAGGGATTGCAGATTCTCGGACTTCTGGAAACAAGAAACCTCGACTTCGAAAACATCGTCATTCTGCCCGCCAATGAAGGAGTCCTTCCCCGAACCACACAGCCATCATCCTTTATTCCGCAGAATCTGCGGTATGGATTTGGCATGCCCACAGCTGAGCACCAGGATGCCGTATATGCATATTATTTTTACCGTCTCCTGCAACGGGCCCGCAGGGTGGAAATTCTATGGAACACTTCAGCTTCCGGGTTCGATTCGGGAAAAATGAGCCGCTTTGCTTACCAGCTCCTCTATGAACAGCCCTGTAATGTTTCCCTCAACACGTCCCGAATGAATGTGAGCTTTCAGTCTCCCAAACCAATTGTCATTACAAAAGGCCCCGAGGTGCTGGAACGTCTTTCCCTTTTCACATCCCGTAATGGAAGCCGCTTTTCCCCTTCTGCACTGGCCGATTATATCCAGTGTCCTCTTCTCTTTTTCTTCCGACATATTGCCCGGGTCAAACCCGGAGAAGAACTTACCGAAGAGCCTGATGCAGGCATTTTTGGGACACTCTTTCATGAAACCATGCGCTCCCTGTACAGAGGATTTATGAACAAAAACATTACGGAAGAAGTAATTTCCGGAATAAGCAATGAACATATCAGCAATGCCGTTGATTCCGCCTTGCGAAAACATATTTACAAACATCTGGCTGCTGATCAACCCGTTGAACCGGAAGGACAGTTTATTATCATCAGCAACGTACTGAAAGAATATGCTGTAAAAGTTCTTGAAACCGACCGGCGTTTCTGTCCCTATATCCTTACCGGATTGGAACAGCCGCTTTCCGGCTTTATTGATTTACCCGGGAACCAGCAAATGAAAGGGTTCATGCTCGGAGGAAATGCCGACCGCATCATCAGCCATAACGGAACAACCATCATCATTGACTATAAAACCGGCGGGGAAATGAAATCCTTTTCCGGTTTGAACATGCTTTTTACTTCAGAACATGGTAAGGACCTGCGGTTTGCTTTCCAAATTTGCTTTTATTGCTATCTTTATACGTCAGCCAAGCAGGAAAAGGTTAAACCCGCTGTCTATTTCCTGAGAGAGATGTTTGCTGAAAAGTACGAACCGGCCATCGTTTTGAAAGAACCCGGAACCAAAAATGCCGGACAAACAATTGATGATTTTTCACCGTTCATGAAGGAATTCGGGGAAAGACTTCAACAGCTTCTACTTGAAATATCCAATCCCTCCGTGCCCTTTACCCAAACCAACCAGAAGAACTTCTGCCTGTTCTGCGATTTCAGGGAAGTTTGCCGGCGCAGCTGATATCGCCAACCTTTGGGAGGAAGGAAAGAGAAAAAAACAGAAAAAGGAGAAATGACAATACTGAAGCAAAAAAGGAAAATTATACCTTGGTTTATTGCATGCATGTTAATAAGCTTTCCATATGTTTACTGAATTCACTGACTTTGAAGTCAGAATAACTGATGCACCCTACAGGACTTCCGGAGGACTGATCTGGCCGGGAACTGTCCGGATCGTCTATACGGATCCTGAAAAGGAAAAGACACTGGAAGAATATTACGGATATGCTCCGGCAGAAATGATTTACCAAATGATCAGGGAAGGCAGGGATATTAATCTCAGCGAATGCTTCATTGAGAAGTTTTCCCTGACGGAATACCGCAGCCTGCAAAAGTTGGAAGCTAAATCCTATGTAAAACTGGGGGCATTTTCAGCGCGAAGGTCCTTTTTCAACTGCAGTTCGCGCATTGATTTCAGTTTTGCCGAATTCAGCGGGGATACTGTGGATTTTGAAGCGACAGTATTTGCCCGAGGGATGGTATCTTTCAACTCAGCCAGTTTTGCTGACTGCAGTCTGAACATGAGCTACGTACTTTTCCGCAACGGTAACATTGATTTTGCCAACTGCCGTTTCGGAAAAGGCCAGATTTCGTTCAAAAACAGCAAATTCCATACGGGATCCAAGGATTTTCAATACACCAGTTTCGGGGACGGAGAGGTATTGTTTGTCAATACCGATTTTGGCGACGGGGATGTGTCGTTTATCAATTCCTCGTTCGGACAGGGAACGGTTTCCTTTAAGGTTGCGCGTTTTGGCCAGGGAAAAGTTGACTTTCATTACGCCAAATTTGGCGGGGGTGAAATCAGCTTTGAGCGGACGGAATTCGGCAACGGAAAGGTGGATTTCCGGATGGCCGAATTCAACGAAAGCCGGATAAATTTTAACCGGAGCAGTTTCGGTAATGGAGAGGTAACCTTTGAGGGAAGTGAACTTAAAGGCGGAAAATTGCTTTTCAGAAAAGCATCGGTAGGGGAAGGATTGTTTTCCTTTGAGCAGGCACTATATCCTGAGGCAGAAGTATTTTTTGACGGGACCGATTTCGGGAAAGGAACCATTACTTTCCAGAAAGCGCGCATACGGCATCTTTCACTCCGTTCCTGCCAGATGAACGACTATGTTGACCTTCGCATGCAGGAAGCTGCACTCGTAGATCTATCTGATACTGTAATCCGGGATATAATTGACCTCACGCCCTATGATTCTCCTGTTGCCATCCGCACGCTGAAGATCAGCGGTATGCGTTTGCCGGGAAGAATCTATATCGACTGGTTTGCGAATAACCTCCCTTCCATGATTCTGTCGCAGGAACAGGCTACCGAAAGGGAGATCTCGGAACAGTTCAGGATATTGAAACTAAATTTTAATGCCACGGGACGCTTTTCATACGAAGACCGCGCTTATGTTTTGTTCAGAAGGTACGAAGCCCTGGCTGACCGAAAAGAACGCATTGCGAAAAATCCATGGTCAGCCCTCTGGGAATATCCAGTGTACGTTTTCAAGTGGCTGGTGTTTGATAAAATTGGTTTGTATGCCACCGCTCCGGGACGGGTGCTGGTAAGTGTCATTGCTTTCTGGTTTGGCTTTGGAATCCTTTTCTACCTGGCCGAACTGCTCCATCTGGGACATACGCAGTCGGCAGTCAACAACCCTGATCATCTGTCTATGCTCTCCCAGTCATTTTATCACAGCGCCATCACTTTCTTTACCATCGGGTACGGTGATGTTTATCCCCAGGGCCTTACCCGCCTGTTGTCTGCTCTCGAAGGATTCACGGGAGTATTCATGATGAGTTACTTTACTGTGGCCTTTGTGAGGAAGATTTTGAGATGATAAGAAATCCATGTAAAAACTGAACCAGCTTTTGCTTCCAGCTTTTTCTATTCCTCCGTATCACTGAAGTTTGACCTTTCCGTGTTTGTCCGGATTTAGTCCTTTTTTGTTCTGTCTTCCTCTTTTTCCAGTGCTCTGAGCAAATGCGGCCTCAATCTTTTGGTTCGCTCCAATGCCTGCTCCATTTTCCATTGTTCAATCTGCTTGTCGTTTCCGCTCAGCAAAATTTCCGGTACCTTCCATCCCATGTAATCGGCTGGACGGGTGTAAACCGGTGGAGCAAGAAGGTTATCCTGAAAAGAATCTGTCAGAGCAGAAGTCTCATCGGAAATAGCACCGGGAATCAAACGCACCAGGGCATCAGTAATTACAGCTGCTGGCAACTCTCCTCCGCTGAGTACATAGTCTCCTATCGAAATTTCCATGGTTACAAGATGGTCACGAATCCGTTGGTCCACCCCCTTGTAGTGCCCACAGAGTATAATCAGATTTTGACACATGGAAAGACGGTTGGCCAGAGGTTGACTAAAGGGAATCCCGTCGGGGGTGGTATAAATGACTTCATCATAATTACGTTCCGATTTCAGAAACTCAATCGCTCTGTGAATGGGCTCCACCATCATAACCATCCCCCCTCCTCCGCTGAACGGATAGTCATCAACCCGTTTATGCCTGTCGGTTGCAAAATCACGGATATTGTGCAGGTGGATCTCAACCAGTCCTTTTTCCCGGGCCCGCTTAATAATGGATTCATCAAACGGTCCACGGAACATGGATGGAAATATGGTCAGAATGTCGATGCGCATATTCCTTTTTTCTTTTTCGCAAAGTTACCCAAAACAAAAGGAAATACGGTAGCGCGCTCTGCTGTTTCGCGTTTCAATTTTCGCCTTGTCCGATAGCTTTCCGTTATTGAACTTGGGTTGTTTTAACCAGATTAGCTTAAAGTGTCATTTTGACATTGTTTTTAATAATGATTATGTCATTTTGTCCTTATAAATTCACATCTGACTGCCCTGATGGCAAGAAAAATATCCGGAACAGTATTTGAGAATGCATAGGCAGAAAAATAAATGTTAAACCATTAAAATTTACAGCTATGACAATTGTTCGTTTCCGTCCCGATAGCAACCATGCTTTCAGGAATGAATTCCGTACCCTGTCGGATATGTTTGATTCGTTCTTTACCAGCCCTTTTCTGCCTGAATTCACTCCGGTTTTTAGGCCGATGGTCAATGTGCGTGAAACCGAATCGGAATACCAGATGGAATTAAGTGTACCGGGGTTCGATAAGAAAGATATTTCTTTGTCCGTGGAAGATCATGTGCTGGCCATAAAAGGACAACACAAGGAGGAAAATCAAGAAAACTCGGTTTATCACCGCAGAGAATTTGCCGGAGGTGAATTTTCGCGCTTTTTTGAACTGAGCGACGACATTGACACCGAAAAAATTGAGGCTGCGCATGAAAATGGAATATTAAAAATTCGACTTCCCAAAAAACCGGAAGCAGTTAAAAAGGCTCCGAGGGAAATCCACATTAACTAATAATACTAAGGGATATTATATCGACGGGAGATTCTTCCGGAAAACCGTCAGGTGGCAGGGAAAAAAATGATACCTCTTTCCCTGCCTCTTTTTTTTTGCTTAAATTTGCGGCTTAATTGACGAAAATTCTTTGAGTTTTAAAGCTCAAATGTATATTTTCGCAACGGAATTTGTGGAAGCACACTTATGGATGAAGCAAAACTGAATGAGGATCCTCGTCAGGAACATGGGGGTATACCTGAAGGGCCGGTAATGAATCCTGATGATATAGCAGATCCGGTTTCTTCCGAATCCGGGACTGATACTGATTCTTCGGCTGCAGAGAACGAAGAATTAACAACTGTTGTTACGGAAGTCCGTTCTGATCCGGCAGGTGAAATTTTGCCCGATGAGGACCTTTTAACGGAGCACGAAGGTTTATTGCCCGAACATGCTGATGATTTTGAAGGGGTGCACGAAGATCTGGCAAAGGCTGCTGAAGCGGCCGACTATTCGCGGCTTGACAGGGCAGAACTCCTTCAGGCACTTAAAAATTTGATTACCAACACACCCATTCATCAGATTGGAGATGAAGCTGACCTGATTAAAATAAACTTCTACAAGAAACATAAGATCGAAAATGAACGTCGCCGGAAGAAATTCATCGAAGAAGGCGGCAATATGGAAGATTTCCGTCCCGAAGAAGACCCACTGGAAGTTGAATTCAAGGAAGTTTTTCATCAGTACCGCGAATTGCGGGCTGAATACAACCGTAAGCTGGAAGAAGAAAAGCAGGAAAACCTGAAAGCCAAATACCAGATAATTGAAGAGATTAAAGAACTGGTTAACCGGAGTGAATCAATCAATGCAACTTTTCAGGAATTCAGGGAACTGCAGAAGCGGTGGCGTAGCATTGGTCCTGTACCACAGCAGAATGTCAAGGATCTGTGGGAAACCTACAACCACCATGTGGAAGTTTTCTATGACTATATCAAGCTGAATAAGGAACTGCGCGATCTCGACTTCAAGAAGAATCTGGAAACAAAGATCAGCTTATGTGAACGCGCCGAAGAACTGCTTCTGGAACCGGATGTGCCAAAGGCTTTCAGAATCCTTCAGGAACTACACGAGGAGTGGCGCGACACAGGTCCCGTTCCTCATGAAATGCGCGAAGAAATCTGGAACCGTTTTAAGGAAATAACTTCCAAGATTAACAAGCGGCATCACGAATATTACGAAAGTCTGAAATCACAGCAGGTCAAGAATCTGGAACAGAAGACGGCCCTCTGTGAAAAAGCTGAAGAAATAGCCGCATCGGGTATCAGCAGTATGAAAGAATGGGAAAAGCGCTACCGCGAGATACTCGATCTGCAACAGGTATGGAAAACGATAGGCTTTGCCCCGAGAAAGGAAAACCAGAAAATATATCAGCGTTTCCGTGCCGCCTGCGATGATTTCTTCCGCCGGAGGCGTGAGTTCCTCCAGAAAATGAAGGAAGAACAACACAACAACCTGCAGCTGAAAACTGAGCTATGCCTGCAGGCAGAAGCTCTTAAAGACAGTAATGAGTGGAAAAAAACCACCGAAGATCTGATCAACATCCAGAAACGGTGGAAGGAAATAGGACCAGTTCCGCGGAGATATGCCGATGCCATCTGGAAACGTTTCCGTGCTGCCTGTGATGAGTTTTTCAACCGGAAAGCAGCATATTACGCGGGAATTGACAGCCAGTACGAAGAAAATCTGAAGAAAAAACTGGAACTGATTGAAGAAATTGAAAAGTACCAGCCTGTGGAAAGCGTGGAAGAAAATTTCCGCAATCTGAAAGACTTCCAGAGGCGCTGGGCTGAAATTGGTTTTGTTCCTTTGAAAGATAAGGAACAGGTACAGCAACGTTATAAGGAAGCCATCACCCGGCATTTTGAAGGGCTGAAAATGGACGATGAAAGAAAGAATCTGCTTCGCTTCAGAAACCGCCTCGATGCCTTGCAGCAAAAGCCAAGAGGAAACCAGAAAATAAAAGCCGAACGTGAACGCCTGATCGGAAAGCTAAAACAATTGGAAAACGAAATTTCGCTTTGGGAAAACAATATAGGATTCTTCATCAAGTCAAAAAATGCCGAGTCAATGATCAGTGAAGTGCAGAAAAAGATTGATGATGCCAAGGCAAGAATTACCGAACTCGAGGAAAAAATCCGCATCATCGATATGCATATTTCTGAATCGTGACAAATGGTTTCTGCTGAGAATGTGCATAAAAATATAAGGCAGTGGCAACAAAATACATATTTGTAACCGGAGGAGTAACATCCTCGCTTGGGAAAGGAATTATTTCTGCCTCGCTGGGAAGGCTGCTCCAGGCTCACGGGTATAATGTCACTATACAGAAGCTGGATCCCTATATTAACGTAGATCCGGGAACTCTGAATCCATATGAGCATGGAGAATGCTATGTTACGGAAGACGGAGCAGAAACAGACCTCGACTTGGGTCATTATGAGCGTTTTACAGGAATTCACACTACCCAGGCCAATAATGTTACCACAGGCCGCATTTACCAGAGTGTCATCAATAAGGAACGAAGAGGCGACTTTCTTGGGAAGACCGTTCAAATCATCCCCCATATTACCGATGAAATCAAACGCCGTATTAAACTGCTCGGAGGCAACAACAAGTACGATGTTGTGATCACCGAAATTGGCGGTACCGTCGGTGATATTGAATCACTTCCCTTCATTGAAGCTGTTCGTCAGCTGAAATGGGACCTTGGCCCGGGAAATTGTCTGGTAGTGCACCTGACCCTTGTCCCCTATCTCTCCGCTACCGGTGAACTGAAAACAAAACCCACACAGCATTCCGTGAAGGCATTGCTCGAAAATGGAATCCAGCCCGACATCCTTGTACTCCGTACTGAAAAAAATCTGACCACCGATATCCGAAAAAAAGTGGCCCTTTTCTGCAACGTGGAAATGGAAGCCGTTATGCAAAGCATTGATGTTTCCACCATTTATGAAGTCCCTCTCCTTTTGCAGAAAGAGAAATTTGATCTGATCGTACTGAAGAAGCTAAATCTCCCTCCCAAAGAAAATCCACAGCTTAAGGAATGGAAAGACTTTGTGAACCGTATCAAGAATCCCAATTCGGTTGTCAAGATAGGCCTCGTGGGAAAATATGTTGAGTTGCACGATTCCTATAAATCGATCAATGAAGCATTTGTTCATGCCGGCGCCATGAACCGCTGCAAGGTGGATCTGCAGTTCATTCATTCGGAAGATATTGAAAAGGGAGATGTTAACGAATTGCTGGGTTCTTTGAACGGCATTCTGGTTGCACCCGGATTCGGGGATCGTGGGATTGAGGGGAAAATACTCGCAGCACAATATGCACGTGAAAACCATATTCCTTATTTCGGTGTATGCCTCGGAATGCAATGTGCCGTTATTGAATTTGCCAGAAATGTACTTGGTTTAAAGGAAGCTCACTCAACCGAAATTGTCCGAAACACCCCTTACCCTGTTATTGACCTGATGGAAGACCAAAAAGGCATCACCAACAAGGGAGGAACCATGCGACTGGGCGCTTACCCCTGCAATATCAAAAAAGGTTCCCTGGCATGGGAAGCCTATGGTAAAGTTAAGGTAAGTGAACGCCACCGGCATCGTTTTGAATTCAACAACCAATTCCTGAAAGCCTTTGAAAAGGCCGGAATGATAGCAACCGGAATCAACCCCGATACCAACCTTGTCGAAATAATGGAAATCCCTTCACACCCCTGGTTCGTCGGAGTTCAATTCCACCCCGAATACAGGTCAACCGTGAAGGAACCCCATCCGCTTTTTGTGGCGTTCGTCAAAGCCGCTCTTGAATACAAAGAAAAGACCGGACGGGAAAAATCAATGAAAAAAGATACTACCAGGGTTCCGTCCTGAAGAATATAAACGGATGTAAAAAAAATCATGGGGAATTTGCAGCATGGATAGAAACACAGTTATAGGACTTATTTTAATTGGTCTAATTTTTATTGTTTTTAGCATAATTAACAAACCTTCGAAGGAAGAAATGGAAGCAGCCAGGCACAGGGCTGATTCCATTGCCGCCTTGCAGCAGGCTCAGCAGGAAGAAAAAGCAAAAACCTTTCAGACCGATTCCCTTCTAAAGGCGTCATCACCGGAGGTATTAAAAGAACAGGCCATTGAGAAGCAGGAAAAATTCGGTCCTTTTGCCTCCGCTACAGAAGGAACACCGGAATTCATTACATTGGAAAACGATCTGATCCGGCTGGTTATTTCAACCCGTGGAGCGCGCCCTTATTCCGTCACGATAAAAAAATACCGCCGGTACGATTCCCTGCCTCTTGTACTTTTTGATGGGGATTCCACTGTGTTTTCCTTTGGTTTTTTTGCCCAGAACCGTAAAGTTTCAACCCAGGACCTGATTTTTACACCTCTGGTGAACCAAAGGACATTCATTGCTACAAAAGATTCCGTTGTGCTTCCCCTCCGCGTGAGCATTGGCGAAAACAAGTATCTTGAATACGTTTACTCATTGAAACCCGGATCCTACCGCGTTAATCTTGATGTTAAGACCGTCGGCCTTCAGGATATTATCGCCCAGAATATCAATTCGCTGGATCTCGAGTGGCAGGCCTATATACCCCAACTTGAAAAAGGCCGGCAGAATGAAGATAATTATACAACCATCTTTTATAAATATACCGGAGGTGATGTGGAAAGTCTGAATCCACGATCAAAAAAGGGAGAAAGTACTGCCGAGCTCAATGTAAAAGTGAAGTGGGTGGCATTTAAACAGCAGTTCTTTGCCTCTGTTCTCATTGCCGACGAAAGCTTTTCCAACGGACAGGTCACTTCTGTGCATATTCCCGAGCCAAGCCCTTATCTGAGAAAGTTTTCCACTGTGCTGGGTGTCCCTTATAACCCCAACGCCGACAATACCATTGGGTTGTCATTCTATTTCGGTCCCAACCATTTTAATACACTGAAAAAAGAAGGGGATGACCTTCAGGAATTAGTCATTCTGGGTAAATGGATCGTCAAATGGATCAACCAGTTTGTCATTATTCCTATTTTCAATTTCCTGAACCGGTTTATTCATAATTACGGAATCATTATCCTGATTCTTACCATTATCATTAAATCGGCATTGTTACCCCTTACCTACCGCAGTTATCTCTCCATGGCCAAAATGCGCGTATTGAAGCCGATGATTGATGAAATCAATGCAAAAATACCCAAGGAAAAAGCCATGGAACGCCAGCAGGCTACCATGAACCTATACAAGAAGGCAGGGGTCAATCCCATGGGAGGATGCCTGCCAATGTTACTTCAATTCCCGATACTCTTTGCCATGTTCCGGTTCTTCCCCACCTCTTTCGAATTACGCCAGCAGGGCTTCCTATGGGCTACCGACCTTTCGACCTATGACTCTATCTACAGCTGGTCAACCCACATTCCTATTCTTAGCAATATTTATGGCAACCACATCAGTCTGTTTACCATCCTGATGACTGTCACCACCCTAATGTCTATCAAAATGAACAATCAGGCATCAGCATCTTCCACACAGATGCCGGGTATGCAGACCATGATGTATATCATGCCGGTAATGTTCATGTTTTTCCTGAATAATTTCTCGGCTGCCCTCACCTATTATTACTTCCTAACCAATGTTATCACATTCGGACAGAACTACCTGTTCAAAAAGATGATCAATGAAGAAGAACTTTTGGCAAAACTCAACGAAAACAGGAAAAAACCGGTGAAAAAATCGCGGTTCCAGATGGCTCTGGAAGAAGCTGCCAAGCGTCAGCAGGCAGGCAAACAACTTCCGACCGGCAGGAAAAAGAAATGATTCTTTTAAGTCGGAGATAATTCTAATGCTTTAGATTTTTCCTGACCTCCAGCATCTTCAGTGCCGTTAAGGCAGCTTCATCGCCCTTGTTCCCATACTTTCCCCCGGCACGGTCAATCGCCTGCTGAAGGTTAAGTGTGGTCAGCACTCCGAAAACAAAAGGGATTTTGTACCGGAGATTCAGTTCTGTAATACCCTGGGTTACACCCTGACAGATATAGGTAAAGTGAGGAGTTTCTCCCTGGATAACGCAACCGAGGCATATCACCGCATCGGACTTCCCTTCTTCAGCGAGCCAGGTGGCTCCAAGCGGAAGCTCAAAAGTGCCGGGCACACGTATGATCTGAATATCTTTTTCTGAGGCTCCACATTGGAGCAATGTATTCACGGCACCTTCAAGAAGTTTTCCGGTCACTTCCCGGTTCCATTCAGCCACAACAATTCCAAACCGAAATCCCTTTGCATCCGGTAAAGGTTCATTCCCAAAATCGGAGAGATTTTTTCCTGCAGTGGCCATTATCGGTTGTGTAAAAGATTCTGAAAAAACGGATTACTGTTCCATTTTTGCCTTTACACGGGCAATATATTTATCAATTGTGTTGCTTTCGCTCGATTGGGGAAAATCCTTTTTGATCCTTTCGTAAATGGCCAGTGCTTCTTTGTTGTTGCCCTGTGTTTCATAAATCAGGGCTGCCTTCATCAGATAGATGGGGGTAGTAAGCTGGTTGGCCGATACGTTGGCTGCCTTCGTATAATATTGAAGGGCATTTTCATATTCTTCTTTCTCGCTGTAAGCATCTCCCAGTGCACCGTATGCCATACTCTGGATCATCTTACTGCTGGTACTGAATTTTTTCAGATAACGGATCGCTTCGTCAAAATCGCCCATATGCAGATAGGATAATCCGGCATAATATTTTGACAGGCGGGCTGATTTCGTAAAACTATAGTTATCAATTATATCAAGAAATCCAAGATGGTTCCCGTCGCCTTCCAGAGCCAAACGGAAAGAATCCTGGGCAAAATAATCCTGTGCCACATACATTTCTCTTTGGGCATCCGATTCCCTCGGCTGAAGAACAAACCGGCGGAGTGCCATATAAGCTGCTGCCAATCCCAGTATGACCAGAGCAATCGTTGTCAGCAATTTCTGGTTTTGTTCAATGAATTTTTCCGTCTTTGTAAGCGCAGTATCGACCGTTTCAACACCTTTTGGTGCGTTGTCTTCTTTTTTTACTTTGACCATAGAACTATTTTTTTCAGTTTTTTGAGGCAACCGCAAAAGTATATTTTTTAACCCGTTTAGCGAAATTTTTTAATAACAATGATACAAATTTTCGGAAGTCAGATTCCCTGATGTTTTCTACCTTTGCATCAGACATGGTTCGTATGCATCTGCAACAGTTATCACTGGTCAATTTCAAGAATTTCGGGGAAGCAACTGTCGAATTCAGTCCCAAAATCAATATTATTACCGGTCAGAATGGGATTGGCAAAACCAATCTTCTGGACGCCATTCATTACCTCTGCATGACCAAAAGCTACTTTAACCCCGTTGATACACAAAACATACGTCATGGGGAAGAGTTTATGCTGATAGAAGGATGGTTTGAAAGGGAAGGAGCCGAAGAATATATAACCTGCGGAGTAAAGCGGCATCAGAAAAAACAATTCCGCCGCAACCGGAAAGAATACCAAAAACTTTCGGAGCATATTGGTTTTCTGCCGGTGGTTGTTGTTACACCAGAGGATTCAGCACTGATCCGTGAAGGAAGTGATGAAAGACGCCGTTTTATGAATGCAGTTATCGCCCAATTTGACCATGAATACCTCAACGATCTGATAACATACAACCACATCCTCACCCAGAGGAATGCCCTTCTGAAGCACTTGGCATCAAAAGGACCTGCTCATTACGGGGATGCGGAAGTATGGGATATGAGACTCATTCCCGCCGGAAAGCGGATATTTGAGAAAAGAAAACAATTTATCAGCGAACTTGTACCGGTATTTCAGAAGTATTACAGCACGATTTCCTACGACAGAGAGCAGGTTCGAATGAGTTATCAATCCCATCTGGCAGAAGGAGATTTTGGTGAACTTCTTCGCCGGAACTTTGAAAAAGACCTCATTTTACAATACACAACCATAGGAATTCATAAGGACGATTTGCTGCTTGACCTCGAAGATCATATGCTGAGAAGGTTCGGTTCCCAGGGTCAGCAAAAAACCTTTCTGGTTGCCCTTAAACTGGCCGAATCAGACTTTATACGACAGTGGAACGGCCAACAGCCTCTTTTGCTGCTTGACGACATTTTTGATAAGTTTGATGACGACAGGGTGCAGAAAATCATCCATCTGGTAGCGGATGATCACTTTGGTCAGATATTCATCGCCGACACAAACCGGAACCGGATACGAACCTTTATTAACGAAACCCGAAGCAATTACCGTATCTTTGAGGTCAGCAACCAGGGCATCCATCTAATTGAATCGTCGGATGAGACGAAGTGAAACGCAACATATTGGTCAGATACTGGAAGATCTGCTGTCGGAATTTCAGATCGGGAGGAAGATCAAAGAGGCCCGGATTCTGAATGCATGGGATGAAGTTGTGGGTTCATATATATGCTCTCATACGGTTAAAACCTATATCCGCAACGGAATTCTTTTTGTGGAATTTGATTCGGCCGTTATCCGCAATGAAGTATTTATGATGCGGGAACAACTGACCTCCCGGCTGAATGCTGCTGCTGGCGGGCATGTTATCGATAAAATTGTCTTCAGGTGAAACCGAAGCATCCCTCTCCTCAGGAAGACCCATTTATTAGTGGTCTGTTGTCTTTTGCTGACGAAAACCGATTCTTCACAGCCAGTTCTAAAATACTTCTGGCTGTAAGCGGAGGAATTGATTCCATGGTAATGGCTCATGCCATGCATCGTCTCGGACGGGTTCAGGGAATTGCCCACTGCAATTTCCAGCTGCGGGGCAAAGAATCAGACGATGATGAGGCATTTGTGAAAAAATGGACTGAAAACCACGGAATTCCTTTCCACCTTAAACGTTTTGATACAGAACGCCACGCTCTCCTGAAGGGAATTTCCATCCAGATGGCAGCCCGTGAACTGCGTTACGGTTGGTTCAATGAACTCTGCAAGCAGCATGGTTATACACAGGTTGCCATGGCCCACCACCTTGATGACCAGGCTGAGACATTTTTCATCAACCTGGCCAGAGGCTCTGGAATCAAAGGTCTTGCGGGAATGCCCGCTATGCAGGGTGTCTTTATCCGCCCTCTCCTCTTTGCCACCAGGGTTGAAATTGAAGAGTATGCCACACGGAACGCTGTCGCCTGGAGAGAAGACTCCTCCAACCCCACTGAAAAGTATTTGCGCAATAAAATCCGCCACCGTCTGATCCCCCTTTTCGAATCCATTTATCCCGGGGCTACGGAAAATTTGCTCCAGGCCATGAAAAAACTTGATAACAGTTACCAGATCTGTTCCCAAAGAATCCGGGAGTTTACGAACGATGTCATTGCTTTTGAAAATGGGATAGTACGGATCAGCATTTCCCGCCTGAACCAATGGCCCGACGCCAGAAATCTCCTGACGGAATACCTCGCTTCCTTCCATTTTCACCCCGATACGATCAATGCAGTCTTTTCGAACCTGAACGCCCAGTCAGGAAAAATCTTTTGCTCATCTTCCCACAAGATAACCAAAGACCGGGACAGCCTTTACATTGAAGAACTAAAGGAACCCGCCGATGAAGAATATGTGATTGAGAAAGATACGCACGCTCTGACATTCCCCGTGAACATGAAATTCGTTTACTTCCCCAGACCGCGCGGATATCTGCTGCCTGATTCCCCCCTGGTGGCTTCACTCGATTACGATAAACTTCAGTTTCCGCTGATTTTGCGTAAATGGAGGCCGGGGGATTCTTTTTATCCCCTGGGAATGAAAGGAAGTAAAAAAATCAGCGACTTTTTTACCGATAAAAAGATACCAGTGCCCCTGAAAAAGAAAATCTGGCTCCTGACATCGGAAGGAGAAATCGTCTGGGTCATCGGCCACCGTATCGACCATCGGTACCGGATTACCGAAAAAACAAAAAACATTTTATACATTGAATATTTTCCTTCCGAATACAATTGATTCAGATCACCTTGTACAAAAACAAAGATCATTTTTTTCATTAGCAAAGCTCAACATCAAACGAGTAACCGATATCTGAATTACCCGTATATTTGTACAGACAAATTACCGGTCATTGAGGTTCTTGCAGGAAGCGCTGAGGGGTATCATGGTGTGATGCTTCTGTGCAGAGACAGAAACAGGTTTTTTTCATAGGCTTTAGTATTAGTTGTTTAGGGTAAAGGTTAATGCTGGTAGTTTGATTTAGGGTTGATGAAAGGTGTCGGATTCGTTCCGGCACCTTTTTCTTTTTGATCTTTTGGCAAAAAGATGATATAAATCATCATATTATAAAATTAACATCACTCTTCAACTGGGAACATTGGTGAAAAGGCAACGTATCTTTATATAAAGAAATTCAAAAACCATTTACCATGAAAACCTGCCTGATCCTTTCTATTCTTCTTATTCCGCTCGCACTTATTGCACAGCCTTCCGCATCAACCCAGCAGAAGTCTCCTGTATTCGAAACTACACAAGCTGAATCTGACCGGATGAGTGCTGATTATTACAATACGGTATTGATGCAGGCAGAACAGGCAGCTCAGAACAAACAATACAATAAAGCCATTAAGCTGCTCAAGGAATACATCGGGCAAAATGACACCACTGCCGGCTTGTGTACAAAACTTTCCATACTTTATTTTGAAAACGGGCAATATGTAAAATCACTCAAGGCTGCAACCCACGCAGCAGAAATCAATCCTTCCGATCCCAAAAACTTCAATATTATGGGCATAACCCTTTTTTACCTTGGTAATTATGAGCAAGCGCTGAATGCCTATACCAGGGCCATTGCTTTGAATCCTTCCTATGCAGTTGCCTACTATAATCGTGGACTTCTGCGATATGAAATCAATGATAAAAACGGAGCCTATTCCGATCTTATGAAAGCCCGGGAACTCAATTTTGAAGGGATTGACAGCATTATAGGGGAGCTATTTGCTTTGCGCGCCCGCAAGGAAAAGACTAATCCATAACTTTTCGCTTTTTCAGACGGCACAGGTTTAACAAAACGTGTATATTAGCAGGAAATAAAATCTGCTGATATGCATAAAAAATTTTTCCTGTTCACTTTCCTTATCCTGTTTGCTATTGTGGCCGGCCAGGGCCAAATTTCGGATAATCTTGAACCGGCAAGGTATTTTGGTTTTCAACCGGGAACTGACCGGGAACTCATCGACTACAACCAGCTGATTACCTATCTGATGAAGCTGGATGAACAATCTCCGCGCATGCAAATGGAAGAAATCGGTGTTAGCCCGCTGGGAAAGAAAATGTATGTAGTTTTTATTTCTTCCGAAAAAAATATTGAAAATCTTGAAAGACTTGGGGAGATCAACCGGAAACTCGCCCTGGAGGCAAATCTTAGCGATCAGGAGTGCAGTCAGTTGATCAAAGAAGGGAAAGTATTTGTTCTGGCAACCCTTTCCATGCATTCGGAAGAGGTTGGACCATCCCAGTCAGCACCACTTATTGTCTGGAATCTGATTAACCTGCAGAAGCCCGAAATGAAGGACTGGCTGGATCAGGTGGTATATATGATGGTCCCAAGCCATAATCCCGACGGAATGCAGATGGTTGTTGAAAACTACAGGAAATACAAAGGCACCAAATATGAAGGATGCTCGCTGCCGGGAGTTTATCACAAATATGTAGGCCATGATAACAACCGGGATTTCATATCTCTCTCACAGGAAGATACCAGGGCCATTGACCGGTTGTTCAGTAAAAAGTGGTTTCCCCAGGTTATGATTGAAAAGCACCAGATGGGGGCTACCGATGTTCGTTATTTTGCACCTCCTCCACATGACCCGATTGCTGAAAATGTGGACGAAGCCATATGGAACTGGATGCGGGTTTTTGGTTCGGCCATGGCCAAAGATATGACTGCAGCAGGACTGGCAGGTGTAACCCAGGAATACCTGTTCGACGACTACTGGCCGGGCTCAACCGAAACTGCTATCTGGAAAAACATGATCGGGATGCTGACCGAATGTGCCAGTGCCAATGTAGCATCTCCCGTTTGGATTGAGAAGAACGAGATACAGGTTGATGGCAAAGGCCTGGGAGAATACAAAAAGAGCATCAATATGCCAATGCCATGGTCGGGCGGATGGTGGCGACTGGGTGATATCGTTCAGTACGAAATTGAGTCAACCTGGTCACTCCTCAGAACGGCATCTGTTTACCGGGCCGACATTCTTAAATTACGTAATGACCTGTGCAGAAAAGAAGTGGCCAATGGCCGCAGCCAGTCGCCAGCATACTATATTCTGCCTGTCTGCCAGCCTGATCAGAGCGAACTGGTGAACCTGGTAAATCTTCTTAATGAACACGGTATCACCATTTACCAGCTTGCTTCCGACATAAAAATCAACGGCCAGTGTTTTCACGAGGGAGATATTGTTATACCGCTCGCCCAGCCGTTCCGTCCCTTCATTAAGGAAGTGATGGAAAAACAGGTATTTCCCGAAAGGCATTATACTCCTGGAGGTGAAATGATCCGGCCGTATGATATTACAACCTGGTCATTGCCCTTGCACAGGTCATTGAAATGTTCCGAAATACCAAAAACAGACTCCCTGCTCGATGCATCTCTCATGAAGGTGGTAATTCCATATTCCCTGAGAAAATCTCCATCCATCCCTTCCGGTAAAAACACCGTATGGCTCAGTGCAACCAACAACGGCAGTTATGCTGCAGTGTTTACTGCATTGTCCGGCGGACTGAAAGTGGAAAGAACCAGCACTGCAGTTACTTTTGGGGAAAATACCTTTCCGGCCGGCAGTTTCGTCATTTCAGCCGGAAAAGACTCCTATGATGCCCTGAACAGACTTATTCAATCGCTTACATACGAACCGTTTTTTTCGGATAATTCAGAGCATTTCCTCCTGCAACCGGTTAAACTTCCTTCCGTGGTTTTGGTCGAAAGCTGGTTCCATGAAATGGATGCCGGATGGACACGATATGTTCTGGATCAGTACCATATACCATATGACATCATACGGCTGTCTGAGCTTGCGAATCCCAAAAAGGAAATTACAGCCGATATTCTAATTATTCCTGACCAGGATAAATCGGTACTCATGGAAGGAAAATACAAAAGAGGTAGTGACAGCTACATGACAGCTGATTATCCTCCTGAATATGCGAAAGGAATGGGCAAAGAAGGATTGGAAAAAGTGCTCAGATTTATGAACAAGGGAGGAAGAATTGTAGCCTGGGGAAGGTCTGTCAGTTTGTTTGAAGGCCTGCTCGAAATCAAGGAAAAAACCACCGGAAAAGACAAAACAGTACAGGAAGAAAAAGAAGAATTTGTTCTTCCGTTCCGCGATATTTCAGAGAATCTGTCCAAAGCCGGATTGGTGTGTCCGGGGTCACTGATGAAAGTGAACTTTCTGCCTGATCATCCTTTGACCTATGGAATGCCCTCATCAGCCGGAGTTTTTTACCGTGGCCGGCCGGCAATACGGACTTTTGTGCCCGGCTTTGATATGGACCGTCGTGTAGTTGGCAGTTTCCCCGAGAAAGATATTCTCATGAGCGGATATTGCAGCAAGGAAGAGCTTTTATCAGAACTTCCCACAGCTATTCTGATCACTAAAGGGAAAGGACAGTTGGTTTTGTTCTCCTTTTCCCCTGTATTCAGGGCTTCCATGCAAGGAACCTACAAATTACTTTTCAATGCCCTCCTGATGTAGAAAATCTTCCGTGACAAGTAATTCCCGGAGAAATTTCTGCATGCGGCCTACATGCGACCCTTCCCAGTAGATTTTCCCGCAGGAAGTACAAACATAAAAACGGCGATAATACATAAAAGTACGTTTGCTCACTTTGGATTCGGCTTCTTTCCGGGTGATCTGCCTAACTTTACCATTGCAACGGGTGCAACGTGAAAATGGTTTAGCCAGTTTATGCAATGAAAAATAGTTTATCACCTCCCGAATCTGCATGCGTGGATCATCTGACCGGACAAAGTATCCGTGAGTAACATGGTCGTTTTTCAATATGCCAAGGTCACGGGTCAGAATGATCCGTTTTTGTGAATTGGCAATCGCTATAATTTCATTGTCATCAAAAGAATTTTCATAAACCGTGTCAAATCCAGCCAGACGGAGGTATCTGGCCAACCTGCCCAGATGAACATCCAGTACAAATTTTGGTGTACGGAGCGGCCGGGGCCTTAGATGCGTTACATCAGAAATATCCAGTGTTTCAAAAACAGGATACACGGATATCTGATCACCTGGCTGCAAATGCTGGTCAAAGGTGACCGAAATTCCGTTCACAAGAATCAGATCTACTTCGGTATGCGGCACTCCAATCGCCTGAATGGCGTCCTTCACCGATGGTTTACCATTGAAATGGTAGGGAAAATTCGTTTGCCGGTATTTTGGTTTCAGAAAATCATTCAGCTCTGCATAGAAACGAAACATGCAACATTTGTTCATTGCAGTCATTTTGTGGCACAAAACCAGACTAACTGTAATCCCTTGATGAAAACAAAATTAAGCAAATTGCATCATCCCGCAGAAACTTTTTCTGCTGATCTTTTCCAGAGAAAATACACCGGGATACCGACAAGAACAATGATCAATCCAGGCCAGGTAAATTTCGGCTTATAAAAGAGAAGCATCAGCATAACAAAAAGAGAAAAAACAACATATACAGCAGGCAGCACAGGATAGCCAAAAGCTTTGTAGGGCCGTTCGGCTTCGGGACGTTTTTTACGGAGAATATAGATGGCCGAAATAATGAGGACGTTGAAAATCATCACGGCAAAGATGACATAGTCGAGCAGATCGCTGTAAGTTCCTGAAAGGCATAGTAGAATACTCCACACACCCTGAACAGCCAGTCCAATGGCGGGAACATTCCGCCGGCTCAACATACCGGTTCTGCGGAAGAAAAGTCCGTCCTGTGCCATGGCATAGTATACTCTGGCCCCTGTAAGGATTATACCGTTGTTGCAGCCGAAGGTTGAAATAACTACAGCCAGTGCCATAATGATTTCAGCAGGCTTCCCCAGAATCTGGTACATGGAAGCAGTACCTACCCTTTCTTCGGCAGCATACTGAATGCCCCTTGCTGCTGCCGTAAGGCCTTCCGGATCACCCCGTAAAGGGAGCGATTTCAGATACACCACGTTCACGAGAAAATAAATAAGTGTCACTATAACAGTACCGAGAAAAAGGCTGACTGGAATTGTCTTTCTGGGATTGATCACCTCGGCCGAAGCAAAGGTTACATTATACCAGGCATCGGCTGAAAAGAGGCTTCCGACCATGGCAGTAGCCAGAGTTGCCATCAATGCAAATCCTGTGAGGGATGAGAGTGGCTGAGCAGGGTTATTACCCTGTGTATTCCATATTCCCTGAGGATTCTGGTCTGCAATACCTGTTCCACGCAGCACCCATAATCCAATGACTACAAAAAGAATCAGTATGGCCGCTTTGGTAAAGGTGAAAATATTCTGCACCCACTTTCCTTCCTCAACACCTCTCATATTTACCCAGGTAAGAAAGACAATGGATGCTATAGCAACCAAATGGACAGATGTAACCTTCACTACACCAAGATCCAGAAAGATATTGGCTTCAGTAATGGAGGGAATCAACACACCAAGGTACTTGGCAAAAGCCATTCCCACCGCCGCAATGGTGCCGGTCTGTATCACAAGAAACAAGGTCCATCCGTAGAGAAATCCGAACAAGGGAGAATAGGCTTCTCTCAGGTAAACATAAATACCTCCAGCCTGGGGCATCATGGCTGCAAGTTCTCCGTAACTTACTGCAGCAATTACCGTCACAACTCCGGTCAGAGCCCAGGCAACCAGCAGCCATCCGGGCGAGGCAAGTTCACGGGCCATATTGGCACTCACAATAAAGATACCTGACCCGATCATCGACCCCATTACCAGCATGGTCGAATCGAAAACATTCAGACGTCTCCGGAATTCATATTGAACAGTATCTGCCATTGAACCATTATTTTCTTCCGTAAATATGCAGAAATTTCCATTTCGTCATAATCTTTTCCTAAAAGGAAACCTAAAAAAAAGATTTTCGTTAAAAGAAAAAAATGAAATAATTTAATTTAATCATTATTAACCTAAACCCTTACAAAATGAAACAATTACGCAGTATTTTTCTTCTCGGAACTTTTGCCTTGCTGCTTTTTGGCTGCAGTAAAGACGACGAATTTTCCATTCTGGGCAAATGGAACATTGACAAAATCACAATAAGCTATTATCAGGGATCAACGCTGGTTCAAACCATGTCCCAGGTAGATTCTCCTGATAATGATCTGGGATGGGTGGAATTTAAAGACGGGGGTACAGGTTCTGACAACGAAGGAGGAACATTTACCTGGACCTTAAGCGGTAGCAACCTGACCGTGGTTACGGAAAGTGAAACTCTTGACCTGAAACTAACAACAAAAGAAAATAAGAAACTTGTCGGGGAAGCTACCCAGACGATTACTGAAGGAGAAGCAACCTATACCCTTAAAACAGTGATTGAGTTGTCAAGGTAGTAACCTGCAGTAGTTCAGGGAGTTTTTAACAAAATCAGGCAAATTGTACATCGCAATTTGCCTGATTTTATTTTTCGCCCGGGAAACGTTCATACAGGGGAAAGAAGAAATTGCACTCGAACTGGGCATGTTCATCGCTGTCAGAACCATGCACTGCGTTGTCACGGACATCACTACCGTATAGTTGTCGGATGGTACCGGCAGCGGCTTTGGAAGGATCGGTGGAACCGATGAAATTGCGGTATGCTTCCACTGCATCTTCTTTTTCGAGAATAGCAACTACCACCGGGCCGGAAATCATGTACTGCACCAGACCTTCGTAAAACGGTTTGCCTTCATGCACAGCATAAAAGGACCGGGCCTGTGCTTCCGTCATCTGCAGCATTTTCAGTGCAACAAATCGAAATCCGGCTTCAGAAATTTTTCCGAGAATCGCTCCGGTGAAATTTCTCCGCACTGCGCCAGGCTTAATAATCGTAAGGGTATAACGTCCGTTCATAATTCGTAGCGTTTTCCTCAAAAATAAACATTTTTGCCTATGTCGTTCATGGTGCCGGAAGATTTAGTATCCTGTCAGGTTGTTCAATTCATAAAAAACCTGTACGTTTGGTAATTTTGTAACAAACCTCATTTTAGATGATCAAGGAGGAGTTCATTCAGAAATTCAGGGAATTAACCGGCTCAGCCCGTCATCCGGTTGTTATTACCCATTACGATCCTGACGGGGATGCCGTCGGTTCTGCTCTGGGAATGGCCCTTTATCTGGAGAAAAAAGTGCAGGACAAAGTACCTGTCCTCATTCCCAATACAGATCCTGCCTTCCTGCAATGGCTGCCAGGACATGATCAGATTATTTTCTATGACCATGACCCCGAAGCATGTACCAGGATTATCCGGTCTTCTGATTTGATCCTTCTGGTGGATTTCAATGTAAGAAACCGGCTGAAGAAGATGGAGCCATGTGTTTTCACCTCGCGTATTCCTTCTGTTCTGATTGATCATCATCCCGATCCGGACATACCTTCAATACTGGTTATATCTGATACCGAACGAAGTTCGACTGCCGAGCTGATTTATGATCTGATCATTGGTTGCGGAGATGCAGGGTTGATTGATACCAGGATTGCTGTCAATCTGTTTACCGGGATTATGACAGATACCGGATGTTTCAGCTACAATGCATCCCGTCCGCGTACATTTGAAATAACAGCACAACTTCTGCAGTATCCTTTCAGCAAGGACACCGTTTATCGGAACGTATACGATTTTTACTCCGAGCAACGGATGCGTCTTATGGGATATTGCCTCCATCAGAAAATGAAGGTAATTCCCGAATGCCGTACCGCCTATATTGCACTTACACGAAAGGAACTGGAAGATTTCCGTCATGAACCCGGTGATACGGAGGGATTTGTCAACCTTCCCTTTTCCATACGTGGCACGCTGGTAACAGCGCTATTTACCGAGAAGGATGACCATGTAAAAATTTCGTTTCGTTCACGAGGTACTTTTGCCGTTAACACTTTTGCCGGTCGCTATTTTTCAGGTGGCGGGCATTACCATGCTGCCGGCGGCGAATATCCTCTGCCACTGGAAGCTGCCATACAGAAATTTACCGAGCTGATTCAAAAGCACAAGGATGAAATCAGGGATTCAAACCTTTAGCACTCTTCTCACCATTGTTCTTCTGGTCCTTGCCGGCTGTAAGCATCCCGCCCCGAAGGAAAACACCGGTAAACCTTTCTCCGAGGAAGATCTGGTGAGGGTTAACAAGTACCTGGTGGAAAAAGATCACAAAGCAATCCGCAGGTTTATTGAACGCCAGGGATGGAAAATGCAGCAAACTGCTACAGGGCTCTGGTACGAAATAATTGAACAAGGACACGGCCCATCGGGATGCAAAGGATGTCTGGCTGTTCTTTCGTACCGTCTGAGCCTGTTAGACGGTACTCCTTGTTACAATTCAGACAGGGACGGACCAAAAGAATTTATCATCGGACAGGGGGGAGTTGAATCCGGCCTGGAGGAGGCCATTTTATTGCTCCACCAGGGAGACAGTGCCCGGCTCATTTTACCGCCCTACCTGGCGCATGGTCTTACCGGCGATCAGAACAAAATTCCCGGAAGAGCATCACTGGTCTATGAAATCAGGGTGCTTCGAATCATTCCTGCAAAATGACACCGTTTCCCAAAATCTTGAAACAGACGCAACCCAGATGAAAGATTTTGCGTCTCATTAGTGTATATTTGCATGCATTGATTCAAAAATTTGAACATCAAACCAAAGGAATATGAAAAAGAATCTTGTTTTATTAATGGCTTTGTTGACAGCAAGTTTTGTATTTTTTACGGCCTGCAATAAAAGTGATAATACGGATGAACTCAAAGCCAACGAGCAGCGCCTCCTGGTAAAATATCTTACGGATCATAACATCACGGTTGAACCAACGGCCAGTGGATTGTACTATATTGAAACCGATACCGGTACAGGAATTCAGCCCCTTATGGGAGATATGATTTTGATGAACTATACCCTGAAAATTGTATCCGATAAGATTGTTGCTACCAGCGACAAGCAGACAGCCATTAATAACAATATAGTTCAGGAATATTATCTGTATGGTCCCCAGAAATATATTCTTCAGGAAAATCAGTATGAAAAAGGTCTTCAGGAGGGTTTGCTGATGATGAAGGAAGGAAGCAAGGCCACCATGATCATTCCGAGCAGTCTTTCATACGGCGGACTAGGCATGCCCTGGCTGGGAGTTGGACCATACTCAACCCTGATATACGAAATAGAACTTCTGCGTGTCATTAAAAATCCCGATGCCTTTGAGAGAGAGCAGATAGCCGCGTACCTTGATACCACATCCGTAACAGTGGCTGATTCAACAGCAGACGGTTTGTATCATATTATTGACAAAGCCGGTTCAGGCGATCCTCCAACGACAGGAACCATTGTAAAAGTGAATTATAAATTGTATCTGATTGATGGCCGTCAACTTGCCGAAAACAATGCCGATACACCTTTTTCCTATTCGGTTGGTTCAGCCGGCTATATCGAAGGATGGGATAAAGGAATACGCCTCACCAGGAAAGGCGAAAAATGCCGGATTATCATACCGTGGTACAAAGCATATGGGAAATCAGGTTTTCAGATTATACCTCCTTACAGCACCTTATTGTACATTCTGGAGCGGGTTGACTGATTATTTCCCTATCAAAAATACACAAAGCCTCCTGTTGACTTCAGGGGGCTTTTTTTTCCATTCAGCTACCGCCATGGTGCGTATTTCCTCGGAAGGAGACGTAATATCAGCAGCAATACAAAGCAGGGTATCGGGCTGAAGCGCCTTCATAAGACCTTCCACCATCTGCTGATTCCGGTAAGGTGTTTCCATGAATATTTGCGTGTACCCGGTACTCCTGGCTGTCTGTTCCAGCTGCTTCAGTCGCCGTGTCCTTTCATTTTCCTTCACCGGCAGGTAACCGTGAAAGACAAATTGTTCAGCGTTAAGTCCGGATGCAATGAGGGCGAGAAAAATAGATGAAGGTCCAGGCAAAGGAATTACGCGGATACCGGCTTTATGGGCAGCCAGAACAAGTTCCTCCCCCGGGTCGGCCATGGCAGGCAACCCTGCATCAGACATCAACGCTGCTATGTGGTGGTTTGTAACCGCCTTTATCAGTTCGGGAACCACGGTCATGGAAGAATGTTCGTTAAGTACCATCATGCGAATGGTATCGAAGGACCCTTTGAATCCCATATTCCTCAGGTTTCGCCTTGCGGTGCGTTCATCTTCAACGAGAAATAATCTAATTTTCGGGAGTATTTCAGAAATTACCTCCCCGAAAAAATGCGACGGCTGGTCGGAAACCAAAGGCGTTGGCATCAGGTATAAAACAGGCCCGTTTGTTATGAATTCTTCCGACATGGCAAAATAAAAACTGCACTAAATTACGTAAATCCCTTATCCTGATCATGGATAAAAGAAAATTTATGTTGCCCGGGTTATAGGTAAGGTTCCAGTCTGTAAGCACAACATCATACAACCGGTACGCATTAAAACGTTTAGTTCATCCCAGGTTCAGTTTTACCCTTACTCCTTCAAAGGGAGAGCATATATAGCAAAAAGACGAGCTACAAAATAAACCCGGAGAAATTGTTTGATAAATTTGTTGCTCCGATTATTTTTGCAACTTTACACTGTGAGAAATTCGGAAATAGCAGCATCGTCAAGTTCAATCTAAGGGAATTTCAGGTGAGGGTTACCTTTTTGGGAACAGGAACATCGCAGGGAGTACCTGTCATCGCGTGTCCCTGCCAGGTATGCAGGTCATTTGACCCGCGGGACAAACGCCTTCGGTCGTCAGTAATGATTGAAGAAAACGGACTGAGTATTGTTATCGATACGGGTCCGGACTTTAGAACCCAGATGCTCAGGGAACATGTAACCAATGTCGATGCCATTTTGTTTACTCATGAGCACAAGGATCATACAGCAGGCCTGGACGATATCAGGTCCTTCAATTACCTGAAGCAAAGACCCATGGATGTATATGCCGAAGAAGCTGTGATTCGTTCTCTCAAAATGGAATTTGCTTATGTATTTGCTGAGAAAAAATATCCCGGGGTTCCACAGATTGAGGTTCATTCCATTGGCACAGAACCCTTTATGATCCGAGATCTGACGATAATTCCCATTCGGGCTATCCATTATCAGCTGCCGGTTCTGGGTTTCCGGATAGGCGACTTTACTTACATTACCGATGCTAATTACATCCCGGGCGATGAGAAGGAAAAAATAGCCGGTACACGCCATCTGGTTATTTCAGGGCTTCGCAAACAAAAGCATATTTCCCATTTCAGCCTAAGCGAAGCCATAGAACTTATCAACGAGTTCAGCCCCAAACGTGGATATATTACTCACATCAGCCACCAGATGGGTCTGCATGAGGAAGTCAGCAGGGAATTGCCTCCCAACGTCATGCTGGCTTACGACGGACTGAAAATTGAATTCTGATAAGTTTCCATTTCCTTTTTGCAGCAGTATTTTCATTTATAGTCCTGTTTCCTGTGTACGCTGTACAACATATTGGAAGCACCGCCGGAATGTAGTAGATTTGAAAGTAAACTTTCAGCCTATGGGACTTACTATAGTGGAAAAAATTCTTGCATCGCATGCAGGAAAAGAAAAGGTACAGCCGGACGATATAATTGAAATAACCATTGATACAAGGGTGGCACGTGATTTCGGAGGAGCCAATGTGGTGCAGCATCTTCGCGAAAACAGCCTTTCGGTTGCCGAACCTGCACGAACCTACTTTACCTTTGACTGCAATCCGACCGGTTCAGACCAAAAATACGCTGCCAATCAGCATTTATGCAGACAATTTGCCAGGGAAAACGGTATTCAGTTATATGACATCAATGCCGGTATAGGCACCCACATCCTCATTGATGAGGGGCTGGTAGTGCCGGGTTATACCGCCGTCTCAACCGATTCCCATGCCAACATTCTTGGTGCCATTGGAGCATTCGGTCAGGGAATGGGCGATATGGACATTGCTGCCATCTGGGCGCATGGCAAAACATGGTTCAGGGTTCCCCGTTCGGTAAAAATTGAGATCAGCGGAGAATGGAAAAAGGAAATTACCGCCAAAGACATTGTATTGAACCTGCTCGACAGGTTTGGAGCCAATACCCTTTTGGGTGCATCAGTAGAGCTTACCGGAGAAGCCATAGAAAGACTTTCCCTTGATGCCCGGATAACAATTGCTTCCATGGCGACAGAGATGAGTGCTCTTATCTTCCTCATCCCTCCCGGTGAACAGGTTCTTTCTTACTGTTCTGCCCGTTCAGGCAAAAAATGCATTCCGGTGCTCGCCGACAAGAATGCACATTATGATGCAGTTTATCTGATGGATGCTTCCTCATTCACAGAAAGGATCTCATTGCCCGGTAATCCGGAAAATACGGTACCTGTGACCGAAATTACAGGCAAGAAAATCGATTCAGGTTTTATTGGGAGTTGTACCAACGGACGGATGGAAGATATGCGTGCAGCAGCAGCTATTCTGAAAAACAGAAAAGTGGCCCCCGGCGTTGTGCTGAAGGTGGTACCGGCCACCTCAGCCATATGGAAGCAATGCCTTGACGAGGGAATTCTGCATATTTTTCAGGAAGCAGGTGCTCTGGTTTCCAACCCCGGTTGTGCAGGATGCGCCGCCGGACAGGTGGGCCAGAACGGTCCGGGTGAAGTTACCGTCAGCACTGGCAATAGAAACTTCCCGGGAAAACAAGGAAAAGGAGAAGTATATCTCGCTTCTCCCGCCGTTGTGGCGGCATCAGCAGTGGCAGGATACATAACACTTCCGCATCAAATCCCTGACAAACCAGCCGTTTTTCAAATTACTCCCCCTAATAAAAAGAATAAAAAATCAGATGCGGAAAAGACACAGAAAAAAGACAAGTCCATGGTTGCCGAAGGGAAAATATGGCTTATCGACAGAGACAACATTGATACCGACATGATTTTCCACAACCGGCATCTCACCATTACCGACCGGAAAGAAATGGGGAAATATGCTTTTGGGAACCTTCCAGGGTTTGAAGACTTTGCCATGAACGCCCGTCCAGGAGACATCATTGTGACCGGAAAGAACTTCGGAGCAGGAAGTTCACGGCAACAGGCAGTGGACTGTTTTATTGCCCTTGGCATTCAGTGTATCGTTGCCGAATCGTTCGCTCCCATTTATGAACGGAATGCCATCAATGCAGGCTTCCCCGTTATAAGTTGTCCGGAATTAAAAAAACTCGGACTTTCGACAGGAACAAGTATCCGTGTAAACTTTGAAACAGGAGAAATAACCAACATTGAAAATAATTCCAAAATTTACGGTGTAAAATTTTCAGAAGTGCAAAGGGATATCTATTTTAGAGGCGGAATATTAGCTGATGCATTATGAAACTGACAATCCCGGAAGGATACCAGCCACTTCTGAACCTTAAACAGACCGAAAAAGCCATCAAGCTGGTAAAGGATTTTTTCGAAACGGCTCTTTCGTCAGAACTTCAGTTGCGCCGGGTGACTGCGCCGATTATCGTGATGAAAGGTACTGGGATCAATGATGATCTTAACGGAGTGGAACGGCCGGTGAGTTTTCCTATCCGTTCGATGAACGATAGGGTAGCCGAAGTGGTTCATTCACTGGCAAAATGGAAGCGTTTGGCTCTGGCAGACTATCAGATTGAGGAAAACTTCGGAATTTATACCGACATGAATGCACTCAGACCCGATGAGGAATTGGATAACCTGCATTCTATTTATGTTGATCAGTGGGACTGGGAACGTGTCATGAATCATGACCAGCGTAACCTTGATTTTCTCAAATATATTGTGAGAAAAATCTATTCGGTACTTAAGCGTACAGAATTTGTGGTGTTTGAGAATTACCCCCATATACGGCCACTCCTGCCCGAAGAAATAACCTTTATTCATTCCGAAGAGTTGCTCGACCGATATCCTTCTCTCACTCCAAAGGAAAGAGAATACAGAGCGGCTAAGGAATACGGCGCCGTGTTCATTATTGGTATTGGACATCCACTGAAAAACGGTGAACGGCATGACGGGCGTGCACCTGATTATGATGACTGGAGTACCGAAACAATCAACGGATTCCGTGGTCTGAACGGCGACATAATCGTTTGGAATCCTGTATTGAATGATGCTTTTGAAATTTCGTCCATGGGTATCCGAGTGAACCCCGAAGCTATGTTGTATCAACTTAAAATGAATAAATGCGAGGATAGGAAGGAATTGTACTGGCATAAACGTCTCCTGAACGGAGAATTGCCTCAGTCTGTCGGGGGTGGTATCGGTCAGTCGCGCCTCTGCATGTATTTCCTCAGAAAAGCACATATAGGCGAAGTACAGGCAAGTATATGGCCCGAAGAAATGGTTGCTATGTGCAGGAAGAACAATATCTTTCTGATGTAGAAATCAAAACGGAATGAAAATCATCCAACCCGCGGAACGAAACGACAAGCAGTCCTGACCTCTTTGCCCGTCAACCAGCACGAAACCCGGAATACGAAGTGATAAACCGGAAAAGGAAATCATCATTCCGAAACGGAATGCGACTTACTCATATCGCAAAACGAACCCCATAGGTAGAGCAGCTTTACAGGACAATAGAATAAACTCAACAGATAAAATACCAGAATCTGACCATCACCTGTTGTAAAATATCCTCTTTTATTTCCCACCTCAGCAGAATACGGCTTATTTTTATGAAAAAAATATGTCAGGAAAAACCTTTGCCGAAAAAATACTGGGCGCTCCTGCAGGCAGCATCGTATTCCGCCAGCCCGACCTGGTGCTTACCCATGATAACACTGCCAGTATAAGCAAGACATTTGAAAAAATGGGAGGAACGAAAGTAGCCTTCCCTGAACGCCTGCTGGTGGTTCTTGACCATAATGCACCTCCTACCACCAGCAAACTAGCCAATGACTACCAGTCCATACGCAATCTGGTCAGGGAACAAAATATTATGCGGTTTCATGATGCCGGAGAAGGAATTTGCCATGAACTTTCTGCTCTGCATACCCGCCCTGGTATGATTGTTACGGGAAGCGACAGCCATACCTGCACGGCCGGCGCCTTCAATGCTCTCGCCGCCGGCATTGACAGGACGGAAGCCGCAGGGCTCTGGAAAAAAGGAGAAACATGGTTTCGCGTGCCCGAAAGCCTGAAGATTGTCCTGAAGGGAAAACTCAGGGAAGGAGTTGCTGCCAAGGACCTTGCCCTCTGGATAATCGGTATGCTGGGTGCTGACGGAGCCAATTACCTGTCGGTCGAATTTCATGGAGATGGGGTGAAGAGCCTGTGCATTGCCGATCGGATGACACTGGCCAACATGGCATCCGAGATGGGGGCAAAAAATGCTGTATTTCCTCCTGACAAGGTGCTTGCTGATTATTATGGAAAGGAATCCCTGGCCGGGGTCTGGGCCGATGAAAATGCAACCTATACACGAACCATCGAAATTGACCTTAGCGAAATATTTCCCGTAGTAGCTGCTCCGCACCAGGTTGACAATGTGCATCCCGTATCGGAATATGAAGGGACGGAAATACAGCAAGCACTGATTGGGACATGCACCAACGGGAGAATGGAAGACCTCCGTGCGGCTGCCGGCATTCTGAATGGAAAACAAATCAAACCGGGAGTACAACTATTGATTATTCCTGCCTCACGAAAAGTATACCTGCAAGCAGTCGAAGAAGGTCTTGTGAGTATATTTCTGAAAGCAGGAGCCAATATACTTTCTTCTTCCTGCGGACCCTGCCTGGGTACAGGACAGGGTATTCCGGCTGACGGAACCACTGTTGTATCCACTGCAAACCGGAATTTCAAAGGAAGAATGGGAAATCCGAATGCCTCCATCTTCCTTGCTTCACCGGCAGTTACAGCCGCATCGGCCCTTGCAGGTTACATTACTGATCCCTCCTCCCTCAGTAAAGGGAAGAAATTTCCTTTCCCTGCCATCCGGCAGAATACCTATACAATTCCGCCCGGTGAAAACCGAAAAACAGGAAATGTTTGGAATTATGCCGATATTGACCATCTGAATACCGACCAGATGTTTGCCGGCAACCTCACCTATACCATACTCAGCTCGGATGCTGATGCCATCAGGCCCCATCTATTCAAAGGGTTTGATGAAAATTTTGCAAACAAGGTCGAACCCGGTGATATCATTCTGGCAGGAGAAAATTTTGGTTGTGGCAGTTCACGCGAACATCCTGCGGTCGGTCTGGCACATGCCGGAATAAAAGCTGTTATCGTTAAATCAGTCAACCGCATTTTTTACCGCTCGTGTATCAACCAGGGCCTGCTCCTTCTTGTTCACCCCGGATTGGTCAATGCCTATAAACCGGGTGATGTGGTCACCATCCACCCGGAGAAGGGAGAAATTCTTCTGAATGATACCGTTTTCACCTTTCCCCCTCTCCCTGAAACGCTGATGGATATTGTAAGACATAAAGGTCTGGTACCCTACTACAAAAGCCATTGAGATAATTCAGGAGCACCTCCCTTTTGCAGATAAAAAGAGAAATTGTACTTTTGCACGCCTGATATCCTTATCAGTTGAAACAAAAGGGGTCCGGTAGCTCAGCTGGATAGAGCAGCAGCCTTCTAAGCTGCGGGTCGTGGGTTCGAATCCCGCCCGGATCACGATAGTAAATTTTATAAGCCTGTAATTGAAACGATTACAGGCTTCCTTTTTGCCAGTTCACGCAGTTTTACAGCTTGTTTTTCACACCTATCATGCAAAAAGTGCAGTTTTATGTACCTTGTATCTAAACATGATCTGGGGTAAAATGTATTCCGAGGTGCGGAACCATTGAACAATGAAAACTTCATCAGAAAGTTTGACCGTATATCCGGTTTTATTTTATTTCGTACCTTTCACATCGAATCTCAGCAAGATAATTGCTTTAATAAATAACCAGACCCTTATTTATACACCAAAAGATTAAGATCATGAGCAAAAATTTCAATCCAAACCCGTCATCAGGAGCCGTATACGGTCTCGGCTTGATTGGCGCAGCCGTTTATTTTATTTCTCATGCGACCGGTTTCTGGATGGGAGTGCTGGGCTTTCTGAAAGCCATTGTATGGCCTGCATTTCTTATTTATGAAGCTATGAAGCACCTTAATATGTAAGGTTATAAGGATTGTCCTTTTCTTTATACAAGCAGCTTTTACTTCAGTCAAAACTAAAGTACCAGTTTAGCTCGGGCAGGTTTAGTTCTGCAGATCATCTGGCTATTTCACACCGATATTCGACCGCAATCCGTCAAAAAAAGCATGTAAGCCGGGGGTATCTTTACTGCGTATCATCTGTATGAGCTGGTCGAGCTGAGCGTGGATCTTTTCTACCTGTTCCAGGGTAAATGGATTCAGAAGAATTTCGGACAGAAGATAGTTGTCTTCTGATAGAAGCCCTTTGGCAATAGCCATATGTTTCATAAAGGTAGTACCCGGAGCGTCCTGTTGTTTCATACAGGCGGCAAAAACCAGAGTGGAAGCAAAGGGAACCGACAGGGAATATGCAATGGTCTGGTCATGCTGGTCGAAGGTATAATAATGAATCTTCAGGCCAAAGGAACTGAAAAACTTCCTGAAAAAATCCTGACCCTCGCTGTCGCCTTCCGAGATGATGATGGCATTCTCATGCCGCAGTTCCTTTACATTGGCAAAGGTAGGTCCAAACATAGGATGGGTTGAAACATACCGTCTTCCTGTACTCTGATAGAATTTCTTCAGCCCGTTCTTAACCGAAGTGATATCGGAAATAATGCAATTTTGCGGCAGTAAAGGAAGGACTTCCCTGAAGGCAGGAATTGTGTGCTGCAGACTTACGGCATTGATCAACAGCTCGGGCTGAAAGGCTTGAATTTCTTCAGGAGAAATAAACCTGTGCGCATGAAAGAGGTACTTCAGCTTCGTCTTGTCTTTATCATAAACAGCCACATCGTGATCCAGGCACAATGATTCCACCAGCCATGATCCCATTTTTCCTGCACCGGCAATCAAAATTTTCATAAAACGTGTATCCTCATTTTGTTCTTGAATGAATAATGCGGTTAACTTTTTGTTCAAGCAGCATAAGATCAGCCAGAACTGCGGCAGTAACAGCCTCGATTACCACAGGCACGCGGAGAGCAATACAGGTGTCGTGTCTGCCTTCAATTTTAAGGTCGGTCATTTGACCTGTTTTGAAATTCAGAGTATGCTGAACCTGTGAGGTACTGGATGTTGGTTTGACGGCTACCCTGAATACCAGCTCGTTTCCGTTGGTGATGCCCCCGTTGATTCCTCCTGCATGATTGGTGCGGGTGATACCGTCCGGACTCACAAAGGCATCATTATGTTCACTGCCCCACATCCGGGCTGCATTGAATCCAGATCCAAATTCGATTCCCTTAATTGCCGGGATAGAAAAAACCGCATGGCTGATCAGGCTTTCCACCGAATCAAAGAAAGGTTCTCCTAATCCGGCCGGAAGGTTTTGTACCCGGCATTCAACTATACCTCCGATGGAATCTTTACGGGCAACAGCTTCTTCTATTGCTTTCTGAATATCTGATTTGCCACCGGCTTCCATGAGTGAAGCACCTATGGTAACCGGATGAATGATCTTCCTGGCCACCACACCCGCTGCCACAAGCCCTAAAGTGAGACGCCCTGAAAAATGTCCTCCTCCCCTGTAATCTTCAAAGCCACCGAATTTAACTGATGCTGTGTAATCAGCATGGCCTGGTCGGGGTGTTTCCCTCAGTTTCGCATAATCCTGTGAACGGGTATTTAGATTTCGGAAAATTACAGTCAATGGAGCTCCGGTTGTAAAACCATTAAAAACCCCGCTAACCAGTTCGGGTGTATCTTCTTCCTGACGAGGGGTGGTACCTATCGAACCGGACTTCCTTCTTGCAAGATCGTTCAGAAAATCATCCGGCCCCAGAGCAATTCCCGCAGGACATCCATCCACAACAACCCCAACAGACGCACCATGTGATTCTCCGAAAATATGGATCCTGAAGAGCCTTCCAAAACTGTTCATAGAAAAATCATTGAGGTTGCTTAAGTTCTATGTTGATTCCCAGAACGGCAAGGATCTGTTCCATCGCCTGCCTTGTGAGTTGCCCCGGTGCCGTTTGTTTGCCACCAACCAGCGATGCAAATGTAAATTCGGAACCAAGAGACAGAGCTGCTATCCTTGACAGAGGGCCAAACAACCCCATCCCTACAACGACTTTTCTGCCTTTATGGTAATATAGCTGAAACAAACGGAGCAACGCTTCGCGATCATTGACCATGCACGCTATTTTTGCAATATCGGCCCCTGCACAGTAACAGAGATCAAGATTCTTCTCGAGCCGGCTCATGGCAGGTGTATCAAGATAGTCGTGAAACGAGATAATAACCTGACAATTGTGCTTTCTTGCCACCTTAATAATCTCGTTCCGGTATTCAGAGGGGGCTTCCAGTTCAATATCAACATAGGAAGCACCCGATTCAACGGCATGGATGAGCATTTCTTTCCGCATTGTATCATCATGATTGCCAGGCCGGCAGGTAGCAATGATCCGGTTTCCCGACGAAAACAACTCTGTGATCTGTTCGGGACTGAAAAATGCCTGGTCGAGCCTGATTTCACTGAAAGGCTCCCTGCGGACTGCCGCAAGACACTTTTCAAAGCTTGATTCTGCAATACTAACGCAAATCATGAAGATGTTGTTTTAGTTCGGTATAGGGCATTGGCATTGTTATGGCTTCGCCAATCCGGCGTAAAAGTACAAGAAACAACTGTTCCTTTTCTTTTTTCTTATCCCTGGCCATTGCTTCAGCCAGTTCATCAGGAGGAACAGGGGAAAGCAAAGGTAATCCCACACCGCTGAGCAACTGCTGAAGCCGCAGTGCTGTCCCTGCCGGTGCAGTTCCTGTTTTCTCTGACAATTTTGCCGCCATTACCATACCAACAGAAATGGCTTCGCCATGCGATATTCCTGTAACCTTTTCCAGAGCGTGACCAAATGTGTGACCAAAGTTAAGAATTCTCCTGAGGTTTCTTTCTTTTTCATCCTGTTCAACCACTTCTGCTTTAATTTTTACCGACCGATAGATCATTTCCTGCAAAACGTCCGAATTCTGGTCCAGTGCAGCCTTGAAATTGGCTTCCATCCATGAAAAGAAGCTTTCATCCCTGATGGCTGCCGCTTTGATAACTTCAGCAAATCCTGTTATAAACTCATGGTTGGCAAGTGTTTTTAGCAGGGTATGGTCGCACAATACAAAATCGGGCTGGCGGAAAACACCCACCATGTTCTTATATCCTCTGAAATTGATCCCGTTTTTACCGCCAACACTTGCATCGACCTGCGAAAGCAATGAGGTGGAGATGAAACCAAACCGTAATCCGCGCATATAAATCGAAGCAGCAAAACCGGTAATATCGCACACTATCCCACCTCCTATCCCCAGGATAAAGGTACTCCTGTCAGCATTGAGCCGTATCAATCTATCAATGATGTAACCAAGGGTTTCAAAGGTCTTGTTCTGCTCCCCGGGCTTAATAACAATGACAGGCCATTGACTGATAAAATCCTTGTAATACCTGTGCACATTCTTGTCCGTGATAGCAATAACCCTTGCTTCAGGCAGATATTTTCCGACCTGCTTATAGGATTCGCCCAGCAATACCTGTGATTGGTGATTTCCGGTACGAATAATCAAGGTTTCCATAGTTTTAGGATCTCACTTTTGCGTCGTATCTGAAACAGTTTCATCCTGTTTATTCATTACGGCAGTTTGATGGTTGATGGATTCCTGGTGAATGGCTTCAAAGATTTTTGTTACAAACTCCATGCTGAGACCTTTCTCCAGGCCTTGTTTCACGCGGCTGGTAATAATTTCATCCCAGCGGCGGGTTTGCAAGATAGTAATATTATTCTTCCGTTTATATTCACCGATTTTTTCTGAAACTCCCATTCTTCTTTCCAGCAGGTTCATTAGTTGGTCATCGTACTGGTCGATTTGTTCCCGGAGTTCATCGAGAGTTACTCTGGCAACGGCATCGACTTCCGCATGGCGCAAAACAAGCCGGGAAAGGAGTTCCTTCAGCTGATCCGGCGTTATCTGCTGTTTGGCATCACTTAGGGCGTTGTCGGGATCATGGTGGGTTTCGATTATTAATCCGTCAAAGTTCAGGTCCATTGCCTGCTGAGAGACCTGTAGAAGGTTCTCCCTGTTTCCGCAGATGTGGCTGGGGTCGGTAATGATGGTCAGTTCCGGATACCTGCGTTTCAGTTCAATAGGTATCTGCCATTGCGGATGATTTCTGTAAGCAGTTTGTTCGTATTTGGAAAAGCCCCTGTGAATGACTCCCAGCCGGCGGATTCCCGAATGATAGAGGCGTTCGATGGCGCCAATCCATAAATCGAGATCAGGATTAACCGGGTTTTTAATCAGCACCGGAATATCCACTCCCTTCAGGGTGTCAGCAATTTCCTGAACAGCAAAAGGATTGGCGGTAGTACGGGCACCAATCCACATAATATCAATCCCTCCTCTGAGGGCTTCGTAAACATGTTTGACATTAGCAACCTCCGTGGCAACATACATGCCGGTTTCTTCCTTTACCCGCCTGAGCCAGGGAAGAGCAGCCGAACCATGTCCTTCAAAGGCATTAGGGCGTGTTCTCGGTTTCCAAAGTCCTGACCGGAAAATGCGTATGCCCATTTGTGATAATGCACGTGCCACCATAAGCACCTGTTCTTCGGATTCCGCACTACACGGTCCGGCTATTATCAGAGGTCTTTCTTCTGAAACCCCGGGTAGTCTGAATGGATCAATTTTCATATTCGTACTTTTTATCCTGTAACTGATTTGCCTTTTTCGTATTCACCCAGTATGGTAAGATCGCTTGTAAAAGGGCGTATGGCCTCAAGTGACTGCAAATACAAACGATAATCAGTAAACATCATGTCCACATAAAAATGGTATTCCCAGTCTTTGCCAGGAATAGGCATGGACTGTATTTTGGTGAGGTTCATGTTGTAATACGACAGAATGGAAAGGATCTTCGAGAGTCCACCGATTTCATGTGCCAGCGAAAAAGAAACTGACGACTTGTTGATCCGTCCGTTCCCTTTAATGTTCCCGTTGGTATCTTTAACAATAAGGAAGCGCGTATAGTTCATTTTGTTGCTTTCAATACCTTCTGCAAGGATTTCCAGGTTGTATTTTTCCGCAGCGTACCGGCTGGCAATGGCACCAACCCCCCTGAGCTGTTTTTCCGCTATCTCTTTTGCGCTGATGGCAGTATCGATGCTATCGACCAATCTGATATTCGGATAGTTGCCAAAAAACTGCTGCGATTGCAATATGGCCATCGGATGGGAATATACCTCCCTTAAATCGCCGATGGTCTGCCCGGAAAGTGCCACCAGGTTCAAGGTAATCTGAAGGTATATCTCGCCAATGATTTTCATTCCCGATTCCTTGAGAATGGTATAATTGGGAAGAATACTTCCGGCCAGTGAGTTTTCAATAGCCATAATGCCCACGTCTGCTTCCCTTGATTTCAGCGAAGCGAACAGATCTTTGAATGTATCGTTGGGTATGATTTCAATCGGCTGGTTTTCAAAGTAAAGTCGGGCGGCAATGTCATGAAACGCTCCATACCCACCCTGAATGGCAATCCGCAATGTTTTGTTTTTCGTTAGTGAATCCATAGAACCTATATTAAAAAAAAATCCCGGATACTTTCCGGGATTATCACAAAACGCGTCCTGCGTGTCCAGATAATCCCGTCACGTTATTCCAAAAAAATAAAAATAAAACCCTGATGTAATTTTCCCGTTCATTCTTTCAGCTTTATATCAGCGACAAATGTAATACATTGAAAACAGAAATGCAAAAAATATTTATACTTGTAGAATAACAATGCATTTTTTATGACTCGCAAGGAGCGGTTTGAGAAGTTTATCGCCTATTTTTCAGAAACAATGCCGGTGGCCGAAACGGAACTTCTCTACAGGGATCCTTATCAGTTACTGGTGGCTGTAATTCTCTCTGCCCAATGCACTGACAAGAGGGTTAATCTGATTACTCCCGCCTTTTTCAGGCGCTTCCCAGACGTATATACGCTGGCCAAAGCAACCGAACCGGAAGTATTCCCCTTCATCAGTTCCTGTTCCTATCCCAACAGCAAGGCAAGATATCTGGTGGGCATGGCCAGAACTGTAGTAGAAAAGTTCAACGGCATAATACCGGAAGATCCGGAGGAACTGCAGAAAATTCCCGGAGTAGGAAGAAAAACAGCCCACGTAATGGCTTCTGTTCTCTATAACCGGCCCGTGCTGGCTGTGGATACGCATGTATTCCGCGTAGCTGCGCGGCTGGGACTTACCTACAGGGCAAGAACCCCCCTGCAAACCGAACTCCAGCTAGTGGAATACATACCCGAAGACCTTATTCCCAAAGCACACCATTGGTTAATACTTCACGGGCGTTACATCTGTCAGGCCCGAAAACCAAAATGTCATCAATGTGGTCTTACCGATATCTGTAAATATTACAACCGGCGCAATAAGCCTGATTGATAAAACCAGTCATTCACTGCTCGAAATGTTTTATTATTTTTGACAGCAAAGCATTTTTCAGTTATGCGAATCATTGCAGGGATTTTGATTGTTGCAGGTCTGACCATGATCCCCTCCTCTTTCTCGCTGAAGCGGATTGATTACAGCGAAAGCCGTAATAAAAATGTATGCAAGTTTCTGAAAGGAGACGTACTGCTCTACTTTGTTTTTGTTGACAACAAAGAATCTGCACCCTGGACTGAATTTGATATTCAAACCACCCTGGACTCCATTGCAACGGCTGTGAAATGGCTGCACCGCCAGGCAACGGCAGCAGGAGTTCCCTTACGAATTAAAACTGATTATTATATAGGTAAAGAATATTCCACCATAAGTCGGAACCTGACGTACGGGACAGTGAGTAAAACCTTTGACAAGCTGGGACTAAGAAAGGGTCTTGAAGAACTTAATACATGGGGCGACAATATAGCCAAGAGAGTTGGAAGCACCTACGTTATGCCTGAAAAAGACGGAATACCTGAAATAAAGAATCCAAGGAATAAAGAAAGGCTGGTTGCCTTTTTACGCGACGACCATGCTGTTGAGAGCGTTGCACTTCTGTATCTCCTTAACAATTATTTCAGGATTGATATATCCGTTCAGGTAAATACCTTTGATACAAACGATGTTGAATTTGCAATTGTCAGCTACAAATACCCGTCGGAGATTGCACACAATTTTCTGCATCTTTTTGGAGCAGCCGATCTTTATAAGACCCCTTTCCGCCGGAGTGAACGCAAAATCCGGCTGGCGCAGAAAGAGTTCCCTGACGATATCATGCAGGATCCTTACGGACGAAGCATCGAAGACATGACCATCGGACCGTTAACGCGGTATCTTATCGGTTGGACAGATTCGCTGGATCCTTCCTTTAAAGAGTTGCTAACCGACCGGACTTACTGACAAACAATTGCCGGCATCATAGCAAGATGCTTTAATCCCTGCTGGTAGGGAAGAATGGCCGGGTGGTTAACTTATAATAACACAAATTCAATTTTGCCCCATTGGTATTTTTTTTATTCAAAAAATTTGTACTTTTACTCACATAAGTCAAACAACGACCATAAAACCCTAACCCTATGTGGCTGCGAAATATTCCTGTCAAAACCGGTTCCCTCCTCGGCTTGTTGCTCGCACTTGCCATGATGACCGGATGCCGGTCGGAAGGGAGTAAGAATGCAGGTAACGAACAAAATACCGTAGATCTTACTGCCGGAGATGAGATATTTGAAGATCTGAACGAAGCAAAAAAGGTCTTTTACTCACTCCCCTCCCCCCTTGAAACAGCAGTGCTGCTGAAATCAGCCGGAGCCAAGTATAACGAAAGCCTTCTGAATCCATTATCCAACGCCAATAATTATACTACCAACAAACAGATGGCGCTGAATCTGGGAATTTTTTCGACCGACCTCAGCTTTGCCAGCCTTTTTGACCAAACACAAACATCCATCAATTATATGCAGGCGGCAAAGAAAATGGCTGATGGTCTGGGCATACTTGATGCCATCGATCAGACTACCATTGATCGCCTGGAAGAAAATGTAAACAACCGCGATGAACTGATGAATATTATTTCCGAAACACTCATGTCGTCTAACTCTTTCCTTCTGGAAAATGAACGCAAGGCAGTTGCAAGCATTGTTCTGGTGGGCGGTTGGGTCGAAGGCCTCTACATAGCTACCCAACTTGTTGGAAACAGCCCCGTAAAAGGCAACAAACTTGTAGAGCGGATTGTGGAACAGAAATTTTCACTCGAAATAGTTTTGCGCCTTCTTGAAGAAAACAAAGAAAATCCTGATGTTGAAAGCATTCTCGAACAGATGAATGATCTGAAAAAAACCTTTGACAAAATTACCATCAAAACTTCGGCCATCACCCCGGTTGAAGATCCCAAAACCAATGTAACCCTGCTCAAATCCAAATCGGAAATACAGATTACACAGGAAATATTTAACGAACTTCGCGAGAAAGCCAAAAGCATAAGAACCAACTTTACATTATAAATACCGCGACGTATGAAAAAAGTCTTACAAGCAGCCCTTGCTATAGCAATTCTGGTCATGGTACCCCTCTACGGGAATGCTCAATGTAAAGGATTCGCCAAAAAAATCTGCAAACTCGAACTTACTCCCTATATTCATGATGGCAATTACCACGCCGCTGTTCTTGTTGAAGGAGAAGAAGCAGAACTTTACAAGACTTTCTATTCTGACCAGGAGTATCGCATTGCCATCTGCGGATCAGATGCCCTGCCTCCCATTGAATTCAAGGTCATTGATGCCAATAAAAACGTTCTATACGACAACAAGAAGAATAACTATGCCAAAACATGGGATTTTAAGCTTGAGTCGAGCCAGCAGCTGAAAATCTATGTAAAAGTACCTTCCTCAGGTGCGAGTCCCGATGCAATCCAGCAGGGTTGCGTGGCTATAATGTTCGGGTTCAAAGAAAAATAAACTATTGCAGCTTTTTCCGCAGAAACTTACCGGTATACGATTGTTCACAGCCGGCTACTGTTTCAGGCGTACCTTCACAAACTATTGTTCCACCCTCATTTCCGCTTTCCGGACCAAGATCAATTACCCAATCGGCACATTTGATTACTTCCATATTGTGTTCTATTACGATGATGGAATTACCATGTTCGATCAGAGCCTGAAAAGCATCCAGAAGTTTCCCAATGTCATGAAAATGCAGGCCGGTAGTGGGTTCATCAAAAATAAAAACAGTACCTCCTTCGGCATTTTCGTGGCTCAGAAAGGAGGCAAGCTTAACCCTCTGACTTTCACCGCCGCTGAGCGTACTTGACGACTGACCCAGCTTTATATATCCAAGCCCCACATCGGCAAGCGGCCTGAGTTTTTCCACAACCCGTCTGCTCATGCTGTTCTTTGATTTGCCAAAGAATGCAATAGCTTCATCAACGGTCATTTCCAGCACATCATGTATGTTGGCCCCCTGGAAGGTCACTTCCAGCACATCTTCCTTGAACCGTTTTCCCTGGCAACTTTCGCAGACAAGAGTCACATCAGCCATAAATTGCATTTCAATATGGATGACTCCCTCTCCCTGGCATTCTTCGCAGCGCCCTCCTTCAACATTGAAGGAAAAATGGGATGGATTCAGATGGTAATGTTCAGCAACAGGCTGAGAAGCATACAATTTCCTGATTTCATCCCAGGCTTTGATGTAGGTAACAGGATTGGAACGGCTTGACCGCCCGATGGGATTCTGATCCACCATTTCAACCGACCTGATAGCCCTGATATCCCCTCTGATCGTTCCAAACTGTCCTATTTTCTCCGCCGAATCATGGATCATTCGTTTCAGGGCAGGGTAAAGCACGTCGCAAACAAGAGAAGATTTACCAGAACCACTGACACCGGTGACTACAGTAAGAGCATTTAAAGGAAATCTGACATCGATGTTCTTCAGGTTATTTTCCCTAGCTCCTGTGACCTCGATGTAACTGTTCCATTTTCTTCTCCTGGCCGGGACAGGTATTTCCCTTTTCCCCGTTATATATTCTGCGGTAAGGCTGTTCTTAGCTTTTTCCAGTTCCTTATGGGTTCCGCAGAAAACTATTTCACCACCCAGCCTTCCCGCACCGGGTCCTATATCGACAATAGTATCGGCAGCCCTGATAATCTCCTCATCGTGTTCAACCACCAAAACGGTATTCCCGGAATCACGCAATTGCTTCAGTACATAAATCAGCAGACTGGTATCACGAGGATGCAAGCCAATGCTCGGCTCATCAAGAATGTACAGGGAACCGGTCAGATTGCTTCCCAGTTGTGTTGCCAGACGTATTCTCTGCGATTCCCCTCCGGAAAGAGTTGACGACAAACGGTTCAGGGTAAGGTACCCAAGGCCCACCTCTTCAAGATATTGCAAACGGCTCATAATTTCCTCGAGCAGCCGGACACTGATCTGACGTTCGTGCGCCGTCAGACGAAGGGAACGAAAAAAGGCCGTTACCTCCTTTAAAGGAAGCTGGACAAGTTCCGGAATGCTTTTTCCACCGATTTTGACCCATTCCGCTTGCTTTTTGAGTCGTGTACCATGGCATTCCGGACAAACCGTTCTTCCCCTGTACCTCGAAAGCAGGACTCTGTATTGTATTTTGTACTTCTTTTCCTCAACGTGCTTAAAAAAGGCATTGATACCAGGAAAGTACTTATTCCCTTCCCATAAAACCTTTTTTTGTTCCTCGGTAAGCTGATAATATGGTTTATGTATTGGAAACCCGAATTTGTCGGCCTGAAGGATCAGCCTTTCTTTCCACCGTTTCATTTTTTCTCCCTTCCAGCAGGCAATCGCATCTTCATACACAGAAAGACCTTTATCGGGTACCACCAGATTTTCATCAATGCCAATAATACTACCGTAGCCTTCGCATACCGGACAGGCGCCAACAGGACTGTTAAAACTGAACATAAGTTCGCTGGGCTCTTCAAAGCTGATACCATCGGCTTCGAAACGGTCGGAAAAGTGCTCGCTCACCGACTGGTTTTTCTCTTCACCCGAAATAATCCAGCATTCTCCGTGTCCAAGGGTAAAGGCCGTCTGAACAGAATCACTGTAACGAGTCACAGCATCCTCGTCGTGCCCGACAACAAACCGGTCGATAACCATACGGGTGCAGGAAGGCTGCAGCTTGCGCATGTCTTCTTCCGCCATTTCCTCTACCAGCATAACTTTTTCACCACAGATAAGCCGTGTAATTCCCTGCTGCATCAGAAGACGGAGCATCTGAGGTAAATCCTTCTGTCCATAAAATGGCAGCGGAGATGCCAGAATCAGTCTGGTTCCCTCCGGCTGCTGAAGAATAAAATCGACCACATCCGTTACAGAATGTTTCTTTACCAGCTTCCCGCTTACAGGAGAATAGGTTTTACCGATCCGCGCATACAGGAGCTTGAGGTAATCGTAGACTTCAGTTGTAGTTCCGACGGTTGATCTCGGATTATGTGCACCCTGCTTCTGGGAAATGGCAATAGCAGGCGGCAGTCCCTTAATAACATCTACCTCCGGCTTTTGAATGCGTCCGAGAAACTGCCGGGCATATGCCGAAAGGCTTTCGACATAACGACGCTGACCTTCGGCATATATGGTATCAAAGGCCAGCGAAGATTTTCCAGAACCAGATAACCCCGTAATGACGATCAGCTGATCCCTTTCAAGGGTCAGGTTCACCGATTTCAGGTTGTTTACTCTGGCACCTTTAATAATAATCTTTCCTTCCGACGCAACTTCCGGCATTATTTTTGCATCTTTATCCAAAAGTTCGTACCTTTAACAAAAATTAAGAACAGCAAAAGTATACTTTTTGAAAGAATAAGTAACTTTGCAAATATTATAAACGTATAAACCAATACCAAAAGGAGGGCTGCCTATCGACTGAATGCTACCCGGACCAATAAACGGGAGGTAATTGTGAAAACAATAACCAATGCAACTGACCAGCAGTTGGTTGAACTGTTCGGTTCAGGGAATATGGCAGCACTTGAAGTTCTGATCAACCGTCACCGCAAAAAAGTTTATTCCTACATTTTTATGCAGGTGCGCAATCAGGCTCTTGCTGAAGATCTTTTTCAGGAAACCTTTATCAAAGTCATATCTTCCATTAAAACAGACCGGTACCAGGATCATGGCAAGTTTCTATCATGGGTTATCCGCATTGCCCATAACCTGATCATCGATTACTACCGGAAATCCAAGCAGCTCAACACAGTTTCAAATGATGACTTTGAAGGACAGTTGTTCAATTCAAGGAAATTCTCGGATGTAACCACCGAAGAAATCATCATCAGAGACCAGATTCATAATGACGTCCGCTCTCTGATTGATTATCTGCCCGAAGACCAGAAACAGGTTGTACTGTTGCGGCATTATGCCGGCATGAGCTTCAAAGAAATAGCCGAAGTTACCAATGTAAGTATCAACACCGCACTCGGACGCATGCGGTACGCCCTTATCAATCTCCGAAAGCTGATTAATGAAAAGAACATTATTCTGACCATTTAGGATGCTTGCCAATATTTTGCCTGAATAAGCCTTATAACCAGCATATTTGGCTCCTGTCTTGTGCATTCAGCAATTGACAAATCTTATGACTCTTATTGCTTTGGATCATTTTTATTACAACACAATTAGCTTATATTCTATTTAATTAAAAATCAATAAATTATAAAGTTTGTAAATTTATTATTCAACTTTCCCTTATTTGTAAAAATAATCGGGAGTGTACATACTTTTATGGAATTTTCTCCGTTTTTTTAAAGCAAACCAAAAATGATTGCCGATGAAACATTGCTCTACCCTCATTATTCAGGTAAATATTGGCGGAGAAGAAAGTGAGATGGCAATTGAAGATCCTGATGATTTTCTCCTGATTTCAGAATTTGATAATTTAGTCCGGGAGATTATGCCCGAAACGGATGTGCGTGATTGTATTGTTGAGCAACTTCTCCGAAAAGCAAAACCAATGATCGGTTAACACCGATTTCCCTGATTTTCTGACCATACCTGTAATTATTCTGAATGAATCGGGAGAAACTTTAAGGAATGAATTCTATCATTCCATCTAATAATTATATTGAATATCTGATAGTTAAATACGTTTCTTGAAAGGAAACACTATTCTGAGTTACTGTATCAATCAAATTAATTCCTCTGAAAATATCCGTTGGTACAGCAAATAGTTCAGATATCAATTCAACAGGCAAAATAAAAACCTGAAAAGGTTACTGAACAATTCATTTGATAGGAAGTCCAGGAACAATTTAGGCCCTTTCTTCCAATGCTCGGGCAATTGCTACAGCATGGCTATTCTGATTTCAGACGGTTCATGCTCAATTGTTCAGAAGCCCAAATCCCTTTTTCTCTGGATAAGCCATAGCATAAAAAAACTCTTCCGAGGTTAATATCATTCACATCACCACGATTGATTGATATCCGCTTTCCCGTTCAATTAAGGCAAGACGATCTTTGCAAAAAAACACCAGGGAGAAATTTCAATCCTCCGGCAGAAGTTTCTCATCATTTATCTGCAAGGAAAACCGTATATCATAAACTTCTGTTGCTTTATTGTAATTGTTTAAATCGATAAAAACATCAAGATGATCAGGATAATTTTTCGCTTTTACCAAACCGGTGAATGATTCGGCATTAGACTGCCGAAATAGTTCTTCAAAACCAATCGTATTTAGAACTAACTTTTTGAAGTTGGCTTACAATATTTTTTTGATAAATATGTTTTATAGCATTTTATATACAATAATTCTGATATAATTTTGATATCAATTTAATATCTTGCGTATGAATACAGAAAAAAACTACCGTCCATGGTCAGGTTACCTGGCAGTACTTGCACTTGTCCTGCTTCTGGCAGGGATTATATATTCCGCAGTTCAGGAGATGATATGGCCTTTTCTGGCGATGATGCTTCTCTTTTTTCTTGTTTCACCGGGTCTGGTTGTGGTCAATCCGAATGAATCAAGGGTTCTTGTTCTGTTCGGAGATTACCGGGGAACCATCAAAAAGAACGGTTTTTTTTGGGTCAATCCTTTTTTTGTGAAGAAGAAAATATCGTTGCGTGCCCGGAATTTTGACAGCAAGCCCATTAAGGTCAACGATAAGGTTGGAAACCCTATCATGATTGGTCTGGTGCTGGTATGGAAAGTAGAGGATACATACAAGGCCGCCTTTGCGGTAGATGAGTACGAAAACTTTGTAGTAGTGCAGAGTGAAGCAGCTTTGCGCAAGCTGGCAGGTACTTATCCGTACGATAATTTTGAGGACGAATCGGCTGAAGTAACGTTGCGTTCAGCGGGGGATGCGGTGAACCATCAGCTGGAAAAAGAAATTGCAGAAAGACTTGAGATTGCAGGCATTCATGTGATAGAAGCCCGTATAAACTATATAGCTTACGCTTCCGAAATAGCCGGAGCCATGCTGAGGCGTCAGCAAGCCACTGCTGTTGTGGCAGCCCGAAGTAAAATTGTAGAAGGAGCTGTGGGTATGGTTGAGATGGCACTCAATCAGCTGGCCGGGAAAAAAATCGTCGATCTGGACGAAGAAAAGAAGGCCGCGATGGTAAGCAATCTCATGGTGGTTCTCTGTTCGGACGAATCGGCACGACCGGTTGTAAATGCAGGAACCCTGAACCAGTAATCTATTGAACGGAATGTCGGAAAAGAAAGCATTTGTGCTGCGTATTGATGCAAAAAAACTGGCGGCTATAGAGAAATGGGCAGCTGATGAATTCCGCAGCACCAACGGGCAGATTGAATGGATTCTTGATCAGGCTCTAAAAAAATCAGGCCGCTGGAAACCAAAAGAAAATAACGGGCAGTAGATCCGACTACCTTATAATACGGAACGATACCCAAAACAAGACAAAATTATGTTCTTTTGCTGGTCTGAAAATGGTTATGCAATAGAAAGAACAGACAGTCGGAAAAACGTTTACCAAACCACTCCAACAATGAAACCAACCGTTTCCTATGAATGTCCAAAATGTTCAAATCGGTTCTATGAATTAAGGGAAATAAGTACGACCGGAAAATTCTGGACCCGGATATTCAATTTACAGGTAAATAAGTTTACCGCCGTAATTTGTAAAAAATGCAGGTACACAGAGCTATACCATAGCTCTGTCAGCAAATTTGGTCAAATAGCGGATTTTGTTGCTGGTGTCTGAACGAATTGGAACATACAGCAGGCTGCAATCCCGGCTGTTTCGGTGCGCAACCTGGCGGATCCCATACTAACTGGAAGAAAATGGTGTTCCATGGCATACTGAACTTCCGACAGGGTAAAATCGCCCTCCGGGCCGATCAGTATCACTGTATCTTTTCCGGCTTCCAATGAAGTAAACAGGTCTTCTTTTTTTTCTTCCATGCAGTGGGCAATAAAGCGCTGCATGGGCAGGTTCCGGGTAACGAATTCACTAAAAGGCACAGGTTCATTCAGCATGGGCAACCATGCTCTGGCTGACTGTTTCATAGCCGAAATGATGATCTTCTGCATTCGGTCGGTTCTGACTCCTGGACGGACGGTACGTTCGCACAATAAAGGTGTAATAATATTAACCCCCAGTTCCGTGGCTTTTTCAACAAACCACTCGAACCGGTCCTGCTGCTGAAGAGGTGAAACAGCAATATGGAGTATGGGACCAGCAGGGCGTGCATCGGTGTGCTGTTCAATTATCCGGAACACACAATTCTGAACCTCATCGTCCACGATTTCAGCTTTTACAAACGTACCATGACCGTCGGTAATACCGATTAGATTTCCCCTGCGAAGACGCAGCACCTTAATTCCGTGCCGGGCCTCCGTTTCAGGCAGAACAGGTGGTCCGTTTATGAGATCAGGGTAATAAAAAACATGCATATCGCTACCTGAAAGGTTAGGTTATCCAAACGCATAAAGGTACGTTCAAGAGATGAAAGATGGAAAAAACAGGATCATTTTTTACTGACATCCAAAAGTGGTTTGCTGTTAGCCTTTATCATATTACCTTTGGAAAACACATTCCATGAAGCGAATAGGCATACTTTCCGACACCCATGGTTACCTGCATTCCAGAGTCAGGGATTTCCTCAGTGTGACGGAAGAAATCTGGCATGCCGGGGATATAGGATCGGTTGCTCTGGCAGAAGAATTGGAAAAATTCAAACCACTGATCGCAGTTTACGGGAATATTGACGATTACAACCTCCGGTTACGATACAAAGAATACCGTGTTTTTCAGGTAGAAGGCTTCACCGTACTGTTGCAGCACATCGGTGGATACCCGGGAAAATATACATCAGAAACAAAGGAAAGAATTCGGTTGCATCATCCGGGCATTGTTGTATGCGGACATTCCCACATATTGAAAATACAATTCGACAAACAATTCAATCATTTGCACATTAATCCGGGCGCAGCCGGAAGCTATGGCATGCACCGGTTCATTACCGCCGCAAGGCTGGTGCTTGATCATTCCGAAATAAGAGACGTTGAGATACTGGAAATTCCGAGAACAGGAAATGCAGGTAGGGCAAAAAAACAGGATGAATTACTCTGAAGGATTTCCGGTTTTTCTTTCTTCAAGCACATCCTCATAATGACGTAAGAACTGATTTATCTTGGTATCGCTCGCTACCATGTAAATGTAACTCGGCATTCCTTTTCGCGGTGGTTTAACCTGACGCTGTTCCGGTTTAAGAACACGAAGCAGGTTATTAAAGTCGCGGTTTGAGGAGATAGCCTGCATCACCTCTCTTGTGTATCCAAAGTAGTACCAGGTATTGTCATCGGCTTTCAGAAAAATATCGCAGATGTCGCCGGTTCTTTTGCGGTAAAGTTCGATAAAGCCCTCCACATATTTATTGATTTCGCGGCCATTGATATTGCGTACTCCGATGAGGCCAAAACTTTGGTATGAATTGGTATTATTGTTCCACATAAGATGGACATCGCCCAGCACCATGGTTTTTGCCAGTTCGGCCGGCAAGGTTCTGACCTGCCCGTAGAGAACAATCTCATCATACAGTTTACTTGTTTTCTCCTCTCCTATAAGTTCTGCAATATTTTTTCTGATGACCGGGTCACCAAGACTGATAGTTCCTTTTCCGGGAAGACTGTCAAAATCGGAAGCCGCGAGTTGAAGTGCCTTATCAAGAAACGGAAATTCAACAATCAGTGTAAGATTCAAATAAGGTATATTGGCAGCGAGCTCATGAAAAACCTTGCCGGCGGCCTGTAATTGCATCTGACCCAGGTCAATGTTCAGATTAACTTTCCCTTCACCATGAAAGCGGCATGTATTGCGGTTCAGCGCAATCAGATTCCCCGGCGAGGAAGGATTTTTCATTTTGGCAAGGGATCCAACCAAATAGGTAGAAGAGTCCTTCACAAAATAAAGATAGCCGTCAGCCGTTGATATGTAGCTATCTTTGTAATTCTTTCTCGGCTGGAAAAAGACCGAATAGACATGCACCGAGTCGTTGTTCATCATCATACCGGCATACAGGTTGTTTCGGTTTATGTCCATTGGCTGGGGCGAAACAGGAATCAGAATACTGTCGGGATTGATCCGTGTTTCAAAAGAAAGCCAACGTCTGGATAACGGCTCACAGGAATAGTTGAGCATGACAGCTCCTTTGAAATGGAGAAGCCTGTCGCGGGCATTGAGCATAACACGACCCTGATAGGCATAATTCGGGCTCAGGGTAAACTGATCTGTTTCTGCAATCTCGCCGCGGGCCGTTGTCTGGATGGAGTCGTCAACTGAAATATCAGTAAAATGGATTCTCTGAATGGTTTTATTTTCGTCAACATAATCGTACCATCCGCTTCCTGAATATTTGTAACGACTGGTAATTTTAACTGATGCTGTGTGGATTCTGTGAAATCTGTTTTTTGCATCAGCAATAATTACTGAACTATCAAGAGGAAACATTTCGGCTTTTTCAGCAACAGAAAGCAATTCATGAGCGGGATAGACGAATGCATCAGCCACGCGGACAAACTTCACTCCTGTGGTATGCAACACATTGGAAGTATAATCGTACGTGGCTTTGGGAGAAATGAAGCTCAACGAATCCTGGTCTTTTCTGACTGATATATACCTTGCTCCCGTGAGGGTGTAATCAACCGAATCGATATCCATTTTGTATGGTTCAGGCACTTGCCTAATGTTAAATGGTTTAACCGACAAGAGATCAACTTTCTGGTTATCCATATGCCATACCATCTGGTCGATATAGCTGATATATTGATTTTCGGGGAATGCAGTGAGGGTATACTCGGAGTTTGAATCAAAAGTACCTTGCCGTTTGGAAAAATCAATTTCAGTTCGCAGGTTTTGTGCCAGGATAGTATAGACTGACGGTTTTGCCGATCGTAGGCTAAAGGAAGCCGTATCAGCCAGAAAACGGTCTGATTTGAAAGCATACAGATTGGAAACAAGAACCGCTGATGTCAGGTCAACTGTTCCGTTTCCTGAGAGCCCTGACGGGGTAAGTTTCAGGTTTCCTGCCAGCGTGGTCTGCTGATTGTACATGCTAAAGGGAGTTTTTCCCTGATAAGCAAACAACTGGTCATTGTACGGTTCCCAGTGAATGTTCAGATCGTTACCTGCTGTTTCAGGAAACGACCCACCGCCGGGTTGCTTTCTGATGGAAAATGTTTTTGCTTTGGCATTCAGAGAATCAGGGTAAAAATACAGTGCCTCTGATTCAGTGGTTGAAGTGAGATAACCCAATGAACCGTTTCCGATAAGCCCTTTATTGCTCAGATTTGCCTGTTGGTAAAAGCGTCCTTTCCCGAGATAAACAGGTAATCCTTCGGCAGGGGCAACAATATCAAATCCCAGCGAATAATCGGGCTGTAGTACCAGGGTTTGTTCCATTTCGGGAAAAATACCGGCCGATACAAACTTCCCCCGGAATTGCATATCGTTTTTACTGAAGCGGTCAAGGCTATCAATAACAAACGGGAATACCTGAAAATAAAACTTATCACGGGCATAGACTCCTTTCTGGATATCAGGATTGTCAAAATAAACATAGGCGTTTTCCCTGCTTTGAAAAACAGGATATTGTTTCAGCCCTTTTACTCCCGATTTGTTGGAAGGATCATCAATCAGGAGGTCGCCGGTGAGGTTTCTAATGATATTTTTTACGCCGGCAAGTTTGGCAAAGCCGAAATTATCACGTTCGTCCGTCTGAACACGTATGCTCAGAGAATCAACTTTCTGCAGATTGATTTTGAATTGCTCGTAATCGAAAAAGAAATTACTGCCATAAAAGGTAAACAAGCCGGCATCAATGCGGCCGCTGAACTGAAAACCCCTGTTCTTCTTCATAGTAATGGAGCCCTGATAAGGAGCAATGAACACATTCTGTGAATCGGAAAGGGCTATTGACGGAATGCCGTTTATTGTAAGGTCGAAATTCTGAAGATTGAGGCGGGCATTTTCGAGAGGAGCTTCTGTTCGAGAACGCAGATCAATTACATCATAGTCGATTTTCCCAAGGCTGGCCTGGATGAAATTGTTCAGTTTGGGTTTCACCTTTACCATTCCATCCTCCGGATTATAATAGAGAAACCCCATGGATGCAAGGCGAAACAGCATCTTCTGAGTCTGTTCCGGAGAAAGGCGGAGGTAAGAAGCAAGATCGTTTATCGGGAATTCGGATGACTGAAAGTACCGCACAAAATTACGCACGGCCACCAGAGGGTGAATAGGATCTACACCCTGCAACGCATCGTACTGGCGACCATTAAAAAAATTAACACTCTGAAAGGAAGCATTACCAATAGAAGCTCCGCGGTTCATTGTAAACAAGATCTCTTTTGATCCCAATTTGTAATACATCTGGTCAAACAGCATATCAAGCTGATGGTAGCTGTTGAACCAAGGGCTCTGGCTTCCTATATCATCGGACCGGGTAACAGAAATTTCGTGGGTTGGATGCAGATAACTGAAATTCATATTCCCGTGATAAAGGGAATCCCGGTTGATGACAACAAGGACTGCAGCATTTCTACTCATTATCTGCTCTTTACGAAAGGCAATATAATTGGATCGCACTACCATGAAAAGAGTATCATTGCGGAATACTCTCAGGGTTGCCTCCTGAACATTGTTACCGGAGCCAATCAGCCTGGCCCCACGCATAGTAAGCCCTCCGGAAAAATCAAAGCCCGGAAAAATATTCCTGATGGCAAATGTTTTTTCATAAGAATCAAAAGCGGGGTATGTCGCCATCTCAGGTGATGTATTCTTTTTCACCTGGTCGGTAAGAACCCCAGAAAGGGGCGAGTGGAAAAACTGCTTATGGATGAACTGGACTGAGTCAGCTTTGTACCCTGGCTTCGTGAGATCGAGAGTATAGGTTCCCAGTTCAGCATATACCGAATCGCGCGAGTATCCTGCTCTTTCCCATGTAACAAGGCCATTTTCTCCATACCATTTCTGTTCCACAGGATTATACAAACCGCGGGTATTCTCAATAACAATGCTATCACGCACCGAAAGGCAGACAAGCCGGGTAGGTCCCAGCCTGACCTGATAGGATTCCGGAACAAACTCAAGCCATGTAGAATCTGCTTTCCACACCAGTGCCGTTGAAGTAAACAACTCCCTTCGTTTTATCAAACCATCAGTATTTTCGAGAAATGAGGTAAGCCGTGAAGCAGGAAGTTTTTTTTCGGCTAGCAACGTTTCAAGTTGCGATTTCCATCCTTCAAAATATGTTTGTTTTGATTGATCAGCCCTGAACATCTGAATCATCTGAAGATACTGCAAGAGTTGACTGTTTCGTGCATTTTGCCGCAACATGCCGTTCAGATGGCTGATTACAGTCAGTTTCTGATTTTCTTCAAAAAGAGTATCCGTGGTCCATACAAAAACAAACTGGTCCACAATTTTTTTCTGTTCATCCGACAATGCACCCTTGAAATATGCCTGCAGTTCTTCAGGAAGTTTTTCAGGTGCAGCACTGAACTCCCTGGGTTTCTGCCCCAGTACCATAAATGACATCAATAGTCCGGAACATATCAGCAACAACCGGGGTTTCTGCATAGGTATCGGATTTAGGTTGTTTTTCTGAAGTACAATGCTGCCCATCCATCTTTCCCTGACATCCGGCCAACCTTAAGGGAATTTTTTTCAGCTATCTGGATGATTTCATCGGCATCTTCACGGAAAAATCCGCTGCATAAAAGAAAACCGTTTTCCTTTAGATGATAAACATACTGCGGCATTTCGCTAACCAGAACATTTTTATTGATATTGGCCAGAATACCGTCGAAGCCGGTTTCATCAATTTCCTTAATGGAACCATGAACGAGGATGACATTGTGGATGGTGTTATGCCGGAAATTTTCTTCGGCATTTTCAACGGCATGTCTGTCTACGTCGCATGCAATCACACTGGAAGCGCCTCTCATGGAAGCAAGAACTGAAAGCACACCTGTGCCTGTACCGGCGTCCAGAATCTTCTTTCCGGTCATTTCAATTTTCAGCATTTCTTCCAGCATCAAAAAAGTAGTGGCATGGTGACCGGTGCCAAACGCCATCTTTGGTTCTATGATAATATCGTAAGTGCAGGCAACAGGAAACTGATGAAAAGGGGCTCTTATACGGCATTCGGGGTTTACAACAACCGGAAGAAAGTTTTTTTCCCATTCGGCATTCCAGTCGATTTCGTGGACAGCTTCAGTTTCCAGAAGTAACGAGCTTTCTTCCTGAAAAAACGGTTTCAGAATTTCGCGCAATGTTGTTTCTGAAAAGGATTCCGCCCGGAACCATGCCTCGATTTTATGTGGTAATTCTTCAATCCCCTCACAGCCGGTTAATGACAGGGCAGCGATGATTCTTTCAGGAAAAGAATTATCGCCTGTACTGAACTGTATTCCTGCTTTGATGAACATTCGCTAATGTTTCATTTATCCGGGCCTGTTTTTCAAAACTATATTGTTCAGTTAACCTATATAACGAAAGAAAGAGACAGGGCAAAAAGCCCTGCCTGCCTTATCTTTTTTTAAAATGCCTTGGCAATACCAATAAAATCATCTGCCTTGAGGGAAGCGCCTCCGATCAGCCCTCCATCGACGTCGGGATTGGCAAAAAGTTCTCCGGCATTGGAAGGCTTGCAACTTCCTCCGTAAAGAATGGATGTATTATTTGCTGCTGTTTCTCCGTACTTTCCGGCTATCAGAGAACGGATGTACTGGTGCATTTCCTGTGCCTGAGCCGGAGTTGCATTCACACCCGTACCAATGGCCCATACAGGTTCATAAGCAATGATTACCTTGCTAAATTCTTCGGATGACAGGGTAAAAAGACCTTCCTCAACCTGTTTTCTTACCACGTCGAAATGAGCGCCCTTTTCCCTCTCGCTTAATACTTCACCGCAGCAAAATATAGGATGCAGATTATTTTCCAGGGCTAATCTCACCTTCTTATTGATAATACTGTTGGTTTCGCCGTAATAGCTTCTTCTTTCGGAATGCCCAATAATGACATACTGAACTCCTGCTGATGCCAGCATAGCAGCCGACACTTCTCCGGTAAATGCTCCGGAAGCTTCGGATGCACAATTCTGCGCACCAAGTTTTACTCTGCCGAGCAGCTTTTTAACTTCAGTCAAATGAATAAAAGGAGGGGCAATGATGAGTTCCACTTCACCGGATACACCGGAAGCCATTTTTTCAACCTCCTGAGCCAGTGTAATTCCTTCCTGCAAGTTTTTGTTCATTTTCCAGTTTCCTGCAACAATCTTTTTTCTCATATCAAAACGTTTAATCTGTAAAACAAAAATTAACTTATCCGGATGCAGAATTCAATCTGTGCCGGAAATGTTCAAATTTATGATAAAAACCTGTTACCCCAAAGTCGAAAGATAACTGGCATTCAATCAGCTTTGTTTCAGTCTGATCCGTGGATCAGCCCACATATACGCCAGATCAGTAAGGATATTTATCAGAACGAAAAGCGAAGCAATTGTCAGTACAACGCCCATTACAACCGGCAGGTCATAATTGTTAAGTGCTTCCACAAGCAGATTTCCCAACCCTTTCCAGCCAAAAATATATTCTACAAAAACGACACCTGCCAGCATGGAGGCAAACCAACCGGAAACGGATGTAATAACAGGGTTCAATGCATTACGGAAAGCATGCACCATGAGAATACGAAACTGCGACAGACCTTTGGCACGGGCAGTACGGATATAATCTTCGGCCATCACTTCCGTCATTGCCCCTCTCATCATCTGCACGATGACCGACAGGGGTCTGATTCCAAGGGTAAGTGCGGGAAGAATAATATTTTTAAGTACCAGCTTCACCCCGTCACCTGTATCACTGATTTCGAAAAGGTTCCCTGTCAGGTTTAGTCCGGTCAAATCACCCAGCACAAATGCAAACAGCCAGCCGATAAGAACGGCAGCAAAAAACGAAGGCAGTGAAATCCCAAGAGCCGTAAAAAACACGATGAGGCGGTCGAAAAAGGAATCTTTCTTCATTGAAGCCAGCAATCCAAGAAAAATTCCCAACAAAGAAGCAAACAATATGGCGACCGTTGCCAGTACAATGGTATTGGGCAATGTTTTCCTTATCATAAGGCTAACGTCATTCCGCGACTGGTAGGACCTTCGCAGGTAAGGGTATTTCAGAACAAGGACGCCATTGCCCGGACATTTTATCAATTGAACAAAAGGAGCATAGAGCGAAGCATCAAGGTACCAGGGAGAGTTTGGAGAAACGGAATTATGATATGATACAGGGGACAGGTCATTCAGGTACTTTAAATATCTGATGCCCACCGGCAGGTTGGTTCCGAGATCGGCGCGGATCATTTCCAGCGAGGCACTATCGGCTCTTTGCCCCATCACCATGCGCGCTGGATCCCCCGGAATAATCTGAAAAAGAACAAAAATCAGGGTAATAACTCCCCATAGAACGGGAATTGCCTGCAATAAACGTTGCACGACAAAACGAATCATTTTTTCACATGCTTTGTCGCGGCGAATGCGCAACGATTACATAGCCAAACTGTTCCGATAGTCATAAACATCACTAATCACGCCGGTCAAAATTCAACTGAAGAATTTTGATTACGGCAAGAGTGAGAAGCAGGGTAAGGATCAATATCGTTTTGGTAAGTGACTCACGTTTCTCCCTGTAATAGGTTACGGCATATCCGAGAATATCGTTTTTCAGCCGTTCAACCTCCGGAAATTCCCGGTAACTCCATTTTGCAATTATTGTTCCGTCTTTAATAAGCATCAGGCCCGGATTGCTTCGGATCATGGTCTGCAGGGTTGTTTCATCTGCATGGTAAAAGGGGAAGCCGGGATTATTCTTCTCTGTAAAATTCCGGATCTCCGACAAAGGAGAAGCCGTAAGTGCATAAAAGGCACAATTACCGCCGTGGCACAGATCGGCCAGACTTTTTGCCTGCATGATTCCGGCAGTATTAGCCTTCTGCACATTAGGCGATATGAGCAGAAATACATACCTCGTGTCGTACAGGACAAGATCTGTAATGTCATTCCCTTCCTGGTCGGTAAAACGGAAATCATGAATGGGTGGTTGGTATCCTTTTTTGATAAGGATGGTTTTTGTATCAACCCATTTCCATGTGGAATCCTGCCAGGGATAATTTTCCAGAGTAAATTCCTTTGTTACTCCATCTTTCTGATAATACAAAATGGTTTTGTATTCGTCCTGAGGAGCTCCTTCAGGAATTTCCATGGCCTTGGGAATGTTGGTTCCTGTCCGGTAAGGAAGAAAATCCATAATGGGAAGATAAAAGTAACAATACCGGATAACCAGCAAAATTCCGGCAAAAAGAATTCCCAGAGTTACCCATTCTCCCAGAGGTTTATAGCGAACAGAGAATTTGTTCCTTTCGAGGAAAACCACCATAACAGGCACCATCAGAACCACATTTTTAAGAAAGGTTTGCCAGTTGGTTAGTTTAATGGCATCGCCAAAACACCCGCAATCTGATACGGGATTGGTGAGAGCAAGAATCAGGGTAAGGAGAGTAAAAAACGACATAAAAAGGAAAACAGCCCAGGAAGCAATTTTCATTCTCAGTCCAAGCAGCAGGGCAATACCAATAATAAACTCGGCAGATGCCAGAAGAACGGAGAAAAGAAGGGAAAAATTTCCCAAAAAGCCAAGATGAAAAGCAGAGAAATATTCACCGAATTTAATGGCAGAGCCCATAGGATCAATACCCTTCACAAATCCGGAGAAAATAAACACAAGGCCCAGCAAAATCCTACAAATAAACCGAACTACTTTCATAGAACTGTTATTTTTTTATGATATTCTGTTCAATAAGCAATTGCAGCAGATCTATAAATATCTCCTCAGGCAGCTTCATTATTCCGTGATCATCGGCACAGTTCAGAACTAAAAATGATGGATCGAGAGAAGCCTGCTCCAGATAAACCTCTCCAACCCTGCGCTGGAACTCCAGATCAGCTTCATGAATATCTTCTCCCCCCTGGAGATAATCCCTGTCTTTTCCGTTCCTGTTTCCGGCCAGATTCCTCTTAATAAAATCAAAAGGAACATTCAGGTACACTACCCGATCAGGCACAGGAATTTTCCAGTATTCATATTCCAGTTTTCTGATCCATTCACCCAATTGCCGCTGTTCTTCAGGGGAAGTGATTTTAGCACACTGGTAGGCTATATTGGAATGCATGTATCGGTCAGCCAGCACGAAATATCCCTTGCCAAGCCATTCATTGATTTGACCGGAGGCATTGTACCTGTCGCCGGCATACAGCATAGCAACCAGTTTCGGATGCACTTCGTGCAGGGATCCAAGGTCTCCCCTTAAAAACATAGCTATCAGTTCTCCGAAATAAGGACTTTCAGTACGCGGAAAGTGAAGAAACTGGTAACGAAGATTATTGGCCTCAAAATACTCCCTGAGTAATTGCACCTGTGTTGACTTCCCTGAACCATCAAGGCCTTCCATAACCAGGAACTTACCTTTCCTTTCAGATTCTTTACTCATTCCCTGAATAAATTGTATTTTTGGGGTTGGAAACGTATGATGACGCATAAAAATACATTTTTTCCGGTTAAAAAGACCTTTAATTTCAGAGGAAATCTCCTGCATGTTGATTTTCCGCTGATTATGGGAATCCTGAACCTGACTCCTGACTCCTTTTATGAGGGTAGTCGTATTGGCAACGAGGAGGATCTCATTCTCCGTGCCAGCAATATGCTGAAAGAAGGAGCACATATTCTGGACATTGGAGCCTGTTCCACAAGACCCGGCGCAGAACAACCCGATGAAGCAACAGAGCGCAAAAGACTCTTCCCTGCCCTTCAGGTTCTGAGAAAAAATTTCCCTGATGCTATCCTTTCTGTTGACACGTGGCGAGCCTCCATAGCAAGAGAGGCAGTTTACGAGTTCGGAGTGGATATGATCAACGATATTTCGGCCGGCAATTTGGACCCTGCCATGTTTCAAACAATTGCCGAATGCAGAGTACCCTATATCATGATGCATATGCAGGGCACTCCTCAAACAATGCAGAAAAACCCGGTTTATCAGGATGTGGTGCAGGATATTCTCTCCTTTTTTGCCCGGAAGACCCAAGAGCTTGTAAGAAAATTCCATGTTCACGATCTTTTTATTGACCCGGGATTTGGCTTCGGCAAGACCCTTGAGCACAATTATATTTTACTGGAAAACCTTAACGTTTTCAGGATGCTAGGATTTCCTGTGGTTGTGGGAATTTCCCGCAAGAGCATGATCCATAGAATTCTTTCCTGCTCACCTGAAGAAGCTCTGAACGGAACCACGGTTCTGCATACGATCGCTCTTCTCAAGGGGGCGTCAATATTGAGGGTACATGACGTAAAACCTGCCACCGAAGCCATTCGTTTGCTGAATTTTATGAAGAAAGCTAATGCTGATACGGAAGGGAAATAACACAATTAAGAGCCTGTCAAATGACTGAAAGTTTCATTTTACCGTTTTTTCTGACAATTCGCATTCTTGACATTATTGATATCCTGCTTGTTGCTTTTCTTATGTACCAGTTGTATAATCTGATGAAAGGAACGGTTGCCATTAACATATTCATTGCCATTTTTGTACTGTATCTTTTCTGGCTGGTTGTAAAGGCTCTGAACATGCAACTCATGAGTACCCTCCTCGGGCAAGTGATGGGTGTAGGTGTAATAGCGCTTATCATTGTATTTCAGCAGGAAATAAGAAGGTTTCTCCTCATGATAGGAACACGTTACATGACGCGGCGGTTCAGCCTGGAAAATCTTTTTTCGTGGAATATTGAAGCAGCGCATAAAGTCCAGATCAAGGCGATCGTCAATGCCTGCATGACCCTGGCAGGAACCTATACAGGGGCTCTGATTGCCGTTGCACGAAATTCATCTCTTCAGGCGTATGCAGAGACAGGAGAAATTATCAATGCCAACACCACCGAAAGACTGATAGAGAGCATTTTTTTCAAGAACAATCCCCTGCATGACGGAGGGGTGATTATAACGCAAGACAAGATATATGCTGCCGGCTGCATTTTCCCTCTGACAGAAAATCCCGATGTTCCGGTTCATCTGGGTCTCCGACACCGGGCTGCATTGGGTCTGTCGGAACAAACAGATGCTTTTGTTATTGTAGTGTCAGAAGAAACCGGAGGCATTTCCTATGCCCTGAACGGGGAACTGAAAGAAAATGTAGATCCCAAAGAACTGACTAACCACCTTAACGCGCTGTTTGGATAGTCTTAACTAACCTCGTTTTTTCTCTCCGAACAGGAAAGTTGCCCTAGGTTCTTCCTTTTTCAGCAACCGACGGATATTTGTCCGATGCGTATAAAGAAGCAGTATTGCCACAGCAACCGAAAAAATCTTGAGAGAAAGCGGTGACTGCGGATAAAACAGGAAAAGAAACACCGGAAAGGAGATGCCAGCCACCATGGAGCTGACCGAAACAATTTTCCCAATTAACAAAACTATCAGGAATACGCCTATAGCCAGGAAGGTAATACCAGGCTGGACCGCCAGAATGACCCCGAATAGAGTAGCCACTCCCTTTCCCCCTCTGAAGCCTGCAAATACGGGATAAATATGACCAAGAACAGCAAAAGCCCCCAGTACAAGCTGGAGGACAACAATATCGGGAAACAGGTTCAGAAAACCCGGGTAGATAAAGGAAAGCTGAACCGCAATAAATCCTTTGGCAATATCAATGATGACTACGGGGATGCCCAGGGCTACACCAAGAACTCTCATTGTATTGGTGGCTCCGGCATTTCCACTGCCATAATCCCTCACATCAATACCTCTGAACCATTTGCCAATCCATACGGAAGTAGGAATGGATCCTAGCAGATAAGCCGCAAAGAATGCAAGAATTAAAAGAAAGATCACCATAAGTTCGCTCTAATTCAAATGGTTATTTCCTGTTAAAGGTCCTCCATTGATTACTTTCCGGGCCTCAGGAGTATCGGCAAAGTTAGCAAAATTAGCCATAAAACTCCGGGCCAGTTTTTCAGCTGTTTCCTGCCATTTTTGCTTGTCTTCCCAGGAATTTCGGGGATCAAGTATGGCCGGGTCAACGCCGGGTAATAGCGCTGGTATTTCCAGCCCAAAAACCGGGAGCCGGTTCAGAGGAACCTGATCGATCGTTCCGCTCAATATGGCTGTGATGATTTTGCGGGTTACAGTAATATCCATCCGGTGTCCTATTCCATAGGAGCCACCCGTCCAACCCGTATTAACAAGGTATGCTCTTGCACCATGCTGTTTCATTTTTTCAGTTAGCCGACGGGCATAAACGGATGGGTGAAGCATCAGGAAAGCCTGGCCAAAGCAGGCAGAAAAGGTAGGTTGCGGTTCCACAATACCCCGTTCGGTTCCTGCAAGTTTTGAGGTATAACCACTTAGAAAATAATAGGCCGTTTGTTCTTCATTCAGGAGGGCCACGGGAGGCAGCACACCAAATGCATCCGCCGTAAGAAAAATTACTTTCTGCGGGTGTCCTGCGCGTGAAAAAGGTCTGACAATGTTGGGAATATGATAAATCGGATAGGAAACCCTCGTATTTTCTGTTTTAGCAGCGGAGGAAAAATCAACCGCTCCCGTTTTTTCATCAATGACAACATTTTCCAGTAAGGCATCCCGGCGAATTGCTCTATAAATATCAGGTTCTTTCAATGGGTCAAGATTGATACATTTTGCATAGCATCCTCCTTCCAGATTAAAAATCCCTTCATCATCCCAACCGTGCTCATCATCACCTATCAGAAGTCGGTCCGGATCGGCTGAGAGAGTGGTTTTGCCTGTTCCGGATAAACCGAAGAAAATAGCCACATCTCCCTGCTTGCCCATGTTGGCCGAACAATGCATGCTGGCTATCCCCTGTAGCGGAAGAAAATAATTCATTACCGAAAAAATTCCTTTTTTCATTTCTCCGCCATACCAGGTACCTCCTATAAGAGCCATTCTTTCGGTAAGATGAAATGCGACATACACATCGCTGTTCATTCCGAACTCTTTATAGCGATCGTTACGGCATTTTGAGGCCATCAGTACCACAAAATCGGGTTTGAATTCTTTCAGTTCCTGAGGTTCCGGCCTGATAAACATGTTTTTGACAAAATGCGCCTGCCAGGCAACCTCGGTGATGAATCTAACCGAAAGCCGTGTTTTTATATTGGCTCCGGCATAGCAATCCACTACAAAAAGATTTTTGCCTGAGAGCTGATGGGCACTTATTTTCTTAAGATATTCCCATGCTTCCTGTGTAATAGGTTTATTATCAGAGCCTTTCTTTTCCTTGGCAAACCACCATATATTTTTTTCCGTCTGTGATTCTTTCACAACATATTTATCCTTCGGGGATCTTCCAGTAAATTCTCCTGTATCAACAGCAACGGCACCCAGATTGGTGACAAAACCTTTTTCCCACCCCGTAAGAGAAGGATCTGTTTCGAACCGGAAAAGGTCTTCATAGGAAGGATTGTAATATGTCTCACCAGTGGATTGAATTCCATATACTGACAGATCTAACATATACCAGAGATTTATGATACAATATTAATTTCATTCTACATAACTTAAAAAAGATAAAAGTATTTATTTTCAAAATCGGAATTGCAAAAATTCTCATACAAACTTCATAAATATGCACAATCTGTGTTTCTTTACCTGATAAATATGCAGAGAAGTTTTATGTGAAATAAAAAAAGTCAGGCGGTTCCTATGATCCGCCTGACTAATTAAAAAGCTCCTAATGTTCTGCTTATTTGGAATGTTTGATTGCAGCCTGGGCAGCAGCGAGACGTGCGATGGGTACGCGGAAAGGTGAGCAGCTTACATAGGTCAAACCAATCATATGGCAGAATTCCACTGAATTGGGTTCTCCACCATGTTCACCGCAGATCCCGAGTTTAATATCAGGTCTCTTTGAACGCCCGCGTTCGCAAGCAATCTTCATAAGCTCGCCAACGCTGTCGCGGTCAATCTGCTGGAAGGGGTCAAAGGGCAGGATTTTGCTTTCAAGATAATGCGGCAGGAAAGAGCCGATATCATCCCGCGAAAATCCATACGTCATCTGTGTGAGGTCATTGGTGCCAAAGGAGAAGAATTCGGCATATTCAGCCATTTTGTCTGCAGTAATGGCAGCTCTCGGAATTTCAATCATGGTACCAACCATGTGAGGAATTTCCTTCAAACCGAATTTCTGGCAAACTTCAGCATACACTTTCTTAATAATTTCATACTGATGTTTCAGCTCAGTATTAACACAGGTAACAGGGATCATGATTTCCGGATGCGCCTTTTTACCTTCTTTAATCAATTCAGCGGCAGCTTCAAAAATGGCCCTCACCTGCATTTCGGTGACTTCGGGGTAGGTAATTCCAAGACGCACGCCACGGTGCCCCATCATTGGGTTGTTTTCATGAAGCAGGTCAGCACGCTTATTGAATTCTTCCAGCGAGATGTTGAGGCTCTTTGCGAGCTTTTCTCTTTCATCCTGACGGTTGGGAACAAATTCATGCAGCGGTGGGTCAAGAGTACGGAAAGTAACAGGAAGTCCATCCATCACAGCCATTGTAGCCTTGACATCTTCCTTCACGTGCGGGAAGAGTTCATCCAGAGCAGCACGGCGTTCTTTTTCCGTTTTGGAAATAATCATTTTCCGGAGTTTGAACAGGGGCTGCTCGCTGTTTTTTCCATAGAACATATGTTCGGTACGGAAAAGTCCGATTCCTTCGGCGCCAAACTCACGTGCCCTGGCAGCATCTTCCGGTGTATCGGCATTGGTACGGACCTTCAGTTTTCTATACTTATCAACGATTTTCATGAATTCAACAAAGTCCTTGTTCTCTGAAGCATCAACCATAGCGAGTTTCCCTTCATAAACAAGACCTTTGGTTCCGTTAAGTGAAATCCAATCACCTTCCTTAAGGGTTTTATTCCCCATGGCGACGGTTTTCTGGGCGAAGTTGATTTTCACATCAGCAGCTCCCACGATACAACATTTACCCCAACCACGGGCTACGAGAGCAGCATGGCTGGTCATACCTCCACGGGCAGTAAGAATGGCCTGTGCTGCGCGCATTCCTTCGATATCTTCGGGATTGGTTTCTTCGCGGATCAGAATCACTTTCTTTCCTTCCTTAGCCCAGTTAACAGCATCATTGGCAGTGAAGACAATCTGACCGGAAGCACCTCCGGGACCGGCAGGAAGACCCTTGGTAAGAACAACAGCGGTTTTTTCAGCCTTTGGGTCGAGCAGAGGATGAAGGAGTTCATCCAGCTGGGAGGGATTTACCCGCATTACAGCTGTTTTTTCATCAATAAGCCCTTCCTTCATCATATCCAGAGCCATACGGACTGCCGCTGTACCGTTCCGTTTACCAACACGGCATTGAAGCATATACAGCTTTTTCTCCTGAATGGTAAACTCGATATCGAGCATATCTTTGTAATGCGATTCGAGCCGCTTCTGGATTTCATGCAACTGTTTGTATGCTTCAGGCATTGCTGTTTCAAGAGAAGGCAGATGCTGGTTATGCGAGCTTTTCCCAACTTCATTGATCGGGTTGGGGGTACGGATCCCTGCTACAACATCTTCACCCTGTGCGTTGGGCAGCCATTCGCCATAAAAGTAGTTTTCGCCGGTTGCCGGGTTTCTTGTAAAGGCGACTCCCGTAGCTGACGTATCGCCCATATTTCCAAACACCATCGACTGAACATTCACAGCAGTTCCCCACCAATCAGGTATTCCCTCAATCCGCCGGTATGCAATGGCTCGTTTTCCATTCCAGCTTTGGAACACGGCAGAAATTGCTCCCCACAGCTGTTCCATGGCGTCTTCCGGGAAAGGTTTCCCAAGGACTTCCTTCACCTTGTTTTTATAAATAACGATAAGTTCCTTCAGATCATCGGCAGTAAGTTCGGTATCGCTTTTAACGCCGCGGGCTTTTTTCATTTTTTCGAGTTCATGCTCCAGTTGAACGCGCACTCCCTTTCCTTCTTCCGGTTCAATACCGGCAGCCTTTTCCATCACCACATCAGAGTACATCTGGATGAGACGACGCTGAGAATCATAAACGAAACGGGGATTTCCGGTTTTCTTAATTAGTCCTTCACGGGTTTCGTCATTAAGACCTACATTGAGAACCGTTTCCATCATGCCTGGCATGGATGCCCTGGCACCAGAACGAACCGAAACCAGCAGAGGATTGTCCTTATCACCAAACTTTGCTCCCATTTCTTTTTCCACCTTGGCAAGCGCCTCCAGTACCTGATTTTTCAGTTCGGGAGGATACTGTTTGTTGTTTTCATAATAGTAGGTACAAACCTCTGTTGAGATAGTAAAACCGGCAGGTACAGGTAATCCGAGATTGACCATTTCGGCCAGATTGGCTCCTTTTCCACCGAGGAGTTCTTTCATATCGGCCTGGCCATCAGCTTTTCCCCCGCCAAAATAATACACATATTTCTTCATAGAATAAAAATTATAAAAATTTAACAATTAAGCACTTACAAGCCTTTCAGCTAAAAAAATTGAGTTACAAAGGTAACTAAAAATTTGTAATTCCCTTCTTATCCATCATGGTCTTATGACGGATTTCCTGCCCGCGGGTGGTATCGCAGGATGGCATCGCGAAGATATTCCTTATCAATATGGGTATAAATTTCCGTAGTAAGTATGGATGCGTGCCCGAGCATTTCCTGAACAGCCCGCAGGTCGGCACCTCCTTCAATAAGGTGGGTGGCAAAGGAATGCCGGAAAGTATGCGGACTGATGGTCTTTCTGATGCCTGCTTTTTCTGCCAGGTTTTTTACAATAAGAAAGACCATTATCCGTGTAAGTTTTTTTCCGTTGCGGTTGAGAAAAAGAATGTCTGAGTCATGCGGATCAATGGCTGGCAGGTTATATCTCCAGGGAAGGTACAGGTCAATTTCTTTCAGGGCACGGGAACCAATAGGCACAAGACGTTCCTTGTTTCCTTTTCCCAATATCCTCACATATTCGTCTTTTCTGTGAATATGCGATATTCTGAGATTCACCAGTTCGGAGACCCGCAGACCGCAACTGTACATCACCTCAACCATAGCCCGGTTTCTGTGCCCTTCCGGTTTGCTCAGGTCCACTGCTTGTTCTATGGCATCAATTTCGCTGACGGTAAGCACCTCTGGCAATTTTCTTCCAATTTTCGGCGCTTCAATCCGTCCGGAAGGGTCTTCTTTAATGACTCCTTCGAGCAGCAGATAACGATAGAAGGCCTTGATTCCCGATACTATACGGGCCTGGGATCGTTCGGTTAAGCCTGCTTCCTTTAGAAAACGGAGCATTTCGCGTATAAGCTCTGTGCTGACCTCTTCGGGGGCAAGGTTACTTTCGATTCCGCCTGCAAAAGAACACAGTTTGGACACATCAGCCAGATATGCGTCGATGCTGTTCCGAGAAAGGGATTTTTCCAGGGTCAAATAATATTCAAAGCCTTTTATCGCGTCCGCCCAGGTCATCTTATTTGGATTTCCGTATCAAAATTAGATTTTCTCCGGCAAGTTCTCATCATCTGATGATTTTTCCTGTTTTTTTAACGTCTTATCTATTCTATATTCGCAAAAATCCAGAGTTCTTTTTCAGTGTTCTATTAGCTTATATTGTATGATGTCAGATACAGAAGATTGACCTTCCCGCTCTTCGCTTTCGGTTATTCACTTTTGTTTCAGACATAAGAAAAGAGTATGATTATTGCGAGTAACACTGGAATTGTTGTTACGATTAATTTATGACAATCAGTTCAAACTTTTGTTGTCTTCATACAAACGAGGTCACAGATTTGATAAAGAGTTGTTTTGAAAATTTTATATAAACCGTGCGAATTGTATTACCTTTGTTTATTTCAATCCGATTCCTGCTGGCATGTTACAACTGATCCGATATATGCTCCCGGCTTTCTGGTTGTTTCTGTACCATCCGGTTCATTATTCCGTGATGAACATAGAATATAACGAGTCCGGAAACGGAATGAATTGCCTTTTGAAATTATTCAAGGATGATATGTACCTGATGGCCTTCCATCATTATGGTGACCGCGTGAATGAAAAAGCCCTTCACGACAGTATTCAATGCAATGCATTCATTGAGAAATACATTAATACAATGGCATGGTTTGTCATTGATAACACCGACACGGTCCATTTCAGTCTGACAGACCGAACAGATGAGAATGATGTTCTGTGGATCAGACTTCAGGCTCATCTTCCCGCAAAGTTTTCAAAGCTTGAAATGGCGAATTATTTACTCATGGATATATTTCCCGATCAGACCAATCTCGTTATTTTTTCCAGGAATGAAAAGGAATTCGGATACCAGATGACCTATGAATCACCAACCTGCACACTGGATATAGCACAAAGCTTATGAATTATTCCCGTTTCAATCATATAAGGAAGTGGTCGGCAGGCATTCTGGTATATCTGCTTTTTGGCCAGCCAGGATGGGCTACGCATAATCGGGCAGGAGAAATAACCTATCGCTTGATTTCGGGATTCACTTACGAAATAACCATCAATACTTTCACATATACTCTGAGTGCAGCCGACAGACCTCAGCTGGAAGTTCAATGGGGTGATAATACCACATCCATTGCACCCCGCGTTGAAAAACTTGTGCTGCCGAATTTTTATTTTCATAACACATACAAAATACAGCATACCTTCCCGGGACCGGGAATCTATGAAATTGTGGTGCAGGATCCCAACCGGAACTACGGAGTAAAGAATATTCCGAATTCGGTTAATGTGATTTTTTCCATTAAAACGAAGCTGGTCATCAGTCCTTTAACAGGAGGTGCAAGTGCCCCCGTTTTGCTAAACCCTCCCATTGATAAAGCTGCGAAGGGAAGATTGTTTATTCACAATCCGGGAGCATTCGATTTGGAAGGAGATAGCCTGTCGTATGAACTCACCGTTTGTACCGAAGAAAATGGAAAACCTATTGCAGGATATACTTTCCCCACTGCCAGCGACACGTTTTATGTCAACCCGATCACCGGGGACCTGGTCTGGGACAGTCCGGTTGATACCGGCATTTACAATGTGGCCATGAAAGTAAATAAGTGGCGGAACGGAATATTGATCGGTTCGGTAACTCGTGACATGCAGATAAATGTTTATAACTCAACCAACAATCCTCCTGTTAACCCGCTCCTACGCGATTTTTGTGTTGAGGCCGGAAACGAAATATCCTTTGATTTAACTTCGACTGATCCTGACGGGGATAAACTCTTTGTCAGGGCTTCCGGAGGCCCGTTTGAAATGGCATCCAACAGAGCCACATTTGATTCGATTGCAGCTGATACGGGTTATTCTACCTACCACTTCCGGTGGATTACCAATTGCACCCATATACGCCAGCGACCTTACCTGGTTACCATCAAAGCGACCGATCTGAACAAGGAATTGCAGTTAAACGACTTTGATGTATTTAATATCCGGGTAATCGGGCCTCCCCCCCAGGGACTGACAGCCTATGCATCAGCCAATTCCATTCGACTTATTTGGGACAGGTATGCATGCAGTAATGTGAAGTATTTTGAAATCTACCGTTCCAACGGTCCATCAGGTTTTGAACCCGACAGTTGCGAAACTGGTATTCCAGCCTTTACCAGTTTCCGGAAAATAGGACACACATCCTCAGGAACCGATACGATGTTTATTGATGACGGTTCAGCCGGTGAACTCCTTAAGGGAATCCAGTATTGTTATAGAATTGTTGCTGTATTCAACGATTCCTATAGTATAGCCTCCCATGAGGTATGTGCTTCGCTGGTACCCGGCCTTCCTGCCCTGATCAATGCCAGCGTCACAAAAATTGATCCTGCTAACGGCTCTGTTTTCCTGGCATGGCTTAAACCGAATCCTGATTCACTTACAGGAACTGGGCCATATAAACTCATTATTTACCGTTCGCCCGATCTTTGGGGTTCTTCCTTTCAGCCCATTGACAGCATTTTTACGGCTACCCTTAATGACACAATCTATATAGATCAGCCGCTTAACACTGTCCATTTCCCTTATTCTTACAAAGTAGAACTTTACAATAATGTTCCCGGCAACGTTTATCTCATCGGTACCCCTGAAGTAGCCTCCACCCTTTACCCCCAGCTGAAAGGCACCGATAATAAAATAGAAATCAACGCTATACGAAATGTTCCCTGGATCAACACCGAGTATGTATTTTACCGGTTCAACCAGAATTCCGGTACTTATGATTCCATTGGTATCAGCAGCACCTCCCGATACGTTGATGAGCAACTTACCAATGGAAAAGAATATTGCTACAGAATAAAAAGCATCGGATATCGCGATATTGAAAGCAGGAAAATTGGAACTATCAATTTCTCTCATCAGAATTGCACCACACCGGTTGATAGTGTTCCTCCCTGTCCGCCTGATCTCAATGTAACCAATATATGCGACAGCGCCTATAACTATCTGCAGTGGACAAATCCCAACCGTTCCTGTACCGATGATGTTGTTTCCTACAAAATATATTATTCCCCTGTCTTTGGCAGTACTCCTGAACTTCTCACTTCTGTTTCCAACGCTTTGGATACAACGTACAGGCATTATCCCGATGGAAACCTTGCCGGATGTTATCAGGTAACTGCCGTCGATTCGTTCGGTAATGAAAGCAAACGGTCTGTTCTGGTATGTGTTGATGCCTGTAGTTTCTATGAACTACCCAATGTGTTTACGCCCAATGGTGACGGCATTAATGATATATACATTGCCAAAAACAAGAATCATTATGTACAGAAAGTAGATATGAAAATATACAACCGTTGGGGCAATCTGGTGTTTCAGACATCCGATCCTGATATTAAATGGGACGGACGTAGTATGCAGAGGGGAAAAATAGTTTCTTCGGGTGTGTACTATTATGTATGCGACGTATATGAACCACGCCTTAACGGATTGGTAGTCAGAAACCTGGTAGGATTCATTCATGTTTACAGCAATGAAAAGAATAACAAACCCCAGGATAAATAGCTCAGCGATGAAGAGGTATGCATTTGTTCTGGTTAGTTCCTTCTTTTTTACCTGTGTTCATGCACAGGAGCCTTATCGTTTGCTCTGGATGAAAGGGATAGCCGCTGCCCGCCAGGGCGATTATTCCGAATCAGCAGCCTGCTTTTCAAAGCTTATTGTCAGTGATTCAACTAATTACGACTACTATTTTCGAAGAGGACAGGCTCTTCTAATGACCGGTAAAACGGACAGCGCACTAATTGATTTTCTATCAGCTGAAAAAAGAAAAAACGGTGTTGCGAGTTATGAAATTGCGCGTTGTTACGCTCTTCTGAACCGTCCGGCAGAATCAGCTGACTGGTTAACAAAACACCTGCAAAGTTCCGGACGCCTGCCTGAAGCGACAATCAAACTTGACAAGGTATTCCGTACAATCGAAAACACAAAGGAATGGAACGAAGTATGGAAAAATGAATGGTACACGAAAACAGATCAGAATACAGCGGAAGCCAGATACCTGATTGAAAGCGGTAAAACGGTGGAAGCCGTTGCCCAGCTTTCCGAATGGTTGGCCCGTTATCCCAAAAGGCATGAATGGTACTCTCTGAGAGCCAGGGCCTACCTTCTTCTCGGCAACAAAAACAATGCACTGAGAGATCTGAACCAGGCCATTGACCTCAACAAAAGACAGCCCGAATATTTCTGGCAACGCGGAAGACTTTTGCTTGAAAATGGGAAATATGCCAAAGCCGCCGACGATTTCAGCAGAGTACTGAAACTGGATCCATCACGGCTGGAAGCTTACCAGGAAAGGGCCAGAGCACTTGCCGGTGCAGGAAAATTCAACAATTCCCTTGATGATATTACACTGTATATCTCACTTTTCCCCAAAGATCCTGTTGCCCATTATACCCATGGATATATTCTTTATACCATGCGTAACTTTACTGATGCTCTGAAAGCTCTGGATATCAGCATAACCCTGGATCATTCCAATCCTGATTTTTTCTATCAGAGGGGTCTCTGTTACCTTGAAATGAGAAATTATAGGAATGCCATCTACGATTTTGCCCAGGCCCTCGATCTTAATCCAGGAATTGCAGACGCCTGGTACCAGAAAGGAATCGCGCGCATGTACGATGGAGATCCGACAGGAGCCTGCGCCGACCTGAAAAAAGCCGTAACACTTGGAAATAGAGAAGCCTACAGGCAATCGCTACAGTTATGTGCTGAGTAAGCCGCCATTTTCGTTAAAGCGGCCAAGGATCAATGCAAGGCTGAAAAATACTTCATGAACTGGGCTCTTTCGTAGGCAGCCGGATTTTCCAAACTGCCATAGCTTAATCTGCCCCGCAGTTCTTCAATTCTTTTTATGTTGTTCTTATCCAGCCACTGGTTTACTTCGCTGATAACCTTCCTGATATACTCGGGACCGTTTTTATAAATGGCGGAACACATCATCACTGCTTTGGCTCCGGCCAATATCATTTTCAGAACACCTTCCGAAGTATGCACCCCTGTTGAAGCAGCCACATCGATTTTTTCCACCAGGCTGCTGATGATTCCAACCCAGCGTAATGTATGGCTCAGTTCAGACGGAGTACTGAACACATCGGCAGCTTTGAAATGCATATGCTCCAGATCAATATCGGGTTCGTAGAAGCGGTTGAAAAGGACAACTCCTTTGATACCCCGGTGGTACAGCTTCTCGACCATTCCGGCAGGATGGGTAAAATGCTGCCCCAGCTTCACAGCCAGCGGAATGGAAATCGTTTCCTTAACCCGTGAAGCCAGATCGAGATAGATGGCTTCGTAATCGGCACTGCTCTTACCCGTTTGCAATGGCAGGTAGAAAATATTCAACTCAAGTGCATCAGCACCTGCCTGTTCAATGTTTCTTGCAAAATCAATCCATTCGCTGGTTGAAACGCAATTTATGCTGGCAATAACGGGTATCCGGGTTTCTTTTTTTGCATCCTCAATAAGTCTAAGGTATTCAGATACAGAATGATTGCGCGCATAGACCTTCAGATAATCTTCTGCTCCGGGATAATCAGTCTGATCCATCATCTTTCCTGCTTCATGCAGAATTTGTTCTTCAAACAGCGACTTCAGAACCACTGCTCCTGCACCACATTCTTCGAGCTTTTTAATTTTGGATACCTGATCTGTAAGACCAGATGAACTAATAATCAAAGGATTACGAAGTCGGAGACCCAGATAAACAGAATGCAAATCAGCCATTTTGTATGATGTTTATTAATGTAAAAATAATAGTTTCCAGTTTTTGATCTATTTTATTCTTTCACCGAAAAGAATTGTTCCCAGCCTGACAATGGTAGCACCTTCCTCAATGGCTATCTTATAGTCGCCTGACATTCCCATCGAGATCTCGCGAAAATACTCCGAATCGGCGAAATAATCCGAACGTAGGGTTTGGAATATTTCTACCAGACTTCTGAATTCTTTCCTGATCTGGTTACGGTCAGAAGTAAAGCTTGCCATGCCCATTACACCGCATATTCTCACATTTTTCATTGCCTTGTATTCGTCCGATTCAAGGATTTTCCTTGCCTCATCCATGTTTAATCCGAACTTGGTTTCCTCACCGGCAATGTGAAATTCCAGCAGGCAATTAATGACCCTGTCAATTTTGGCCGCTTCGGAGTTGATAACCTGCATGAGTTTCAGGCTGTCGACCGACTGAATCATACTGATAAAAGGAACAATAAATTTCACCTTGTTGGTTTGCAAATGACCAATCAGATGCCATTCAATATCTCCCGGAAGTACCTGTTGCTTGGCCACAAGTTCCTGAACCTTGTTCTCACCGAAAATTTTATGGCCAAGACGATAAGCCTCCAGCACCGTTTCGGGCGGATGTGTTTTGGTAACTGCCACAAGTTTAACGTGAGGCGGCAAACTGTTTTTCACCGAAAGAAACTGTTCCTTATCCATGGAAGAATTAGTCAAGGCTGTGTATAATCAATCCACTTCGAAGTTTCGGCTCAAACCAGGTAGTTTTAGGTGGCATGATATTACCGGTGTCAGCAATATCCATCAGTTGTTTCATGGAAACGGGATAAAGGGCAAACGCAACAGCCATCTCCCCGCTGTCGACACGCCGCTTAAGTTCAGCCAGTCCCCGGATTCCTCCGACAAAATCAATTCGTTTCGATTTCCGGAGGTCTTCAATTCCCAGAATCCGTTTAAGAACATATTCAGAGAGAACCGTCACATCCAGGCAGGCAATGGGGTCGTTGTCATCATAAGTACCTTCCTTTGCGATGAGTTCATACCATTCACCCCCTAAGTACATGCTGAAAGAATGCAGGCGAACCGGTTTAAAAATCTCTGTTCCTTTATGGTGAACCACAAAATACTCCCCAACTTTTTTCAGGAACTCCTCGGCTCGCAAACCGTTCAGGTCCTTGACCACCCTGTTGTAATCAATAATCGACAATTGGCTGGCGGGAAAATGAACTGCCAGAAAAAAGTTGTATTCTTCCTTCCCCGTATGAGAGGGATTGTTTTTTTTCATTTCTTCCCCCACAAGGGCAGCAGCAGCTGTACGGTGATGACCGTCGGCAACATAGGTATAGGGTACTTTCTCCCTGAAAAGATGCACCAGTCTTTCAATATCAGATCTATCTCTTACAATCCAGAAATGATGACCAAAACCGTCAGGTGCGGTAAAATCATATTCCGGTTCGCCTGCGACAATCCGAGCTATCATTTCGTCTATTTCAGGTACGGGGTGATAGGCAAAAAAAACAGGTTCGTAATGGAGTTTGCTTACCCGTATATGGTTCTTCCGGTCTTCTTCCTTATCTGGTCTTGTCAATTCATGTCTGCGAACGATTCCGTTGAGATAATCGCTGACAGCAGCACAGGCAACCAGGCCGTACTGCGTTCTGCCTTCCATTGTCTGGGCATATACATAAAGAAATTCCTCCCTGTCCTGAAAGAAGATCCCCTGATGAACCATATGATCAAAATATTCTCTCCCCTTCCGGTATACCAGCGGATCATACTCATGAACCTGGTCCGGGAGGTCAATTTCCGGTTTAATTACATGCAGAAAGGAATATGGGTTCCCTCTGGCTTCTTCCCTTGCTTCATCTTTGTTCAGCACATCGTAGGGCCGCGATGCAACCAGACCGGCTTTATCCCTTACAGGCCTAATTCCTTTGAAAGGCTTGATTATTGCCATAAACAGATTGAATTATTTATTTACTTTAAAGGTGATATCTCCTTTTTCAAAAAATGCAACTATTTGCCGGGCAGCTGCTAAACCTGCATTCATATTGGCTTCAAAGGTTTGTGCCCCCATTTTTTTAGGGGTAAAGAAATATCGTCCAGGATAATTCCTGGCGATTGTTTCTGCTGTATCAGGAATAATATCTGATCCATACCTGAAATCCGCCCTTTTTTCAAACATTTCCAGCAGGGAAGGCTCGTGAATAATTTCTTTACGGGCGGTATTGATCAGCATAGCGCCTTCAGGCATCAGAAGCAGAAATTCTGATGTAACTGATTCCCGGGTTTCATTTGTGAGCGGAAGATGGAGCGAAACAAACTGGCATTTCCGGTACAAATCATGAACATCCGATTCATACTGCACACCGTCATTGGCGACCATAACAGGATCAACAAAAGGATCGTGGGCAAAAACTTTCATTCCAAAACCCTTCCCTATCAAGCCGACAATTCTTCCCACATGACCATAACCATGAATTCCGAGCTTCTTTCCCCGCAGTTCGATACCGGAAGTACCGTTAAAACCGTTTCTTGCAAGATAAACCATGATTCCCATTACCAGTTCGGCAACGGCATTGGAGTTCTGTCCTGGTGTATTCATTACCACAATATTACGGGCAGAACAGGCCTTCAGATCAATATTATCGTATCCGGCTCCTGCGCGCACAACAATCTTCAGTTGCTTTGCCGCTGCAACAATATCCGCATCTACCTGATCACTGCGTACTATCAGGCCATCTACACCACCAACAGCCTGAATGAATGCATCTTTTGAAGGATACTTTTCAAGCAGAACCAGCTCATAACCAGCTTTACTGAATATTTCCCTGATGCCATCCACTGCTATCGGGGCAAAAGGTTTTTCGGTTGCCAGAAGAATTCTTTTCATACGTACAGGGGGTTAAAAGTTATTCAACATGCAACAATAAATGAGTCTGCCGGAAATCCGGGCCGGCAGACAATCATTTGCTTTGACAAAACAGCATTAAGTCAAGGACCGGAAAAACAATTCCATTCAAAATTTATTTTGCCTTCATTTTTTCAAACTCCTGCATGGTTTCAATCAGAGCCTTTACGCTTTCAATGGGAAGGGCGTTGTACAGAGATGCCCGGAATCCACCAACAGAACGATGGCCCTTGATTCCAACCATTCCGCGTGATTGCGCAAAGCTGAGAAACTCCTGCTCAAGATCCTTATATTGTTCTTCCATGACCCAGCATACGTTCATAACTGAACGATCTTCCTTCTTCGGTACAGTAGGTTTAAACAAACGGTTCCTTTCAATTTCTTCATACAATAAAGCAGCTTTCTCATGGTTTCTTTTCTGCATTGCCTGAACACCACCCTGTTCCTTCAGCCAGCGCAGCGTGAGAAGGGAAGAATAGATAGGCAACACCGGTGGTGTATTGTATAACGAATTGTTCTCTATATGAAGCTGATAATTGAGCATGGAAGGAATGGGGCGGGATACTTTTCCGAGAATATCGTTCCTGATAATCACAAAGGCTACACCGGCCGGACCTAAATTTTTCTGCGCTCCTCCGTAAATGAGACCATACTTTTTCACATCCACTGGCCGGCTGAAAATATCGGACGACATATCAGCCACCAATGGTACAGGTGAGGTCAGGTCTTCCTTAAGCTCCGTGCCATAAATGGTATTGTTTGTGGTGATGTGAAAATAATCCGCATCAGCCGGAATAGTAAAATTGCGGGGGATGTAATTGAAATTGGCATCTTTGGAAGAAGCAACTTCCACCACTTCACCAAAGTATTTTGCTTCCTTGATAGCCTTTGATGCCCATACTCCGGTATTCAGATAAGCAGCTTTTTTCTCCAGCAGATTGTATGGAACCATACAAAACTGCATGCTGGCACCGCCCCCGAGGAAAATGACGGAATACCCTTCGGGAATGGACAGCAACTCCTTAAAAAGGGCAACCGCTTCGTTGACAACTGCTTCAAAATCTTTGCTACGGTGGGAAATTTCCATGATGGAAAGCCCCATGTTGTTGAAATTCATTACAGCCTTCGCTGTTTCTTCAAATGTGTACTGCGGCAAGATACTGGGACCTGCAGAAAAATTATGCTTTTTCATTTGCGTGAATGGATTAAAGGTTAATTTTCAGTGTAAATATCTTCATTTTTTTGATTCAATCTTTGTAAACGGATTGACTACCTGAAATGTGTTTCAGTTTTTTCGCTGAATATCAACAAGTTGTCCACCCTTAAATACCGGAATTACCTCCGTGAGATCAGGGGTGAAGCAATAATCAATTACATCATCAAGCTTGTTTTTTCTCAAACGGCTTCTTTGAGCGCATTTTTCCAGATATCCCCTGACATCCGGTTTTGCCAGTTGCCACAAATCCAAAGCAGCAAGCGCAGAGTCGCAGATTGTACTGTATCGTTTGTCCTGTAGAATCCTTTCCACAATAGCACCTGCATGCACCGTATCTTCAAGACTAAACCTGTTCTTCCAACCAGCACACAGGATGATAATATCACGGCCCGTTTGGGAAAGATAATTGCAGGTGGCATTAAGATTGATGAAGGCCCCAACAATCACCTGGTGTGCTTCCCTTGCCATATGGATTGCCTGGGTACCGTTGGTAGTGGAATAAACGATCTTTTTGCCAGAGATCTTTTCTGATGTAAAATTAAACGGACTATTCCCCAAATCGGCAAATTCCAGTTTGATTCCATCTCTTTCGGCTGCAACAAGGTATCCTTTCGATTTGAATTCTTTTGCATCCTGAATTGTTTCAACAGGTATAATCGAAAGTGCACCGTTCATCAATGCGGTCACAATAGCAGAAGAAGCCCTCAAAACGTCAGTTACAACCACAATGGCTTCCGGGTTATGGTAAGCCGGATACATCACCGGTGAAAAACAAACCTCGATCCGCGGTGTTGCAACTGAAACCTTATTCTGTACCCCATCCATGTACCCTAAAAAAATTATTGCGGTTTATAGAAAGGAGGTTTGACCACAACGGCCTTGACCGGTTTTTCCCTGATGATAACAAATATTTCCGTTCCGGGAGCCGACAGTTCCGTTTTTACATATCCCATTCCTATTCCCTTTTTCAGCATAGGAGACATGGTACCAGAGGTGACTTCCCCCACCCTGTTGCCTGTTGTATCAGCAATGGCATAATGCTGCCTGGGGATACCTCTCTCCACCATCTCAAAACCAACAAGTTTTCTCGCAACCCCCTTCTGCTTTTGTTCCCATAACAAATCCCTGTCGATAAAATTCTTCCCTTCAGTAAATTTGGTGATCCACCCCAGTCCGGCTTCAATAGGAGATGTGGTATCGTCAATATCGTTGCCATATAAGCAGTATCCCATTTCCAGCCTCAATGTATCGCGTGCGGCCAGTCCTGCCGGTTTGATCCCTGCCTTTTTTCCCGCCTCAAAGACGGAGTTCCATATTTTTTCAGTGAATGCATTCGGAAAATACAATTCAAAACCTCCCGCACCCGTATAACCTGTTGCCGATATTATTACACCGGGTACACCAGCTATTTCGCCGGTAGTAAACGTATAATATTTCAAATCGGAAAGTGATACCGATGTGAGCTCCTGTAAGATTTCTGTTGCTTTTGGTCCTTGAACCGCCAGTTGGGATATATTGTCGGAAGCGTTTTCAAGAATCGCTCCCATGGAATTTTGTTCCACTATCCATTTCCAGTCTTTTTCAATATTGGCAGCGTTCACAACCAGAAGGTAGGTTTGCCCGTCGAAGCAATAGACCAGAAGATCATCAACAATCCCTCCTTTCCCGTTAGGCATGCAGGAATACTGGACCTTGCCTGGCGTAAGAACAGAGGCATCATTGGTAGTTATTTTCTGAACCAGATCAAGAGCATGCGGACCCCTGACCCAAATTTCGCCCATATGCGACACATCAAAAACACCAACGCCGGTTCGTACCGCTATATGTTCATCGGTAACTCCCGTATATTCGAGGGGCATTCTGAACCCGGCAAATTCAACCATGCGGGCGCCAAGTTTTACATGAATGTCATGAAATGCTGTTTGTTTTACAGACATAATTTATGTTTTTTGTTTGCACAAAAATATATTTTACGGGATAATCAAGGAATGTTCTTTAACCTAATTCTGCACCCGTTCTTTAGCTTTCCCTTTTGTCTTCAGGTATCCACACCGAAAACTAAAAACATACAAACAAAGGAAAACGAAAAGCACCTAAGCATTGTACCTGCTCTGAATTTGCGATTGCTCCGGCTGATGCTACCTAACCATTGGGTAACCTTAGGAACAATTTGGATGGAACAGTGAATTACTTGCCAATCACCTTGAATTCAACCCTTCGGTTCAGAGCCCGGCCTTCAGAGGTGTCGTTTGTAGCGACAGGTTGTGTATCGGCATAACCTTTTGATTCCAGCCTTGATCTGTCAATTCCCTTAGAGACCAGGTAGTCGACAACAGCTCTGGCTCTGTCTTCCGAAAGTTTCTGGTTCACCCGTCGTGAGCCGACATTGTCGGTATGTCCGGATATTTCCAGCCTTATGGAAGGATTATCTTCCATAAATTTCAGCACATTGGACAGTTCGGCATATGATTCCGGTTTCAATGTGGCTTTTCCTGTTTCAAAGAAAATATTGCGCAGAACAACTTTGGTTCCCACTTCCACTTTAGTCAGGGCAAAGTTCCGGACAAAAAGGACATCAGACGTATCCTCCGCCAGGTTGACCATTTCGAGGAAGAAAAGATAATCCTTTGCCATGATTTCCACACCGTATTTTGTTTTTGCCGGCAGGGAAGCCCGGTAATTGCCTGAAGTATCTGATACAGCAGTAGCCGCAGTCTTGCTGGCACCGGCATCGATAAATTCAATCCGTGCCATGACTCCTTTACCGGTTGCTGCATCAGTAACTTTTCCTGTTATTACAAGGGTTGAATCAATGCCAAGGAAATCGGGAATTCGAGGAAATGCCTTTGGTGGAAATGCCTGTTTCCATGCAAATAAATCAGTATCAGAAGCAAGAACCAGTTCCTTTTCTTCCCCGAGAAACACAATCCTGAAAATATCTTTTCCACCACGTCCTCCTTCACGCACAGTTGAATAATATGCATATTTCGGATTTAATCCATCCGGACGATAGAACAATTCATCATCAGGGGTATTGATCGGGTACCCAAGGTTTTCAGGTGTTGACCAACTGCCATCATCCAGCCTGATGGACCGGAAGACATCGTACCCTCCCATGGTATTATGACCCTTTGAACTGAAATAAAGATTCTTTCCATCAGGAGTAATGTAAACACCCTCTTCATCGTATGGGGTATTGATGACAGGACCCAGGTTAACCGGTTTTTTCCAACGGTCTGTACCCTTTTTCCGGGTAGTACTCATAAAAATATCTTTACCCCCCTGACTTTTGGAAGGGTTGTCGCTCACAAAGTAAACCTCTGTCGAATCGCTGCTCAAGCAAATGGAAGTTTCCCTGTATTTCGACAGAAATTTCTCGTTCACCTGGAATGGTGAAGTGAATTTATCTTTTTTATGCCGGTGCCATGCCTGCAAAATGTCTCCGCCTCCGATTTTTCCGCGATATATAAAAAGAGCATCTCCCGAAGGAGTCATGCCCACTACTGCGTCATTATGGCGGGTATTGACAGGTTTCCCCAGAGGTTTCACATCCGTCCACCCTGAGCCTTGTCTTCTGGCAACATAAATGTCCTCATAATATTTGTTATCATAGGGATTTCGTTCTGCCTTCTTACCAGAGGGCCTGCGGGAAGTGAAATATAAAAGGCTGTCATTCGGAGCTAAAACCGGACCATAGTCATCATATTCGCTGTTAATCCTATCTCCCAGTCCGGATATGATAACCCGTATCGGATTCTGCACCAGCTTTTTCCCATCATAGCATTCCTGAATCAGTTTGTCAATCTCTGCCTTTGCCCGAGCTTTTTCCTTATTGGGCAGCCTGGCAAGATAATTTTGATAGGAAACAATCGCGGAGTCAAAATTAAGGACTTGGTGATAGGCTCTTCCAACGTAAAAAAGGATATCCTTTGTCACACCAGGCTTAAGATTATAAGCAGAACGCAGGTATTCGATTGCCTGAAATTTGTCATCTGTGTAAAGATAGCAGATCCCAAGTTTGTAGTTAAGTTCTGGTACCAGAGGATTATAATTGTACGCTTCCAGGTATGATTGACGGGCATCCTGATAGTACCCTTTTCCATTCTTATAGAATTCGTTGCCTTTTTTTACACATTTCCATGCTTCCTTGAAGCCTTCCTTGCCGGCAAAGAATTTGTTCCGTTTGATTTTGGGGTCCGATTGAGCCTGGATCGGATAAACCAGGTATGCGATCAGAAAAAGCAAGAGCAACTTCTTCATAATATCAGTTCTATCTGTCGTGATCATACATTATTTACATTCCTTAACATACTTACCTGCTTCCATTCGTCCGAGAGACAATGCTTTATTCCAGTCGGAACAGGCATTTTCCAGTTTCCCGAGAAGTTCATTTACGAAACCACGGTTGAGCCAGGCAACTGCAAAACCGGAATCAATCTGTAAGGCTTTTGTATAATAGTTTGTTGCCTCTTCATATTTCTCCATTTTGGCATAGGCATTTCCCAGGTTGTTCCAGGCTGCTGCATAAGCCGAATCAATTACCACCGCTGCATAAAAATCTTCAACGGCTTTAGGGTAGTCTCCCATCAGGTAAAATGCCTGTCCCCTGTTATTGTATGCCTGATTATTGGCAGGATCAAGCCTGATGGTCCTGGAAAAATCGTCCACAGCCCCCTGAAAATCCCCCAGAATCATCTTCAGCTGTCCCATATTATTGTATGCTGCCAGAAACGTACTGTCCAGCCCGACAGCCATCCTGTAATCGTAAAGGGCACCCTGAAGATCTTTCACCAGGCGGCGGACAGAAGCCCGCTCATGAAAAGCCATGGCATGATTTGGATTCTTGTCAATAGCCATTGTAAAATCATAAATTGCTCCATTATATTCTCCCTGGAGGTTTTTCAGAACACCCCGGTAAAAAAAGGCCTCCTCCGTTGTGTAATTTCTCCGTATAGCTTCATTTAAACATTGCAGGGCCTGTGGAACAGAATCGCGCATCATCCAGAGAATTCCTTTAAGGTACCATGCTTCCCCGGTTTCAGGTTTGTTTTTGAGGATTGTCTCAACATCCTGAAGGGAAGCATCGTAATCCTGATACGCAAGAAATATTTTAGCTCTTTGAAGCAGAGCCTCCGGCGCGTTGGCAGAGTATTCCAGGGCTTTGTCCAGAAAAACAGCAGCCTGAGAATAATCACCTGCCTTTATTGCTTCAATCGCCTGATTGTAGGCCTGGGCATAGTTACGCTGATTTCTAAGTTTTGAGACAGGATCTGCCGATACCGTCTGGGCCGCAAGCTCTCCTGCTGCCAAGAAAAAAAGCACCAGGATGCATCCCAATAACCTGTTCATAAACACAATTTTATTGTTGATGAATCACATGCACCCTTACCAGGGGATGCAGGTACGAAAGATAAAAAAAATATTCGGTTAACGGGCAGGATTTGTTCAAAAGTTGCACTCATGGTTAGAAACTTAAAATCTTTATATTATTTTAGCCTTGAAATTCGGACAAAATGATTGTTGACCTTTCCTACCTTCGGGAAAATACCGGAAACGACCCTGATGTACTCAGGGAACTTGCCGGTATATTTATTTCTCAGGTGCAGGAGCTTAATCAAAGCATGCAGGAGAGCCTGAAGCTTCGGGATTGGGATCAACTGGCCAGGCAGGCACATAAAGCCAAAACAACTGTTGCCATCATGGGGCTTCACGGCCTGGCACAAAAACTCAAGCAACTGGAACTCGATATTCTTAGTGGAAAAGATGAAGACCTTTATGCGGAGTGTGTATCGGCCTTTCTCCAAACCAGCCAGCAGGCAATTGATGAACTTCATAAACTGATCCCTGACCTGTCACTTAAAAATACATAATATGCTGAAAGCAGAAGTCATTGACAATGTCACCGTGGTTTCATTTCAAAATGTGACCAGGCTGAATGCACTGATAGCTGATCAGGTTAAGACCGAACTGAACAGCTTTTTCAGCAAACCCAACATGAAACTGGTTTTGAATCTTGAAGGGGTGACCTTTATTGACAGTTCAGGCTTCGGCGTTTTTCTTTCGGTTATGAAAACCGCCAACAACAGTTACGGACAGTTCAAGATATGCAACATAGCCCCGGAGGTTATGGAACTTTTCAAATTGCTCCAGTTGCATAATGTCTTTGAAATTTATTCAACCACAGAAGATTGTATAAAGAGTTTTCATTAAAACCCGATAACGAAAAAACCAAATCACTTGTATATGAACAGATTCACTGGCTTATTGATCGTTTTTACTGCCTTTATTTTCTTGTCCTGCAACCCTAAAAAGTCCGTTGATTCTCTTAAACCAGTTTCGATTGCTCAGTTGAAAACGAATCCTTCTGATTATCTGGATAAAAGAATTGTTATTACCGGAACGGTAAGCCACGTATGCAGAGAAGGAGGTCAAAAGATGTTTTTGTTCCAAAACCATCCGGACAGTCTAATTCGAATCACCACAGGACCGTCTCTTACTGAATTTACAATTGATCTGGAAGGAAAAGAAGTTGAGGTGACCGGAATATATAGGCAGTTAAAAATAGACGAAGCCTACCTTACTGACCTTGAAAAGGGACAGATGAATGACAAAGGTCATACAAATGAAAATCCTTCCATTCATAAGAATGAACCTGTTGCGGGGAATATTCAGCGCCTTCGTGAACGAATTGCTGCCAGTGGTTCGGGATATATTACCGATCAGTGGATTGAAGCTGAATCATTTACTGTACTTTCTGATAAAGACTAACTGTGAGCATCAGAAAGTGGAACCGCTTCCTGCACCGTGACCTGGGATATTTCTTTACCGGGATGACGATAATATACGGGCTTTCAGGAATAGCACTCAACCATCGCCATCAGTGGAACCCCAATTATATTATCCGACAGACGATTTTTACAGTATCGGATGATATTGAAAAAGACTCAATTACTGACCAATACATAAAAAATTTGTTGTCCAGCCAGAAACTGGAAAAAAACTATAAGAAATTCTATTTCCCGTCCCCGGAAGAGTTGCGCATTTTTATTGAAAACGGCACGGTTACTGTCAATTTTGCCAGCGGAAAAGGTATGGTGGAAACCATCAGAAAAAGACCTTTATTCAGGGAAATCAATTTTCTTCATTATAACAGCATCAAAAAGTTATGGACCTGGTTTGCCGATCTGTTTGCTCTCTCCCTGATTTTTCTTGCTGTATCCGGTCTATTTATTCTGAAGGGGAAAAATGGTATTACAGGCAGAGGAGCCTGGCTTACTATACCAGGTATTGTCATTCCTCTGCTGTTTCTGCTCCTTTATTTCCGGTAAGATCGCTGTTCTTCTTTGTAGGAGTTCTTGGGCAATCAATTGAAAAAAACTTCAGATTTCACTCATTTTTGCTGGATTCGCAACGACAATACCTTTATTAGCCGCTGATTACAAAGCATTTTTTTCAAATAAAACAAAAGAGTACATGAAAAATGAATTTTTCCTTTATCTTTAGACTGGTGTTCTGAAACATGCCGGAGGTTAATGCTTTACTTATGTCATGTAAATAAGTGGGTTAAAGTACCCGGATTATCAATATTCTGAAATAAGTGATCCATGAGTGAAAAGATCTTAAATGCCCTGATGCAGCTTTTTGCGATCATTTCAAGACCCGAAAGCAAACTCAGTGACCGGAGGACGGTAGTTGAATCTTTTCTGATCAGACAGCTGAACAGGGAACTTGCACCAAAATACCTGAAGGTATTCGACGATTATTACAGTGAGCATCAGGAAAAACAGAAAGAAAAGGACAAAATTACCCGCAGAATATCGTCTATTTCAGTGCGGGTTCTTAAAATCTGCACCGATGTTAATGAAGAACTTACGCAACAGCAAAAGGTAATTGTTCTCTTCCAACTCCTGGAATTTGTCAAATCGGATGGAAACGAAGTTTCCCATCAGGAGATGGAGTTTATCAACACTGTGGCCAGCATTTTTAATTTCCCGGTTGATGAATACGACGACATTAAACAATTTGTTCTGACCAATTTTGATCATTTTCCCGAAAGCGAACAAGTTCTGCTGATCGACAACAGGAAAGACTTTCAGCATCCAAAAGTAAAACACAGTCTGGTGGAAGGCATGGACGGTCAGATACGTATTCTTTACCTGCCTTCATCGAATATATACCTTTTGCGGTACGTCGGGGAAAAAGAAATGTACCTTAATGGACAACTTCTGCAGCACGATAAAGTTCATGTATTTACTACCGGATCATCCATACGGAACCCGCAGATAAAACCAATCTATTACAGCGATGTGGTCAGCAGTTTCCACAGGGATCTGATGAAGGAAAAGATTCTGTTTGAGGCTGACAGGATAGAATATCATTTCAGTGGTGGCAAGATTGGTTTGCATGAAATGAGCTTTGCGGAAGAATCCGGAAGGCTTGTTGGGATAATGGGTGCCAGCGGAGCGGGGAAATCAACGCTGCTGAATGTTCTGAACGGCACTGCATCCCCAACCTCCGGATCAGTGAAAATCAATGGCTACGATATCCATAAGGAAAAAGAGAAACTGAAAGGGTTGATTGGCTATGTATCGCAGGACGACCTTCTGATTGAGGAACTGACCGTATTTCAGAATCTATATTATAATGCCAAATTATGTTTTGACAATTATACCGAAAAAGAGCTGGTTGAAACAGTTGAGAGGACACTTGAAAACCTGGGCCTTTATGAAATTAAGGATATTCAGGTAGGTTCGCCCCTGAACAAGAAAATAAGCGGAGGCCAAAGGAAACGGCTGAACATTGCCCTCGAACTGATTCGTGAACCTTCCGTCCTGTTTCTTGATGAACCAACTTCCGGCCTTTCATCACGCGATTCAGTGAACATCATGGACCTTCTCAAGGAATTATCTCTGAAAGGGAAGCTGGTTTTTGTGGTGATTCATCAGCCAAGTTCTGAAATTTTCAAAATGTTCGACCGGCTCCTCATTCTTGACACCGGAGGGTATCTGATATACAACGGCGACCCCATTGATTCCATCATCTATTTCAAGGAAAAGGTTCACCATGCCAACTGGAATGAAAGCGAATGCCATGCCTGCGGGAATGTTAATCCTGAACAGATATTCAACATCGTTGAATTGGCAGTACTGGATGAATATGGAAAGCAGACCCGTACCAGGAAAATAAGTCCCCATGAATGGTATTCCTATTTCAGAGAATATTCCCTGGAAACCGATCAAAAAAAGCAACCCGGAAGCACCCTTCCCAAGATTTCATTTAAAACTCCCAACCGGTTTAAACAATTTTTGATTTTTGCCAAACGGGACATCCTTTCCAAACTCGCCAACACACAGTACCTTATTATCAACTTTCTCGAAGCCCCTGTTCTGGCCTTGATTATGGCTTACATCATCAAGTACTATAACGTTAATGTTACCAATCAATACGGATACACTCTTTTTGGGAACAGCAACCTTCCGGTGTATTTGTTCATGTCAGTAATTGTGGCAATCTTCGTTGGCCTCACCGTAAGTGCTGAGGAGATTATTAAAGACAGAAAAATTCTCAAGCGCGAGGCCTTCCTCGATCTGAGCTGGTCGAGTTATCTTCTTTCAAAGGTTGGAGTACAGTTTGGTCTTTCAGCTATTCAGGCATTAACATTTGTACTTGTGGGAAACAGCATCATGGAGATTAAAGGGATGTACTGGCAGTACTGGCTGGTACTTTTCAGTATATGGACCTCGGCCAACATGATGGGACTGATGATATCCGACAGTTTCAAAACAGTAGTAACCATTTACATTCTTATACCATTTCTGGTAATACCCCAGATTATCCTGAGCGGAGTCCTTGTAAAATATGAAAAACTCAATCCGGCTATTTCGTCCCCTACCAGCATACCATTTTACGGAGAACTTATGACTGCCCGATGGGGCTATGAAGCGTTAGCTGTTTATCAGTTCAGGGAGAACAAATATGACAAACAGTTTTATAACTGGAACAAGATTATGAGCATAGCTGATTTCAGGAAGAATTACTGGATCACCCATTTGAACAGGAAACTGGATGAAATAGAGACGAACAGTGCTGCTCCTGAATCAAATCAGAAGATTGAGAAGGATCTTCAGCTACTGCGCAATGAAATAGGAAAGGAAAATCAGCGGAACAGACAGGTTGTCTTTGCTTTTACCGACAGTCTGGTTCCCGGACACGTTACGCCCCGCATCATGGAAGAAGCCCGCAATTACCTGAGGCTTCTCAATACTTACTATATCCGGATGTCGAATAAAGCCAACGAAGAGAAGGATAAACTGATCGGTTCATTGCAGCGGACTCCTGAAATGAAAGAAGCTTTTCAGTGGCTGAAAAGAAGATACGCAAATGAGGCACTGGAAGAATTCGTTACCAATAAAAATGAATCAGACCGCATACTGGAGTACAAAAATCACCTGTACCAGAAAATCAATCCCATTTATCTTGACCCAGAATCCCGTTTTATCAAGGCGCATTTTTATGCTCCCAGAAAAATGGTTTTCGGCCAATATATTGATACCTTCTGGGTCAATATTGGCGTCATCTGGTTTATGACCATCATCCTCTACCTGATACTTTACTTCAGGTTACTTAAAAAACTTCTAGACGGCTTTGAGAATCTCAGCCTAAGGTTTTCTTCGGCTGAATGAGTATATATAACCCTCTATTGGAGAGGTGCGCTTAATCGACTATTTCTACCATTTTAAACGGTACCCGAATAATGGATTCATAATCTTCTCCTGCTTCCAGCATATCTTCATCATCCTCCTCGTAATACCAGTTGATAACCACATCATGTTTGGCCTTAAAAATGGCTTCCAACTTTTTGAAAACATCAAGGATACACTTAGATGAACTTGTATTGAAATATTCGAGCTGAACATTAACCTGCGTAAGCGGTGCAGGATTTTCGCCATATTTTTCAAGCCAGTCAACCAGGGGTTTATAAAATTCAATAGAGTTTTCAGGAATTGACCTCCCTTTAATTTCAACCAATCCTTGCTGTGCATCAAAACGCACACTGGGTGTCTTAGGTGTTCCTTCAATGATCAAAGGTTCCATATAGGTTTGATTTAGAATTTGCTATTAGTTTGTAATCTTAATATCAAGACTAAAAAAATAGTAATCGTTATTATAATTCTGAAAAGTATAGTTCAACCGCGTACCTGTTTTTCTTACAATGTCAATAAGCCCGAGGCCCCCTCCTCCTTTATCACTGAATTTCTGATGGTTCAGGATAAATTTATACATATCCTTCAACTCATCTGGACCCATGGAATTGATCTTATCGAGCTTGTCTTTTAAACGTTTTATCTTATCCGACTTAATAAAATTTCCTGTAGTAATTCTAATTCCACTTCCTTCACGGGCAACGACAACAACACCAAAATGCCCTTCAAATTCTCCTCGAATATCTTCCGGAAGTTCATCCGTATGGTGGTATAAATTCTGGAGGCTTTCAACCATCACGTTGTACACCTTTTTTCTAAGCCGCACATCCTCAGGACTCTCTCCTATCCTTGATTCAACAATTTCGAGCGTATTGTTGATCATTTCGGTAGTGATGCTGCCCTTGTATGACACAATTATGTCACCTGTGTTCATTTTTCTGTAATACGCATCGAAATTAAAACTCATACGGGGCCAACATTGCTGTATAGGAACTTCTCCTGCAAACGTCTAACAAATATATAAAAAAATAATATTTATCAAAATCTCTCTCTGTTAATAACTTTCTGATCCAATTCTCTTCCTTTTCTTAAAAGCTTATTTGTTGTTTACGCATAATTGTCTGAAAAGGTTACTTTCAAGCCATGGTTTAAGGTATCAATACTGGAAACTTTCATGTTCAATTATGAAGGAGGAAACAGATGAAGAACTTCCTCGAGTGCAACAAGGGCGTTTTTCAGGCGCTGGGGACCTTCTCCGGTAACAGGTTTCCATGGAATGCCTGCCTGTTGAATTTCGGCAATGTATTTTTCGAGAAGCACTTCGCGCATGGGGCCTCCGTTCTCCCTCAATGGATCAGGAACCCAGGGTATATCGGGCATGCATACCAGATAAAGATCTACGCCTGAATGAGCAAGAAAAGAGTTTATCCAACCGGGACAACGATGATAAACCACATCGAACCATACTTTAGTTATTACCAGATCGGTGTCAAAAAAAACTACCTTGCTGGCACCGTCGTACTTTTGCAACATTTCCTGTCTTTGAACCTGAGCAATATGTTCTACATCCCGGTATGAGTAAGGTCTGGAAAGAGAACCTATGTAAGTTCTGGCATATTCAGGCACCCATACCGTACGAAAAGCCCGGGCAAGTTCCCTGGCAAGCTCGGTTTTCCCTGTTGATTCAGGACCACTGAGAACAACCTTCAGGATGCTACCTGCATTGTTTTCTTCCATGCTAAAAAACCCAAAATGGCAACTGTTGCATAAACAGCATACAAAAATGCCGTGAAATATAATTCTCTTGAATAATACATAAAGGAAGAAACGGCATCGACAGCTATCCATACTAACCAGTTTTCAATGATTTTTCTGGCCAGCATCCAGGTAGCCGTCATGGACAGAACTGAGGTCACAGCATCCAGAAAAGGTACAGGAGAATGGACAATATCTCGCAATAAAAAATAAACGGGCAGGAAAGCCAGTAAAGAAACCAGCAATGCGATCGCACCCGGCCGCAGCGACAGGCGGGTAACAGGAAGCAGACCTTTTAGAGAATGTTCTGAGGTTCTCTTAGTACCTTTTGCCCAGTGAATCCATCCATAAATGCTCATCACCAGGTAATAGGTCTGCAAAACCATATTCCCGTAAACCTCTGCCCTGAAAAAAACAACAATGAAAAACACCGCACTGAGGATTCCCAATGCCCATAGTAAAATACTCTGTCTCACTGCGAAGAAGAGGTATGCAAGACCAGTAACAACCCCCGCAACCTCCTCCCAGTTGTTGCCTAACCAATCAAGGATTGCTGCACAGGTCATCCGGCTACCAGTATTTGCTCATGGAAGAAATTACCTCCACTGCTTTTTGCACAGTTTTATCCGACTGATTATAGATCTGGAAAAACTCATTTGTATCAAACAAATCCCGGGCAATGTATGCCTTCAGCAGAAGCCGGATCTGATTACCTGATGCAGCCATTCCGGCCGAATCAGCAGGCAGCTTCTGGGTTTCCGCATACGCTGTCAACTGATCGAGAATGGAAGAAGTAACTGTAAAGTTTTTTTCAAACTGTTCAAAGGATGGGTATCTGGCAATGAGCTCCCTCCGGTTACGATCAATATATTTTACTACAAAACGATACAGAATACCGGTATTCATAAGGGAACGATAGTAAGAAGAATAGGAAGAGGTATCCAGGGGAACAAAAATATCGGGCATGATGCCTCCGCCTCCGTAAACCGTTCTTTTTTTCTCAAGGGTATAATATTTCAGTGAATCAGGAAACCGGATACTGTCGGCATGAATAAACTCTCCATGCTGATAGCGTTTGATAAGATCCTGTTCATAGGCATCAATTCCATCCTTATAAGGTTTCTGTATTGAGCGGCCTGTAGGCGTATAGTAACGTGCCACAGTAAGCCGTATGAGCGATCCGTCGGGGAGAGGAACAGGACGCTGAACCAGACCTTTACCAAACGAACGCCGGCCAACGATTAATCCTCTGTCCCAGTCCTGGATGGCCCCTGCAACAATTTCGCTTGCACTTGCCGAGTTTTCATCAATCACAATCACAAGGTCGCCCTTTTCAAATTCACCGTAAGAAGTTGCAATAAAATCCTGTCGCGGACTTTTCAGTCCCTGTGTGTAAAGAATCAGTTTATTCTTTGACAGGAAGAAATCAGCCAGCCGGATGGCTTCCTCAAGGTACCCTCCTCCGTTCTGGCTCAGGTCAAGAATAAGCCTTGTCATGCCTTTGCTTTTCAGCGTTCTGAAAGCTTCAGTAAATTCTCTGGAGGTAGTTGCCGCAAAACGGTTAATTTTGATGTATCCCACCCCGGGACTGATCATGTAAGCCGCATCCAGACTAAAAATAGGAATTTTATCGCGCTGGATTTTAAATTGCAGGAGTTCGGGTTCTCCCTGCCGTTTTATACCAACGGTAACAGTGGTTCCTCTGGGACCCCGCAGACGTTCAAAAACACCGTCGTTAGTTAATCCAATTCCAGCCACATTTTCTCCGTTGATGGTAATGATCTTATCGCCGGCTTTGACGCCTACCTTATCGGAAGGCCCTTCCGGTACCGGTTTAATTACCAGAATGGTGTCTTCCAGAAGATAAAAAGACACACCTATGCCTTCGAAGTTGCCCTGCAGAGGTTCATTCATCTGCCTCACCTCGTCCCTGTTCATATAAACCGTATGCGGATCAAGGTCTTTCAGCATTCCGACAATAGCATCCTCAACCAGTTTTGAAGTATTTACCGAATCGACATAATAACGCTGAATCCAATCAAGTGCCCGGGCAAATTTGTTTGCCGGATCCAGATCATACTGTGCACTTACCGGCAACAAACTGATCCATACGGCACCGGCCAAAACGGCTATTCTGAAATATTTTCGCATATTTCTATTTTGTTAATAATAAGAACGAATACATCCTGCATGCAAACTCACTATCTTTCACTATTCCCACTCGATTGTAGCCGGTGGTTTGGAACTTATATCGTAAACAACCCTGTTGACTCCCTTCACTTGATTGATAATTCTGTTGGAAATATCAGAAAGGAAGGTGTAAGGAAGCTGCGCCCAGTCTGCCGTCATTCCGTCGGTAGAAGTGACCGCCCTCAGAGCAACAACATACTCATAGGTTCGCTCATCACCCATAACCCCGACCGATTTGACAGGAAGCAAAATAGCGGCAGCCTGCCACACGTACTTATAGAGTTGGGCTTCCCGAAGTCCCTCAATAAAAATGTCATCTACCTGGCGAAGAATTTCAAGTTTCTCACTCGTAACATCTCCAAGCACCCGTATGGCAAGTCCGGGACCCGGAAAAGGATGGCGTTCCAGAATATCTTCCGGAATCCCCAGGACAGCACCCACCCGCCTTACCTCGTCCTTGAAAAGGAGTTTCAGGGGTTCAACAATCTTCAGATTCATTTTCTCCGGCAACCCTCCCACATTATGGTGCGATTTGATAGTGGCTGAGGGCCCATGTACACTGACTGATTCGATTACATCCGGATAAATAGTACCCTGGGCAAGCCACCTGGCATCCTCGATTTTCGAAGCTTCCCTGTCGAATACTTCAATAAAAACCCTTCCAATAATCTTGCGTTTTTTCTCAGGATCAGCCACACCTCTTAATGCATCCAGGAACTGCCGGCCTGCGTCAACTCCTATTACATTCAATCCCATATGCCGGTATGAATCAAGCACTTTTGCAAACTCATTCCTGCGCAAAAGCCCATTATCAACGAAAATACACGTCAGGTTGCTGCCGATGGCTTTGTTCAGCAGCATAGCGGTTACTGTCGAGTCGACTCCACCTGATAATCCAAGGATAACTTTATCGTTCCCGATGGTTTCCCTGAGTGTTTGAATGGTATTTTCAATGAACGATTCAGCTGTCCATGTTTGAGAACAGCCACATACTGAAACAACAAAATTCTTTAATATTTGTTTTCCTTCCGTAGTGTGATAAACCTCTGGGTGAAACTGCAAGCCATAGGTTTCTTCGCCCCGTATTTTAAAAGCCCCTACAGTTATATCTCTCGTACAACCGATAATCTGAAAATCTTCCGGTATCCTTGCTATGGTATCTCCATGCGACATCCATACCTGAGATGCGACCGGCACATTCTTAAAGAGAGGAGAAGAAGGGTCTGCCACTTCAAACATCGCTCTTCCATATTCCCTATGGGTGGAGGGAAGTACTTCACCTCCGTAATATTGCGCCAGTAATTGGGCTCCGTAACAAATCCCCAGTAAAGGCAGTTTCCCTTTAATACCTGTCAGATCAGGTACCGGTGCAATTGGATCCCTTACCGAAAAAGGGCTTCCTGATAAAATGACACCCCGGACTGTTTCATCGGGCACTGGCATTTTATTGTACGGCCAGATTTCACAGTACACATTCAACTCTCTGATTTTTCTCGCAATAAGCTGGGTATATTGCGAGCCAAAGTCCAGTATCAGGATTTTTTCAGTCATTTTTCCGCAATGGTTTTACTGGTTTCCGAACCGTTTAAGAACATCCTTCACAGCATTTTTGTGGATGGTAAAACCCATCATCTTGAGCTTAATATAATCGGAACTGAAGAAGTAATATCCGAATTCAGGAGCATTTTCGTCATTATTTCGAGAACCCGAACTTGAGTCCTTTATCAGGTACCAGTCTTTGCCCTTGAATTCCGTATACCCTACCAGGTGCATCCCATGATCATCGGTTGTGGTATTATTAGAAAAACGAAATTCACGGGCATCCTCATCAATATATTCCGACGGAATATCAAAGGTGGGTACAATAGCAACCTGGGTAGCCCTGTCAAGCCCCACTTCGGAAACATCTCCTCCAATGCTCATGGAATAGCCGTTACGCACCGCATTTTTAATAATATCCATAAATACGTCAAGCGGCACATTATAATATTCTTTGCTGTGCCACCAGTTGTCAGGCACTTTGTATTCAACCTGCTGCCAGTAAGGTTCCTGTTTGATGGAAAGGATTTCCACATAATCGTTCATGGAAAGCTTCAGAACATCTTTAAGAAACTGTTGCGGGGTGTAGGTCTTTCCGTTCCACTGAAACTGCGCAGGCGGTTCTCCCATATAATGATTCATGATGGCTTTTATGGTAGCAATAACTTCATCTTCATTCCATGCGTTCAGGGCTTTTATACCCTGCAGATATTGCTGCATTTCACTAACCATCTGCTCATGGTTATGATATTTCCTATCGGAAGGCAAACCTGTATATGCTTCCAGCGGGACAATCCCGTATGTTTTATAAATTCTGGTTACTGCATTGGCTTCCGAACCCTGATCAAAGAGGGAATTTCCCCTTTCGCGTACAAAACGTTTTGCTTTCTCAACATATTCCCAATAAACTGTAAACATTTCGGAGAGTTTGATTTTCTGTCCGGTTATTCTGCTAACTTCCGATTCGTAAAACGATGTAGTGGAAAAAGCCCAACAGGTTCCCGTATTCCCCTGGGAAATCGGAGGAAAATAAAAGCCTGTGGTTTTATACTGGGCAATTTTATTGGGTAATTCAACACCTGTCAGGTCAATGGCAAAACGTTTCCGGGGTTCGGGTGGGTTCTTCTTTTCCTCCACCATCCGGTCATCTTTCAATATAGAGTTTTCGAAAAAGCCGGGTTTCAATTCCTTTATAACTGCCTTTGTCCGTTCCTGGCTGTATACGGTAATTGAAAACAATGCAGTTAGCAGAAATAAAAGCGATTTATTTTTCATAGCGGATTAAATTTGGTTTTTAAATATGCGCTAAAATTACTTTTTTTCCCTGCAAGGTTCAACGACAAGGTTTCCGTTTTGCTCCACGAGATAACGATAACCATCCACTGCCTCAGACACATCAGGAAACACATCCGTTGCTTCTTTTACAAAACCCTCCGTGGTTTTATACCGGGTTGAAAAATGCCCGATGACAAGATGCCGCGCATGGGCATTCAATGCAGTAATAGCGGCATCATAGGCTGTGCTGTGCATGGTTTCCCTGGCCAGTTTCTGGTCCTTTTTCAGAAAAGTTGCCTCATGGTAAAGTAGATCAACGTCCTTTACCATGCGTGCAAGAGCAGGAAAGTACATGGTGTCGGAACAGTAGGCAAAAGCACGTGGCCGGGGTGGAGGAACGGTCAGTTCCTCGTTGGGTATGATTTTTCCTGAATCATCAATAAAATCTTCTCCCTGCTTGATTGCCATCATAACCCGGATAGGTATTTTATACCGGGATATAGCCTCTTTGAGGATATTCCTGAGCTTTTCCTTCTCTCTGAAGAGAAATCCGTAGCACTGGGTACTGTGCCTGAGGGGGAATGCATCAACAGTAATGCGTTCATCTTCGAAGATTCTTTTCCGGGTTTTTGCGGTAAGTTTATGAAAGGTAACCGAATACTTTCTCTCCTGATTAAAAAAGGAAAAATGGGCATTGAGCAGGTCTTCGAGGGTTTGCGGGCCATAAATGTGCAGGTCAGATGAACGGCCCATCAGGCTGAAAGAAGAAAGAAGGCCAAACAAACCAAAAACATGATCACCGTGAAGATGAGAAATAAAGATGTGACTGATACGTCCGAAACGGATTCCGAAACGGCGAAGCTGAATCTGTACTCCTTCCCCGCAATCAATTAAGTAAAACCGCTCATCCACATTGAGCAGATGAGCGGGCGGAAATCGGTCTGAAGTGGGTACAGCAGAACTGCTACCCAAAATGATCAATGAAAACGACACTATTTACCTTTCATCACTTGCCTGGTTCATTGATAAGCCGGACTCCGTCCTCGACCGTTCTGGTTATATTGAGCACCGTATCCAGCTGCGAGATGGTAATCAACCGCTCCACTGCTTCGTTCAGTCCGGTGAGGACAAATGTACCACCGGCATTTTTGCAGAGACGGTTGGCTACCAGAATAGCGCTCAGACCAGAAGAGTCACAGTAACGGCACTTGCTCAGATCGAGAATGATGTTCTTCTCCCCGTTTCCTGAGATAAGTACCAGTTCTGATTTCAGCGTAGGAGCAATATGGGTATCAAGTTTTTCCTCCTGCACTTGAATCAGCGTGTAATTGTCCAGCTTTTCAATTTTGAATTCCATACGCGTAAAAATTAGGATGGATTTTCTTCGTCAGCCTGTTTTTTTGATGACTTACGGGCTGCCTTTTTCTTTTCCTGTTCTTCCATCTCTGATTTAAGGGCAGCAAGTTCCGAAATATCACCAAGAGTAGTTTTTTCAAGACTGCTCTTCAGTTTGCGGGTTGCTTTCCGTGTGGATTCTCCTTCAGCTTTCTTAGCCGATACATCCGATTCTTTTTTCTTGTCTTCCCAAACCCGCGTATGCGAAAGAACGATTCGCTTGGCCGATTTTGAGAACTCAATTACCTTGAATTCCAGCTTCTCATCAACCTTTGCCGTTGTCCCGTCTTCCTTGACAAGATGTTTCGATGTTACAAATCCTTCCACACCATAGGGCAAAGCAACTGTAGCTCCTTTTTCGAAGATTTCGACCACTGTGCCTTCATGAACTGAATCGATGGTAAAAATCGTTTCGAAAACATCCCATGGGTTTTCTTCAAGCTGTTTATGACCAAGACTGAGCCTTCTGTTTTCCTTATCAATTTCAAGTACCACAACTTCGATATCTTCACCGATAGAAGTAAACTCGGAAGGATGTTTGATCTTTCTTGTCCATGACAGATCACTAATATGAATCAAGCCATCCACACCTTCTTCCACTTCTACAAAAACACCGAAGTTTGTAAAATTACGAACTTTTGCGGTATGTTTGGAGCCAACAGGATATTTTTCTTCGATTTTTTCCCATGGATCCGGTTTGAGCTGCTTCATGCCAAGTGACATCTTCCTTTCTTCGCGATCGAGGGTAAGGATCACAGCTTCCACAACGTCTCCTACCTTAAGGAATTCCTGTGCACTCCGCAAATGCTGCGACCATGACATTTCGGAAACATGGATCAGACCTTCAACCCCAGGGGCAATTTCAACAAATGCACCATAATCAGCCATAACCACAACCTTTCCTGTGACTTTGTCGCCCACCTTGAGATTCGGATCCAGAGAATCCCACGGATGGGGAGTCAGCTGTTTCAGACCCAGGGCAATACGTTTCTTTTCATCGTCAAAGTCGAGGATAACTACCTGCAGCTTCTGATCGAGTTGCACAATTTCTTCGGGGTGGTTAACACGCCCCCATGACAGGTCGGTAATATGGATCAGGCCATCAACACCGCCTAAATCAATGAATACACCATAACTTGTAATGTTCTTGACAGTACCTTCGAGGATCTGTCCTTTTTCAAGTTTGGCAATAATTTCTTTCTTTTGTTGTTCGAGTTCAGCTTCGATAAGTGCCTTATGGGATACGACCACATTTTTGAATTCCTGGTTGATTTTGACAACCTTGAATTCCATGGTCTTACCGACAAAGGCATCATAGTCGCGGATTGGTTTGACGTCAATCTGCGAACCAGGCAGAAATGCTTCAATTCCAAAGACATCGACAATCATGCCGCCTTTGGTGCGACATTTAATGTACCCCTTAATGATTTCGTCCTTTTCATAGGCTTCGTTTACACGGTCCCATGAGCGAAGAGCACGGGCTTTCTTGTGGGAAAGAATTAACTGACCTTTCTTGTCTTCCTGGCTTTCAACATACACCTCAACCTTATCGCCAACTTTGAGATCCGGATTGTAACGGAATTCGTTCAGGCTAACGACACCTTCCGATTTATATCCGATATTGACAACAACCTCTCTCTTGTTCATAGCAATCACAGTGCCTTCAACTACTTCGTTTTCAGCAACCGTCGAGAGCGTCTTGTCATACAACTCGGCAAAGTGTTCCTTGGATCCTCCATAAAGGTCGGTTTCCTTCTCAAAACTTTCCCAGTCAAATTCTTCCGGCGAGTTTTTCTTTACCTGGCCGGTTTGTGCAGATTTTTCAACCTCAGGTACAGAAGCATTTTCTTCTTTTACTTCTTTTACCTCATCCTGCAAGGTTTTTTCTTCGTGTTCAGTCATGCAAAAATCCTTTAAAATTTAATGGGTTAGACATTATGTTTCTAAAAATCAGGGTGCAAAGATAAACTTTTCCGCGGTTCCATGCATACCCTTTTAAAAAAAACATTCATAATTCACAACCTGCCATGGAGAATGGAACAAAAAACCTACTCTCAAACATCTGTCAGGATTACGGCATTCTAACATAATAAATTCTGGGAAAGGAGCGCCCTAATTTTTTATATATTTGAAACCAGGTAGCAGCAAACTTGGACAGTATCCAAAAAGAGATGCAAAGAAAATCCCGGTTTTATCCGTAAAATTACTTTTCTTTGACATCCGTTTAAATAAAAATTACAGAAAAATGAAAATTGTAATGATAGGAACCGGATATGTGGGGCTTGTCTCAGGAACCTGCTTTGCAGAAACCGGGCTTGATGTAGTTTGTGTCGATATAGACAGCGAAAAAATAGGGAAGTTAAATAAAGGGATTGTTCCCATCTATGAACCGGGTCTTGATGAACTGATAACGAGAAATGTTTCGAAAAAAAGACTTTCCTTTTCAACGAGCCTCGAAGAAAGTATCGACGGTGCAGAAGCTGTCTTCATTGCTGTAGGTACCCCCCCTGATGAAGACGGAAGTGCCGATATACGCAATGTTTTGTCGGTTGCCAGTGAGATAGGACGGATAATGAAGGATTATATAGTGGTTGTTACCAAGAGCACCGTACCCATAGGTACCTCTGTGAAAGTGAAAGAAGCCGTAGCGGCCGAACTGAAGAAACGCAGCTTGAATATCCCTTTTGACGTAGCTTCCAATCCTGAGTTTTTGAAAGAAGGGGATGCCATTGATGATTTTCTTAAACCGGACAGGATTGTCGTAGGGGTGGAATCGGAAAGAGCAAAGAGCATCATGGAGCGCCTTTACAAGCCATTCCTGCTGAACGGCCATCCTCTGCTTTTTATGGATATTCCTTCGGCCGAAATGACAAAATATGCTGCCAATTCCATGCTGGCAACCAAAATCAGTTTCATGAATGAAATTGCCAACCTTTGCGAAATTGTTGGAGCGGATGTGAACATGGTGCGCAAAGGAATTGGAACCGACAGCAGAATCGGCCCAAAATTTATCTATGCCGGCGTGGGGTATGGAGGAAGCTGTTTTCCGAAAGATGTCAAAGCCCTGATTAAAACAGCCGAAGATTCAGGGTACCCGTTGCAGATACTTCGGGCGGTAGAACAGGTAAACAACCGGCAGAAGTCGATATTGGTGGACAAAATTCTCCAACACTTTTCCGGCAACGTTCAGGGAAAACAGATAGCCCTGTGGGGTCTGTCTTTCAAGCCGCAAACCGACGATATGCGGGAAGCACCGTCACTCGTTATCATTGAACAGTTGCTAAAACACGGTGCCAGAATCAGGGCCTATGATCCTGTTGCAATGGAGGAATGCCGGCGTAGAATAGGTGACGTTATTGAATATGCCAAAGATCTTTACGAAGCGCTGATTGATGCCGAAGCTGTTGTGCTGGTAACGGAATGGCCTGAATTCCGCTTACCCAATTTCAAAGTCATGGAAAAACTTATGCGTTCCAAAGTAATGTTTGACGGAAGGAATATATACGAACCAGCTGAAATGCGTGAAAACGGATTCACCTATTACAGTATAGGCAGGAAGCCGATTGTTCACCAGAACCAATAAAAAAACAACCATTGACTAATTCAAATTTTTCTCTACTGTGAAACGAATACTGGTAACCGGTGGTGCCGGATTCATAGGATCCCACCTCTGTGAGCGATTGCTGCGGGAAGGAAACGAAGTTATCTGTCTGGACAATTTCTTTACCGGAACCCGAAGGAATATTGTGCATTTGTTGGCAAATCCCGATTTTGAGCTGGTGCGGCATGATATCATTACGCCCTATTATGCCGAAGTGGATGAAATATACAATCTGGCCTGCCCCGCCTCACCTATTCATTACCAGTTTAATCCGATCAAAACCGTCAAGACTTCCGTTATGGGAGCAATTAACATGCTGGGCCTGGCCAAGCGCGTAAAGGCCAAGGTTCTGCAGGCATCAACCAGCGAGGTCTATGGTGATCCCCTGGAACACCCTCAGAAGGAAACATACTGGGGGCATGTCAACCCGATCGGAAGACGGGCCTGTTATGACGAAGGAAAACGTTGTGCTGAAACACTTTTCATGAACTATCACATCCAGAACAATGTTCGCATTAAAATCATACGGATATTCAATACCTATGGACCCAGAATGCACCCGAACGATGGCCGGGTTGTATCCAATTTCATTGTACAGGCTTTGCAGGGAAAAGATCTGACGATTTACGGGGACGGATCACAGACCCGAAGCTTTCAGTATGTTGACGACCTTCTCGAGGCTATGATCAGAATGATGGATACACCGGATACAGTGACCGGACCTGTCAATATCGGCAACCCATCAGAATTTACCATCCTGGAGCTGGCCGAGAAAGTTATACGTATTACGGGTTCCCGGTCCAAAATTACTTATCTGCCGCTGCCTGAAGATGATCCGGTTCAGCGGCAGCCCGATATTTCTCAGGCAAAAAAACTTCTGAATTGGGAACCAGGCATAAGCCTTGATGAAGGACTTGAAAAAACGGTTGCCTATTTCAGGAAAATTCTCAGTTAATATTTCTGTTATGAAAGGAATCATACTTGCAGGAGGTTCCGGGACCAGACTGTATCCTATAACCCACAGTATTTCAAAACAGATCCTTCCTGTTTATGACAAACCGATGATCTATTATCCCCTTTCTGTGCTGATGCTGGCCGGAATCAGGGAAATTCTCATTATCAGTACACCGAGAGACATTCATCTTTATGAAGATCTTCTCAGTAACGGAAGGCATCTCGGGCTGGAAATAAGCTATGCCATTCAACCTGCACCTGAAGGACTCGCTCAGGCCTTTCTTATCGGTGCGGAGTTTATTGGAAACGACACTGTTTGCCTTGTACTTGGAGACAACATCTTCTATGGACATGGTTTTGGGCATCTTTTGCTGGAAACAGCCTCACTGAAAGATGGTGCTGTTGTGTTCGGGTATTTTGTGCAGGATCCGCAACGATACGGGGTGGTAGAATTTGATGCCTCAGGGAAAGTACTGAGCATAGAAGAAAAACCTTCCCATCCCAAATCGAATTATGCCGTTACGGGCCTGTATTTTTACAGCAATGATGTCATTGAGAAGTCTCGCAGCCTGAAACCCTCGGCCAGAGGAGAACTTGAAATTACTGACCTGAACAGGTTGTATCTGCAGGAAAACCGTCTTACGGTGAGGCTGTTGGGAAGGGGTATGGCATGGCTCGACACCGGTACGCATGAAAGCCTGCTGCAGGCATCCAATTTCATATATACAATCGAACAGCGTCAGGGTTTAAAAGTTTCATGTATTGAAGAAATTGCCTATAAAAGAGGATTTATTACAAGAGATCAACTGCTGCAACTTGCACAGGAGCTGAAATCAAGCCAGTACGGCCAATACCTGCTGAGGCTGGCCGAAGAAAAGATTATTGTTATCGACGAAAAAAATACCAATCCATTTTAAAAACGAACTGACTGAACGATATGAATGTTGTAAAAACTGATATACCTGGTCTTCTTATAATAGAACCTAAAGTGTACGAAGACGCAAGGGGATATTTCTTCGAAAGCTATAACGAGGAAGCATTTTTTAAGGCCGGAATCCAGGAAAAATGGGTTCAGGATAATCAGTCCCGCTCGGTATATGGCGTGATACGGGGATTGCATTATCAGCTGGAACCTTTTGCCCAATCCAAACTGGTTCGCGTAATTGAAGGTGAAATTTATGACGTGGCCGTTGATATAAGAAAAGGATCTCCAACCTTTAAAAAGTGGTACGGAACCAAACTGTCTGCATCCAACTTCAGACAACTTTATATCCCCAAAGGATTTGCCCATGGTTTTTCGGTACTTAGCCCCACTGCTATCGTATTGTATAAATGCGATGCCCTGTATAATCCATCCTCGGAAAGAGGAATAGTTTCCGACGACCCTGACCTGGGTATCAACTGGCTAATTCCTTCTGACCATATTGTTTTATCGCCTAAAGACAGGAACCTTCCACTTTTTAAGGACGCTGAAAACAATTTTGTTTTTTCCGGAATATGAAAAAAGTTCTGATAACAGGAAGCAATGGCCAGCTGGGAAACGAACTGAGACGATTACTCCAGGGTGATTCTTCTGTCAGATTCCTGTTTACTGATCTCCCTGAACTGGATATTACCTTACCAGCAGCTGTCAATCAATATATTGAAGAAAACCGGCCGGATATTATAGTTAACTGCGCCGCCTATACCCAGGTTGATAAAGCTGAATCGGAACCCGAGATCGCCTTCAGGGTGAATACTGAAGGAGTGAAAATTCTGGCACAGGAAGCTCTCAGAACCGGCGCAGCCTTTCTCCATATTTCGACTGATTTTGTTTTTGACGGATCCAAAAGCACCCCCTATTCGGAAAATGATAAACCCAACCCTCTTTCGGTTTACGGAAAATCAAAACTGGAAGGAGAAAAGTATGCTCTTGAAGCCGGTATGGTTATTAGAACATCCTGGCTCTATTCATCTTTTGGTCAGAATTTTGTAAAAACTATTCTCCGGCTGGCGAAAGAGAAGGATGAAATCCGGGTGGTTTTTGACCAGACCGGTACACCAACTTTCGCCGGTGATCTGGCTCAGGTCATCCTGGCATTTATTTACAGGCACTTTGCCCTGAACACCTTACCCAAAAGGGAAATATTTCATTTTTCCAACGAAGGAGTCTGCAGCTGGTACGATTTTGCCCATGAAATTGTTCAGCTGGCACAGTTACCCTGTCGTGTTTCCCCTATTGAGACCCATCAATATCCTCTGCCTGCCAGACGTCCACCTTACAGTGTTCTGAACAAACATAAAATCAGGCAATACCTGGGAATCAGTATACCGCACTGGACAGAGAGCCTGCGGACATATCTGAAAAAATTACATTGATCTGACGTCTTTGCCCATGAAACCTACCATGTAGCGTTTCAGGAAGTTTTTCTGTTGGTTAACACCATTCGCAAAACAAAACAGGTATTGGTAATCAGACATTGACCATTGGCAGGGCTGAACTCTTATCCCGGCTTGTTATTCCAGGAACTCAAAAAATATTAGATTTGCAGTAACAAAATAACCGACACAAGATGAACCAGAGCGAATTGCTTGAAATATCCAGGAAGAAAGCTGAACAATGGCTATCATCCGACATTGATCCCCAAACCCGTGAGCAAGTAGAAGCATTGCTGAAAGGTGACGAAAAGAACCTTATTGACAGCTTTTATACCGACCTTGAATTCGGAACCGGAGGACTAAGGGGTATCATGGGTGCAGGATCCAACCGGATGAACATCTATACCGTGGGAATGGCTACCCAGGGCCTGGCAAATTACCTGCTAAAAGAATTTGCCGGCTATAAGGAGATTAAGGTTGCTATTGCCCATGACTGCCGGAATAACAGCAGACTGTTTGCCGAAACTACAGCCAGAATTTTCACTGCCAACGGGATTAAAGCCTATCTGTTTGAAAGCCTCCGTCCAACTCCGGAACTTTCTTTTGCTATTCGCCATTTTAAATGCCAGAGCGGTGTGGTCATCACGGCATCCCACAATCCGAAAGAGTACAACGGATACAAAGTTTATTGGGATGACGGAGGCCAGGTTATTAGTCCTCACGACCGAAACATTATTCAGGAAGTGAAAGCCATAAAGAAAATAGCTGACATCAAATTCAAGGGGGATAATGCTCTGATAATTCCCGTTGGAAAGGAATTTGACGAGATATATACCGACATGATCCACTCCTACTCGCTTGACCCGGAAACCATTAAACGCCAGAGTGATCTGAAAATAGTTTACACACCGATTCACGGCACCGGAGTTGAACTTGTGCCCATGGCACTCCGCAAAATTGGATTCAGAAACGTAATCCATGTTCCGGAGCAGGATGTGACTGACGGAAATTTTCCCACGGTACACTCCCCCAACCCTGAAGAACCAGCTGCTCTTGCCATGGGACTAGCCAAAGCAAAGGAAACCAACGCCGATATCCTGATGGGTACCGACCCTGACGCTGATCGTGTTGGAATAGCGGTTAAGGATACCAGCGGGGAATGGATTCTGCTAAACGGCAATCAAACAGGTGCATTGTTGATGCATTATCTCATCACCCAATGGGCTCAGAAGGGAAAACTCACCGGCAATGAGTATATTGTAAAGACCATCGTCACCAGTGAATTACTGGCTGATATTGCCCGGAAACATGGCATAAAGGTATACGATGTTCTCACAGGATTCAAGTATATAGCCGATATCATAAAACAGAACGAAGGAAAAGCCACCTTCCTCTGCGGAGCTGAAGAGAGTTACGGATACCTTGTGGGCGATAAAGTACGTGACAAAGATGCTGTCATGTCGTGTGCCATCCTTGCCGAAGCAGCTGCCTGGGCAAGGGACCGGAAGCTTTCCTTCTTTGAATTGCTCCTTGATATTTATATAGAATTCGGATATTACCTCGAATCCCTTCATTCTGTTTACAAAACAGGAGTGGAAGGAGCTGCCATCATACGTGACATGATGCATACCTTCAGGAACAATCCACCTACCCGTGTAGCAGGAACCGACGTGACTACCATTCACGACTACTTAACCCAGACTACTACCCGTTTGCCTTCGGGGAAAACGGAACCTATTACCCTACCGAAATCGGATGTAATCCAGTATCTTCTTGCCGATGGTTCCAAAATTTCCATCAGACCCTCCGGTACGGAACCCAAGATTAAGTTTTATTTCAGCGTGAAAGGAAAACTGGAACGAAAGGAAGATTTTCAGAAGGTCACCGGACAGTTGAAAGCAAGAATTAAAACCATCATGAACGATCTGAACATTGGATAGTTCCTGTCTGTTATTTTATAAAAACCCGCTACAATGAAAAGTTACCGGAAGGAATTGTGGTTTGAGACCCCGCACCGGCGCGATTTTATCAATATTACACCTCAGGTGGAGCAATGTCTCTCAGAAAGCGGTATCCGCGAAGGGCTTTGCCTGGTCAATGCCATGCATATTACGGCCAGCGTTTTCATCAATGATGACGAATCAGGCCTTCACCAGGATTTTGAAACCTGGCTGGAAAAACTGGCACCTGAAAAGCCTTATTCCCAATACAGACATAACGGATTTGAAGATAATGCCGACGCCCATCTTAAACGTACCATCATGGGACGCGAAGTTGTCGTGGCTGTCACCAATGGGCAACTCGACTTCGGCCCCTGGGAACAAATCTTTTACGGAGAATTTGACGGAAAAAGAAAGAAAAGAGTTCTGGTGAAAATCATCGGTGAATGAGGTGGTTTTTCCTTAAGAACCTTTCCCTACACCTTCAACAAAATCTTTAACAAACTGCAGGTTATTGTTCACCATCTGTTCTTTTATGAAGAAATTCATCTACGGATTGTCTTTATGTTCGGGGCTCCAAAGCGGAACCCTTTGGATATCTGCCCAGGAAACACCTCATTTTACAGTTGATTCGGTTGTTGTCGTCTCTTTACAGACACCACAATATCTTCGGGAAACCGGACGAAGCATCAGTGTGATCAGAAGAAGCACTCTACAGACGATGCCGGTGAGTTCAGCTGATGAACTTTTCCGCTATATTCCAGGCGTTGAAGCCAATATGCGGGGCATGGGAGGCGTTCAGTCCGATTTCTCCATCCGGGGTTCCACATTCAACCAGGTACTTGTGCTGGTGGATGGGATGCGCATCAATGATCCATTGACAGGTCATTTCAACAATGATCTTCCGGTTAGCCGGGAAGAGATAGAACGGATAGAAGTGGTCAGAGGTCCGGTATCACTCGTTTACGGAAGTGATGCAGTGGGTGGAGTGATCAATGTGGTTACCAAAGCTTTTTCAGCCTTTAACTACGAGAATGGAGTCAACAGTTCAGGAGAAGTTGCCCTGGGCAACCAAAGAAACCTCACTTCCTCTGCCGGAATACAGGCTGCAACAAAACATCTTTTTGTCAGGGGTGGGCTCTCCCTGAACCAATGTCCTTCGATGCCACTCGGTACGGGTTTTCATTCCGATTACGATGTTCGCCAGGCCACAGTATCCGCATCAGGACAGATCAGAGAAAGTACACGGATTGCATTCCGTATAACAGGTTATTTAAAAGAGTTCGACGCGCGAAACTTCTATACTGTAAGCCCTTCTGATTCAGCCCGCGAAGAAATGAGAGGGTACTGGATACAAACCCAGTTACTCAATGACAAAGAACGGAAACAGACCCGTCTCACAATATCCTTCCGGGAAAACCATGATGACTTTCTTTTCAACAGTCTTTCCCCGCACAACATCCATACTACCCATGCGGGAACCGTGCAGTTTACCCAAACCCGCCTACTGAAGAGAATTACTTTCACCTATGGATTTCAGGGCCATCTGCGGACAATTCAAAGTACCGACAGAGGGGATCATTCGGAAACACAGGCAGGCTTCTTTGGGAACTTTGCATATAAACCCGGCGAAACAATTGTGGTTGTCTCCGGTTTACGGGGTGAACTCCATGAGACAGCGGGTCTTCAGATGATACCCCAGATATCGGTTTCCTGGAAACCCGGAAAATGGTACCTCCATGCCTCGGCAGGAAAGTCAGTACGAAACCCTGATTTTACCGAACGATTCGTGAGTACGGCACTGCCCTGGCTTGCACCGGGGAGAAACCTCGGTAATCCCCGCCTTCTGCCTGAAAAGTCTTGGACCTTTGATTTGGGTGCTGACAGAAAACTGTCTGTTTTTTTTACCGCAGGAGTCACAGTTTTCACCAGAAACAGCAGGAATCTGATTGACTACATCCTGACAAACAGCCGCGATATTCCCGAAAACAACAATCTTGTGCCTGACACCGGTTATTTTTATGCCGGGAATGTACGTTTTTTATCAACGCAGGGGCTGGAAGGTTATCTGACAGGAGAAGTTCCTGCAGGACCTATAAACATACAGGCTACAGCCGGTCTGATGCTGCTGAAATCATCGAACAGGGAAAATATCATCACAAAATATATAGCTGGTCATGCAAAGCAACTGGTTACAGGAAACCTTGCTGTTACGCACGGACCAATTACTTTTTCATTAAGTAGCATTTACAAAATCAGAAAAAAACCGGAGTATGCCCCGGCCATCAATACTACCCTTCCTGAGAAGTACATTGTTTTCAACAGCAGCCTGGAATGGAACCTTTTCAGCAACAGATTCTCCGTTCGGTTCATTGCGCATAATCTTACTGACGTAAAGTATGCTGATGTACTGGGCGCCGGAATGCCCCGAAGATGGTTTTCAGCTGGTATTCGTTGGAACAGTATAGGTTTTTGAAAAGAATCAGCATTCAGTCAATCAGTAAGATACGAGATATACCTTATCTGTACCTCTGGTAACTGCCGTGTATAACCAGCGGATGTACTCCCTGTCATATATATCCTGGCGACCCGGATCAACAAACACCGTTTGCCATTGCCCACCCTGGGCCTTATGGCATGTTACCGCATAGGCAAACTTAACCTGAAGAGCGTTGAACCACGGATTAGTACGCAAATAATCCTGGATTTTTTTCCCCGAACTCAAATCATATTCCTGCAAAATGGCCTGCATAAGCTCTTTCTGTTTTTCAGCCGGCAATGAAGGCGCCTCTGCCGTTATCGTATCGAACAGAAGTTTCACATCTGCCTCCAGATCATTATAATCAGGAAAGACCACCGAAGCATCAGCAAAATGGAAGCCATACAGCTCGTCCGTGCGTCGTATACGCTTCAGCCTTAGGATATCGCCATTGGCAATAAATCCCATTGCTTCACCTTCTGCAAGCCAGAAATAATCGTTTTTTACCACCATCATAACATCACCCGACGAGAGTTCTTCTTCACGGTAGAGAATCTGACGCCTGATTCCTGCATTATAGCGGTTGCTCTGACGGTTTGACCGGCAGATGACAATTACGTTTTCCATTCCCTGTTTCCTGTATTCCTGTTCAAGATATTCCGGCACCTCAGCCGGCGCAAGTGATGCAATATCAGAATACCTGTCAGGTTCCATGCCAGGTTTTCTGTAGTCCTCATTTTCCAGCATGTTCCTCAGGGAGGTGGCAAACGAAAGAATTCCCGATCCGGAAGACTGCCTTAGCACTTCGGTAAGCAGAACTTTTCGCACCGAAAGACCAAACCGTTGGAGCGCTTCGGGTTGCAAAGCAGGGCTTACTGACAGTCCAACCGGAGGTAACTGGGCAGTATCGCCCATCAGTACCAGCCGGCAATTCTGACCACTGTAAACATAGGAAATGAGATCGGAAAGCAGATTTCCCGAACCAAACAGAGACACGTCCCGGTTCGTCTCTCCTATCATGGAGGCTTCATCAACAATAAAAACCGTATCGGTATGAAGGTTCCTGTCACGTACAAAGTCTGCAAAGCCTGCAGGAGAAAGCAGTTGCCGGTAAATTTTTTTATGGATTGTACTGGCCGGGAATCCTGAATACTGTGACAATACTTTTGCAGCCCGTCCCGTCGGAGCCAGCAATACAAATCCCTTGTTCAGCGCACGAAGCACCTGCACCAGCGAAGCCACAAGAGTTGTCTTGCCGGTTCCCGCATAGCCCGTTACAAGCATGACTTCGTTCTGATTCCCGGAATATAGAAAGTCACCGAATTGCTCTATGAAGCGTCTCTGATCAGGAGTCGGATCATAGGGAAAATTTGATAAAATACTATCTGTCAATATTCTGGAATCCATTCCGGTTTTCCGGTTCTGATGAAAATATTTCCATGTTCTTGGCCTCAAAGTTAGTCGTTGTCATATCATTTTTTTATTAATTTTGCTGCATTCAAAAAACACAATACCATGAGGACTGCTATTCAGATTGTATTGACGATATCGATCGTTGTTCTGGCTTATCTGTTATATGACGGCATCATGAAGCCTATCCGTTTTAACCGCGAGAAAGACAAACGGTACGAAAAAACCATTGAGCGACTGAAAGCCATCCGAACCGCCGAAGTTGCCTTTAAGGTGGAAAACGGACATTATACAGCCAGTTTTGACTCCCTTATTTCCTTCATTAAAAACGGAAACTTCCGGGTTGTGAAGAAATACGGTATGCTCTCCGATAGTTTGCTCCAGGCTGGATGGACAGAGAAGCAAGCTCTGAAAAAAGGAATAATCCGCAGGGATACGGTTCTGGTTCCGATTCTCGATTCACTTTTCGGGAAAAATTATCCCATTGATTCCATTCGTTATGTTCCTTACACTCCTGGTATAGAGTTCAAACTTAAAACCAATACGGTTGAAACAGGAAAAGTAAAGGTCAATGTGTTTGAAGCATCTGTTGAAAACGACATTCTTCTGAATGGTCTGGATCCTCAGCTTATTATCAACCTGAACGACGAACGAAAGAAAATGACGGGATTTCCGGGACTACGTGTCGGGAGTGTTGAGGAAGCAAACAACAATGCAGGAAACTGGGAATAACAATTCATGAACGAAAAAATTTTCGTTGCCCCTTCATTACGTACCGAACAATACTCTGATACCGACCTGTCCATTCAGATTGCTCCGGATGGACTGGTTTTTTTTGCACGCATCTCATCCACCAATGAGTGCAAAGCATTAGCAATGCATCCTGTTCCTCCTGATCTGAATGAAGAAAGCTGGATCGATGAACTGGAAAAGATTCTGACCGAGAATGCCTGGTTGAAAGGCAACTGGAAATCCGTCAGGATTCTTTGGATTACCGGTAAATGGATTTCTGTTCCCTCAGCATATTTTCGCCCGGAGGAAGCCAGAAATTTTCTTTTGTACCATAACTTGTTCAGAGAATACGACGAAGTACATTATTATTCCATTAAGAAACCGGAAACAACGTTTGTCTTTCCTGTTCCCGGAGCTGTTAGTCAAATTCTAAGAAATATTTTCCCCTCGTTCCATTATTTTCCATCATGGGCTCCTGTGAGCTTGCAGTTTGATGCTGCAAGACCGCAAGGGCTATGCGTACTTTTACATTATGGTTTTGCTGACTATTTTGTACATTCCGGGCAGGAAATCAGCAATTTCAGTCGTTTCAACTGGCAGGAACCTTCTGATATTCTGTTTTTTCTTGCAAAAATTTCGCGGGATTTTTCTATCGATCTGGTTTCAGGAAATCTTATCGTATGCGGATATCCGGGTCTTAAGAAGGCCGCTGAAACTGAAATGTTGATTCGTGAATACTTTCCGACTCTCAATGCCCGAATGCCGGCGCTTCAGATGGAACCTGCCATACTAGCCATGCTGCATCCTTTTGAAATTCCGGTTCAGTTAATGAATCTCTACCTGTGCGAATAATCAGCGGAAAATATAAGGGAAGACACATCCAGCCGCCACGTAATTTCAGAGCACGACCTACCACTGATTTTGCACGGGTGGCTCTGTTCAACATCCTTGCCAATTATTTCGATTTTGAAGAAATATCGGTACTGGATCTCTTTGCCGGTACGGGGATAATAGGATATGAGTTTGCATCCCGCGGGTGTCATAACCTTACTTCAGTGGAAAACCATCCTGTGCACGCTGCCTTCATTCGCCGCATGATCAGGGAACTCTCCTTCGAAGGCTTCCGGCTCATGGAAAGGGACGTTTTCAGCTTCCTTGAGCATCATCAGACACAATACGATGTGATTTTCTGCGATCCACCTTACGATATGGAAGGAATCAGCAATCTTCCTGACGTTATACTGCAGCATAAACTCTTAGCCAAAGAAGGGATACTGGTGATGGAACATTCCGGAAAAATTACCTTCGCCGGACATCCCGGATTCTTCGATGAGCGCAGGTATGGGAAAGTTCATTTTAGTTTTTTCAGGATACCTGCGTGAACGAATTTGTCCAAAAATTTGCATCCGGGTGTTGCAGGAATAAAATATTGGTATAATTTTGCGTCACCAAATTCTGGTGTGGTAGTTCAGCTGGTTAGAATATCGGCCTGTCACGCCGAGGGTCGCGGGTTCGAGTCCCGTCCACACCGCCAGCCAGCAATATCAGGGTAGCTTAAAAGCTACCCTTTCTTTTTTTCCATTATTGAGGTAACCCATTCCTGCCTTCACAAAAAATTGATAAATTTAGCCTTGCAAACCAATAAAAAATATTCCCTGAAAAGGAGATTCCCATTGCATTTTCCGCAGGGCAGAAACAGACAAACCATTTGCTTATTAAATCAATAAAAGATGACAATACAATTTTTAGGAGCGGCGCGCGAAGTAACAGGAAGCAAACACCTTATAACAACCGGAAACGGAAAGAGAATTCTGCTGGACTGCGGGTTATTTCAGGGGAAAGGACTTGAAACAGATGCCCGGAACCGGAACCCCGGTATTGACCCCAAAGAGGTTGACCATATTATACTCACCCATGCCCATATTGATCATTCTGGTCTGATTCCCTGGTTTTACAGGAACGGCTTTGAAGGATCCGTTGTCACGACCAGTGCTACAAGGGATCTCTGTGCACTGATGCTGGCCGATTCGGGCCATATTCACGAACAGGATATCGTAACGTTCAATAAGAAAAGAGCCCGACAGGGATTGCCTCCGGTGGAACCCCTCTATACGAGAGAAGATGCCATTGCCTGTATGAAACTTTTTATCGGGATACCTTACAACAGGAAACTCCGTATTGATGATTCCACCAGAGTATGGTTTACCAATTCGGGGCATATGCTCGGTAGTGGGGTTGCTACATTGGAAATAACTGAAAGGGGCACAAAAAAGCTCCTTTCATTTACAGGCGACATAGGACGCCCTGTCAACAGAATCGTCAAGCCTCCAGATCCCTTTCCGCAAAGCGATTTTCTGATTACCGAATCAACCTACGGTGACCGCTTGCATACTCCGGTGGCAGATTCAGACGAAGAACTTCTCCGGGTTGTAAAACATACCTGCTTAGAAAAAAGAGGGAAACTGGTAATCCCCTCTTTTGCCGTAGGGAGAACGCAGGAAATAGTGCTTTCACTGAATAATCTGTGGAACGAAAATCGTCTGCCCCGTATAGATGTTTTCGTCGACAGCCCTCTTGCCATGAATATAACAGACGTATTTCGCCTGCATCCCGAATGCTTTAACGAAGATGTCAGGAATGTTCTGGCAACCGACCCGGATCCTTTTGGATTTGGTGCACTGCATTATATTCAATCGGTGGAGGAATCCAAAGCCCTCAATTCGCGTACCGAGCCATGTATCATTATTTCCTCATCAGGTATGATGGAAGCAGGGCGGGTAAAGCATCATCTTGCCAATACCATTTCTGATCCGCGAAACTCCGTTCTCGTGGTTGGTTATTGCGCACCACAAACTTTAGGAGCCCGCATTCTCAGGGGAGACGAAGAAGTTTCCATCCACGGCAACCGGTATCCGGTCCGTGCAGAAATATTTCGCATTGAATCTTTCAGCGGGCACGGAGATTATCAGGAAATGCTTTCCTATCTATCGTGCCAGAAACCAGAATTGCTCAAGGAAATATTTCTTGTACATGGTGAATTGCATGCTCAGGAATTTTTTAAAGATCAGCTGGAAAGGAAGGGGTACAGGAACATCCTTATACCGGAACAGGGTGCAGTTTTTTCACTATAATGAAAGGACAAAACATTTTACTTGCAGTATTCAGTTTCAATCTAATCAGTTTCTGCATGCAACCCCAGCAGGATCCATGGAAGGAACAGCGGGAAAGAATGGTTGAACAACAAATAGCCGGTCGGGGAATAACCGATCCCGATGTGCTCAGGGTGATGCGAAACATACCGAGGCACGTTTTTGTTCCGGAAGAGGAACGCCCCTATGCCTATGGGGATTATCCGCTGTCGGTTGGTTACGGCCAGACAATTTCCCAACCCTATATGGTAGCTTTTATGACAGAACAATTGCGGATAAAACGCACCGACAAAATTCTTGAAATTGGCACCGGCTCAGGGTACCAGGCAGCTATTCTGGCAGAATTATGTGATTCGGTTTTTAGTATTGAAATTCATCAACCTCTGGCCGAAAAAGCCGATTCCGTTTTGAAAACTTTAGGATACCGGAATATCTGGATAAAGACCGGCGATGGATACCTAGGATGGCCTGAGCATGCACCGTTCGATAAAATTATTGTCACCTGTGCACCCAGCCATGTTCCCCCGGCACTAATCCAACAGCTAAGGGAAGGCGGGCGAATGATCATTCCGGTTGAAAAAAACTCATGGACCCAAGAACTTGCGCTTCTGAAGAAAAAAGACGGTAAAATTGTTCAGGATGAGGTACTGCCTGTTCGGTTTGTTCCTATGATTGACCAGCATGGCCGAAGCTATTAGAACTCAAAACTCTGCTTTTTGATATCGTCTGCCAGCAATAATACCAATCCGCTCTGAATAAGAGATAGAAATTGCATTGACACAACGAATTTTATATAGGTAAGAAAGATAAAATTCAGGAAAACTGGCAAGTACCATGCAAAAAGTCCTGCAAAGCAGATCCTGCAATGCAAATACAGACACGGGGGATTTTAATTATCCAGTCTGTCAAGAAGCTGCAAAGCCTTTACATAGAAAACATTTCCATCTGAATCAATCTGTTTCAGAACGGAAACAGCATCATTGATTCTCTGTTGCTTGATCCGGCAAAGAGCAAGGTACCAGCATGCCTGGTTATAAAGCAGTTTATTCCCTGATGACAGAATTTGCTGAAATTGTAATGCAGCGTCGCCATATTCATGCAACTCCATCAGACAAATTCCTTTATATAATTTGGCAAGATTTTTATTGTTCATGGAAAATTCAGCCATCTGGAAAGCGTTATAGGCTCTTCGGAAATTTCCAGCTTCATATTGCTTAAGAGCAGTTTGCCAGGGATTCTCCTCAACCCCAATATCTGCAGCACCACGCACAACTGCGAAAACAGGATAGGCAGAATAATAACGACTGAAGATTTCTTCTGAGGTCAAACTTTTATGATTCTGGAAAAAATACAACAATGTGAGAGAGACTAGTATTGCAATGGAAGCAGCGATACCAATCCATGATGATTTCTTGGAATGATTGTTCTCATCTCTGCGGAAATGCTCATAAGCCTGGTCAAGTTTTTCCCGGAATGTTCTCAGTTCTCCGGTATTTTTACTTTGGTTGTAATATTTCTTTATCTCTTTTTCAATATGTTGCAATTCATTTATTTCAAATCCATCACTTTCGTCCGATACCTTGCGTACCGAAAAGACCCGCAACTGCTGCTGCCGGACAAAATCATCCAGTCGTTTATATAATTCAAAACGGGCAGCAAAATCCTTATCTGTTGCAAGCCTGTCAAGAAAACTTTTCAGGGTTTCCTCCGACATGCTGCCATCCAGATATTGCTCGAACAAATAGCTATCTTCCGTCATGATTTTTAAAATATGGATGTCGTAAAATCTTCTTTAATAATCTCTGTTTGCAACGGTATTTCCTATTCATGGTATAGTTGTCGCTGGGGTAACCAAGTTTCCTGGTGATTTCTGGTATGGGAACATTTCTGAAATGTAAATTTAATATTTTTTTGCATTCCTTGCTCAACTGACTAAACTGCTCATAATAAAATTTCATCAGCTCCTGATCGAGTTCAGTCCCTTCATTTTCCTCAAGAATCAAATACTGCTCCTCGCCAATCTCCGTCAAATTTAACTTTTTTCTACGGGCCAGTTCCTTAAGCCAAAGATGCCGGCTAACAGAAAACAAATATGTTTTTACGGAACAGTACAATATCAATCCATCTTCTTTCAGTTTAGCATGAAGAATAATTATTGCCTCCTGAAATAAATCACGGGCATCTTCCTCCGACCCACCATTTCTTAAAACGAACCATCGTACTGATGGATAGCTTTCCTTGTAGAGATAAATAAAGATTTCATCTTCTTCATTTAATACCCCTTTCAGCAACTCACGATCGGTATATCTCAACTCCCGACTCATGTTATAATCTTTACAAATTACAACCTGTTTATAGCAGGGGGTATTTAGACTTAAATTTTCCGTTAAAAATCATTTATCTAACATCGAAAATAAACACTTGTTCCGAAAAAACCAAATGTTTTCGGTTTTTTAGGCAAAAAGTTTATAAATACCTGCTTCTTTCCTGGAAATTTATCAGAATCGGTTCAGCCAGCGGTAACGGCGGGCATTGTCGCCGAATTTAGCTGCCACCATAAATTCATGTGTACCAAAGGTACGGCTCATAATACTGGAAAGGGAGTAGTCGAATGCGTAACCAAAGTAATACTTGTCAACTTTCATTCCCAGCATAAAAATAAGGGCATTGCCTGTGCGGTATGCCATACCGGCCCAGTAATCTTCCTTGTAATAAATTTTGGATCCCAAGTCGAGCTGAACAGCTCCATTCTGGGAAGCCTTGAGAAGGAAAGAAGGCTCAAGGGTAAAATTATCACTTACCGGAGCTTTATACCCCGCCATGAGGAAGTAATGCCTCATCAGTTTGTACTGGGTTGTTGCAGGACCCGAAAGTTTCAACGCTGCCTGCATCATATCCGAAACAGATGCACCCGCATAAAAATATCTGTTAACATAATACACTCCAAAATTGGCATCAGGAACAAAAGTGTTGAATTTGGTTTCGAGAATCAAGGGATCATCTTCTTCTCCGGTAACGATAGCCTGCCTGTTAATACGGAATTCGTATGCATTGATGGAAACACCCAGAGAAAGCTGGGATTCTTTCAAACGAATATGATATCCATAGGTAAGTTGAAAGCCTGTTCGTATGATGAGGCCGCTCATATCGTTGTAAACATAACCTCCCAACCCAACACGCCCGCTGCGGGAAGCAATTTGCATTCTCTTTTTGATTTTCAGGGAACGGCCTATGTAACTATCTCTCAGCAATCGTGTCTGAATTGAAACGGCATGGGTTTTAGGAGAATTGGGAATACCAAGCCATTGCTCACGGGCTGTAAGATTGAGAGCAGTATAACCTTCACTTCCGGCTATAGCCGGATTGATCAGAAAACCATTAAAGGTATACTGACTATATAATGGTATCTGCTGTGAATAAATCAGTGACGGTGCCAGTAGCACCAGACCGAAAATAAGCCTATAGAAAGTGTGTTGTTTAATCAGTTTCATTAATTATCTCTGCCTCTCCAAAAAGTAATTCTACCGGATGATAGTTACCGATCCGGTAATGGGTTCAATACCGATGTGCAAATCGATCACATAGAAATACGCATCCATTGGGAGGGGTTTCCCGTTGGAAGTTCCATCCCATTCTGCATTGGAATAACCTTTATCTCGACGGAATACAATACGGCCCCACCGGTCATAGATTTCCACTGAAGCATCCGGGTAGTTGGCCAGCTTCTCGATATGCCAGGTGTCGTTTCGACCATCATTGTTGGGAGTAAAGGCATTGGGAATTACACCCAAAATACGGCTGATGCTGCACGGCAAAACTTCCATGGTATCGCGCCCGGTGCAACCCTTATTGTCAGTAACTTCGAGCCGCACAATTTTGGCCCCGGAACTGACAGTAATGGTCTGCTCATTCTCTTCCTTTTCCTTATTTCCGCTACGAATAGTCCAGAGGTATGAATTCCATCCGGGACCTGCATCAAGTTCAATGGTCTCGTTGCCGCATAAGGTGGTATCTGGTCCAATATCAACAGCCGGAAGAGGATTAACCCTCACAAATACCGAATCGCGGCTCTGACAACCCGAAGGATCTGTAGCAATTACCCATACAGGTCCACCCTTGGAGAAGGTTTGCCGGGTTGTTGCACCGTTGCTCCATTGATAAGATACAAATCCACCAGGGGCTACCAGAAGCAAACTGTCTCCATCGCACACTTCCAGGTTTGTTCCAATACTGATGGTATTATAGCTCACCTGCACCTGAGCCGTTACCGGTTCTCCCACACAATTGTATTCAGATGTTTCAATTACTGACATATTGTATATTCCGGGAGGAACATTCCATTGCACGTCGATGGAATCGCCATAGTTGTTGAGAATGGTTGCGCCCTGAATTGTCCAGTCGAAATGCGAATTGGCAAGTCCCTGCACTCCATACCGGACTTTGCTTCCCACACAAACCCTGGGCAAAGTCTGCCCGGGGCAATGTACTGAAAACAAACCCAGTAGGAGTGCAAGGACGATATATTGCCGTATCGCTTTCATTTCTGGCAATTCACACAACCAGTCGCTTCAGGAGTATTAGAGGTTCTTCAGGTGCTGAATCGGACTGGTGGTCGGGGTAGGAACAACATAGATTCTATAGGTACCTGCAGCTCCCTGTGCAGCCAGCACATCCTGTGATTTACGGGAAATGCGGTCTGTGATATTGGTAATGGCAATATCATAATATCCATACTGAGCAGCAGGTAAAGAAACTCTTAGACCATCCGTACCAGAAGTCGGAGTACCTGCAGCCGTTCTCGGAGTGGTTGATTCAGCAATAACGTTGGCATCATTCACTGCTGGAGCAGCAAGATTCAGGGTGTAGGTTTGCGGTGCACCGGCAGCACCACCATTATAGCTAACAGTGTATGTTACTTCCCAATTGCCGAGACCCGTCACTGTAAGGGGAACATAAAAATCGGTGCCGGGATTTGTCCCACAACCTCCCCCTTCTGTACCATCAAAAGCAACAGTGGGGCGGGCAAGTACAAACACATTCAGTTCCTCAGGAGTTGCATCTTCACAACCCTGAATGGTAGAACTGGTAGTGACACTCTTTTCCGCCACCTTCACTTTGTATTGTGTTCCTGCGGCAAAGCCCTGGGCCGTAGACCATACAATGCTGATTTCATTGTCGTAGTATCCTGAACCTGCCTGAACATTGCGGAAAGCATCATATTCCGTAGCCGCTGTACCATCATATTTCAAAATTCCGATGCCAGGAATGGTCACATCGGCTGCACTTGTGACAAACCAGCGGAAAATGGATGCCTTCATTGTTCCCGCATCGGTCATTGCCTGGATTGTTGGATCAGTTTGAACATAGTAAGGTACACGGCTACCAATGGTAACATAATCTGATGTACCCGATTCCACATTGGCCGCACCGGCCGAAGGTGTTGCAACATTTTGTGCCTGAAGAGACACCATGGTCATTGTTCCGAAAATTGCCAGAGTAATTACTCTGAAAAAGCGATTAGTTTTCATAAAGAGAGCAATTTGAAATAAAACATTATGGTTTAATTAATTATTGATTCGGTAAATGGTAAATGGTTCCGGTATTGGGAGTAGGTGTAATGACTACAGTAAAAGTTGTATTACCCGAAGCATTGGAAACCACATTCGATTTCCGGGAGATACGGTCTGACACAGTATTAAGTGTAACAGTGTATGTATCATAGTATTGCAGCGGGGCAGCCAGGGTAAACGTTCCCGAACCTGCACCAGTTTCGGTGATATTGGCGGTAACATTGGATGCGATTGTTCCGTGGTTGACACTGGTAATTGTATAAACCAGTTGCATCTGACGGTTTCCGCTTACACTGCTGGTAAAGTTGACATTGATGGGAGAAGGATTGATCCCCAGGCTACCGTCGGTGCCTGTACCGCAAATGCTTTCAGAACCTCCTGCAGCGGGATAGGTAAGCGTAGGAGCAGCAATAACCTGAACCGGGATGGTTGTTGGGGTTGCATCCTGGCAACCAGCCGCAGAGATTTCGTACACCGATACCTGAAACAAACCAGGCGTATTGCCCCAGGTAATGGTAACATAGTTGGGAATATCCGTCGGGCCAGATTTTTTGTAAACAATTCCTGACGCTCCCGTAGTTCCTGTCCAGTCAAAGGTTGAATTCAGGTTGGTCAGGGGATTGGTGGCAAAATCATAGCCTGGATTGAGTGTCGGATCAGGCATGACAAAATAATCCAGTGCTCCGCCCACGGTAACAGAGTCTGTGGCTTCCAGCGGAGTCGGATTACCGGAAGAATTGTTTCCATGTGCCTGCATCCCGGCGGGCCAGGTTTGGGCATTTACCGCAACAAATGCGGTAAAACCCAACAAAATAATAAGCAGATACTTTGTTTTCATGCTGTTTGGAATTTGAGTAATCGTTTTCATGGTATTTATTGATTTGGATTTCTATAAATCGTATCTGTCTGGGGTGCCGGATTAACTGTAACGTTGGTTTGTTCAGTATCCTGGCAACCATTGGTATCAGTTACCGTGAGGACATAGACTCCACTCATGGCCGGGGTAGCGCTACCCGACACGACGGGATTCTGCACCAACGAGGAAAATCCGTTTGGTCCTGTCCATGAATAAGTTGTCATGCCACCCGGACCTCCGGTAAGGGTGAGCGTTTGCCCTTCACAAACAGGACCGTTGTTTGCTGCAGAGGCTATAGGTGCATCGTGTACTGTAAATGTGAGTGAATTGCTAAGGGTGGAACAACCTTCGGCACTGCTTACCAGTACATTTACCTGCTGGCCGTCCAACAGACCGCTGGTTGAGAAAGTTGACGAAGCACCGGTCTGAACGGTACTTCCGTTAATTCGGAAATCGTAATTATTGTATCCACCGGTTGCCGTAAAATTGACCACTGTGCCTGAGCAGATTACATTGTCGGGATCGTCAGATAATAAAGTCACTACCGGATTCGGATAGACAGTATTGGTTATGGAATTGGTGGTTGTACTGCATCCCTGAACACTGGTGACCACAGCATCAACTGACTGGCCATCAGTAAGAGAACCAAGGGTAAAGGTATTGGAACTCCCGTTTTGAAGCGGGTTGCCATCAACCCTGAACATGTAGTTGGCATAACCGGAGGTAGCAGTATAGGTAACATTGGTTCCGTAACAGAAAGCGTTGTCCGCATCATTTGAGGAAAGAAATACGACGGGCAGGGAATTAACAGTAATGGTAACCGTCCGGGGAGTACTGGTTCCACAGGCATTGGTGGCCGTAACCGAGAGGTCACCTCCTGTTGCATTGAGTCCAAAATCTAGCGAAACACTATTCCCCGCACCAAGAATGGTAACATCTGAACCTGTATAGGACCAGTTATATGTAACACCTGGTTCATTTGGAACCGTATATATCTGGTTAACAGCGCCCTGACAAACCGGGTTAGGTGCTGAAACAAAGGGAAGTGGTTTGGAAGGTGCCACAGGGAAACCGATAACGACATCATCGGAAGATTGGCAACCACCGTTGGAAGTAGTCCAGCGCAAAACGTATGTATTGCCGGCAATTCCTGTAAAAGCGCTGTTATATTGGGAAGGTGTCACAATGTTTCCTCCTGCACCGCTCACAATAGTCCACAATCCTGTAAAGGGTGATGGGTCATTTCCACTGAGGGTAGTGCCTGACGCACCGCATAAAGACTGGTCCGGACCTGCATTGGCTGCCGGCGGCAGGGCATAAACCGTCACAGGAGTAGCATTCACCAATCCATCTACTGTTCCATTGTTATAACGAAAAGCCGTCAGTTCATAAACTCCGGCAACCGGAGCCGGGAGCGTATAGGGTAGTGAATTTATCTGAATAGTTGGCTGCGGAACACCGTCAATGGTATAATCCAGTGTATAATAAAAATTAATAGGACTGAACGAGGTAATTCGCACCGGAATTCCGGAACCGGCACAAACAGCCCCGGAAGGATTCAAGGCAGCAATAGGTTTCGTGGAAGTTACGGTGGCAGTTGTAAAGTTCTTTCCTGACGAAGGAATCAGCACCGAAGTCGATGTTTCCACAGTCCCGCTAAGCACGTTTCCGGATGTAACCGAGGATATTTCCTCCCATTGTGAAGTTCCTGAATTGTATCCTGTTACCCGCATGTCACTCAGTCCGTTCTGCGTCATCTGTGGATTCAGATCGCTTGCGGCATCCCAGCCAATCCGGATTTTTGCCTGATAATTGCCCGTACTTTTTAAAGTCCAGTATTCGGTCGGATTGACTTCCACAAGAGGCGAAGCTACCGAAGCAGCTGTGGAATTGGGGGTAAAAAACTCGGCAGTCCAGTAGTACGTAAAAGCCTCAGCCGACGTCACCGTAAACGGATGACCATACAAACCGCTTTTTCCAAGCGGAAACTGAAAACTTGCCCCCGGAACAATGCGTGCAGTAAGAGGTCCACTTATATACGAACTGCTGCTTCCTCCGGATGGTGTAACAGAATAAACCAGGGTAAGGGAAGCAGAGGAGCCAACAGTAATAACACCATTTGTGAGCAATAGATAGTTGGTTAGTACCGACCCGCCGGAGTTGATGGTCAGCCCTTGGGGATTATTGATTTCAAGATAATTGAAACGGTTGCTTCCGGTAAAATTACCCAGAGCCCCTCCCAGAACCTGGGGAGAAGAACCAGAGAACGAGACAACGGCATTGGCTCCGGAACCTGCATTGAAAGCACCGCCTCCGTATAACTCCATGGTTCCGAGTATGGTCAACCTTCGGTTGTTCACTGAATTATCCAGCAAAGGACCATTGATAACCAGCCTTTTGCATATAGTCAGATTTTTGGCGGGCAGAATACGTGTGCCTGTACCCGTAAACAACAGGTTGGGAAACGAACTAAAACTTCCCGTTACAATTGTATAATTTGATGATCCGCCAAACTCGAGGGTGCTGTTTACTGCACAGTCAAAGAAAGCTGTAAAATTCCCAGCAGGCAGGTTGGGAGATTCCAGACGCAGGGTTCCCTCCCCGTCAACAATACCGAGATTATGGCCAAAAGTTGCAGGATCGATGCGCAACCTGCCATTAATAAAGGTCCGGTATGCATAGCAATAATTGACATTGGCTGTGACATTGCTGTCAATTACCACAATAAAACCATTGGGACCTCCGACAGGGCAAGGAGGAAAGGGACCTACCGGTTCCCAGACGGTTTCATCATTCCAGTTTCCTGTTTTAACGGAATGATAAACAGGTACATCATCGGGAATGGCATCCGATGTACCGGCTGTATAATCACCCGTTACATCATTATTCCCTGCAGAATAATAAAACGTAATGGTATGCAGTCCTTCATCCACATTATCGGTGGCAGGACCAGAACTAGCCTTGCTCCAGGAATTGGAAGCAGGAAACAACCTGGCAGCAACGTATTCGCTTTCATTTCCTTCCACATCGGCAACACTGTATGATAAAACAAGATTACCACGGAAATCGGTAATCCCTGAACTTTCAATGTTCCAGTAGTATTGCAGTACACTGTCGGGTTTCAATACGGCAGGATGGTGTGCATTGACCGGTTTAACCGTCACAAAACCGGTTGTGGCATTATTATCAATGGTAAATATAGCCGGAGTATATTTCCCCGATACTCCAAAAGGAAAAGTAAACACACTGGTTGACCCTATGACAGGGAATAGCTTCTTGATTCCACCACTGCTTAAAACTCCGTCACAGCGGATCATTCTTGTTTGACTGAATGTTCCTGATATGGTACTTGCGCTTCCCAGCGTCAACTGCCAGGAACCGATATCAAGAATTCCGCTGGTAAGAATAAGGCTACCCTGTAGGTTGATACTGCTTAGAAGGCGTGCACCAAGACTATTGTTCAGTTCAAGCTTTCCGAACTGTCCGTTACCCTGTACCTGTTGCTGGGAAGAACCCTGAAGACGAATACCACCATTCACATTGTCATCAGTGTAAGAACCATCAACCGACAGGTTTCCCAACAGGGTTAGAGTTTTGTTTCCAAGCACTAAGCTGCCGCTTTCAATTACCAGATGCCGGTTTACGGTAAAACTGCTACTTACATTAAGAGTAGAAGTGGGTGATACCGTCAGATCGTAGAAGTTGGTAACCGATGTCCCGCTTACAGACTGATCAATTCCGTCAAAGGTGGTTTTGTTGGTTCCGAAATTATAGGCACCATTATTAATGAGATCACCCTTAATGGTTACATCAATATTGTTTGTATTGAAAAAGCTCCTTCCGTTGGCAATATTCAGGTTACCGTTTAGCACCAGCGGGCTCACCATCAGGTTTACCGTGGCATTATAGGCAGTTGCCGTTGTTTTTCCGGCTACTGTGAGATGATTCAGTGGAACGTTGCTCTCCAATGAATAGTTCTGATTGGCATTTACAACGGGTCCTATGGAAGGTACCTGGGTGAAAATTATTTCACCGCCGGTGACATAAGAGGTTGCGGGTCGCAGATAGAGATCTCCGAAGGTGGTTCCTCCTCCCCTCACAATGGTAAGAGTACCGCCAGACATGTTAAAAACACTTCCGGTATTTAATACTTCCAGTTTAGCCCTTGTGGCCAAAGCGGCCTGTCCGTTAATCACCACGTCCCCTCCTGTCTGAACATACGATAATACACCCGAGTTGCTGGATGCATTCCTTCTGATCTGACCATTTACAACGAGCCTGCCCCCCTGAATTTCAATTGCGGCACTTCCGCTTCCTGAATACTCAATATCATTGTTATTGGCCGTAGTTCCGTTCGTCGGCCCGATATAAACATTACCATTTATAATAGTGAGCTTGCCGCTTAGATACAGGTCATTGGCATTACTGGCTGCATTGGCTATCAAAACATTCCTGTTATTTGCATTACTATAATTTACCAGCAGACCGGCCGTTGAGGGAATGGTAAAAGGACTGGTGGTTGAAATAGTAAAATCGGTAGCCGGATTGGTACGCATATACTGCAGCGTTCCGTTCTGTAACGTAAGCCAGTTGTTAACAGGTGTTGAAAGTGTACCACCAATATCAATTGTCAGGGTTGTTGCCTGGGAATTTCCTTTATTAACCGTAACATTTCTGAAAATGGTAGTAGGATTACCAGCAGTATTTGTGACCGAAGCGTTATTGGAACCAAAAAACACCACGTCACAGAAGTTAGCTCCATTGCTGAACCTGACCTGACTCTTTGTACCAACACCTGCATGATTTCCGTCAGAATTATTGATCAGGCTTCCACCAATGGACATTATATTATTGGTTGAATTAGACCAAACATCAATGGCAGTGGCCGGATGAACGATTACATTTCCATAAATCACGAAGTTTTGCGCCAGCGCCCCATCGCCATACCAAACCAGGGCTCCGCCCTGAATATCCAGATTACCCTGAATGGTGATTGTTTTGGCAACTCGTGTTACCGGTGGGGTGGGGTAATTCGAACTCCAAGTCGGACAGAACCACGAATCCGCATTCTGGCCTCTGGTGATGAGGTTGCCATAAATTACCAGATCATTATTGGGAAAAATTATATTGGACCCACCAAGGGGAGATAAAATGAGGTTCCCATACGAAGTGACACCGTTGGGTAACCAATAGGTTGTACCGGCAGCGGGATTTGTGGAATACAGTTCCGTTGTTCCGAGATGAACATTGAACTCTGAAAAGTCTCCCGACGGAAAAGTAAATGTGCTGCCCGAGTTCCATGAAGTAGTCAGCCTGAAATTTCCGTTGCCGTTAGGATGTGAAAGAACCATTCCGAAATTACACCCGGGATTATAGCCAATATCAAGTGCTGATCCTGCTTCAATCTGCAAGCTGGCACAACTTCTTACGTCAGTATTTATTGTTGTATTATTTGTAGAGAGGTAAACCGAATCATTCCCTCCGATGATAACGATATCGTTGGCGCCAGGAACAGCAGTTGCCGGGGGACCAGTATGGCTTACGGTTGACCAGGTATTTACATTGCCCCACAACCCGCTCTGCCGGCTATAATATATAGTTGGGGTTCCGAACGGATTCACCGGATCATCATCACCGGCCGTATAGTGCCCGTCAATAAAACTGACATTTTCAAGAAAGGAGCCTGCTCCGGGTTCGCCTATCCGGTTGATTGATTCATCAACATCAGATGCTGTTCCGCGTGTCCAGGCTGCCAGGGCTGGTTCATACCGGGCTGCCACATATCCGTCTTCTGTAATGTCGGCTCCTGTTATTACATCATTCTGCGAATAGGTGTAGCCATGTGTGACGGTAGCACTGCCCAGAGTAAATCCGGAAGAGGTGACATTCCAGAAATACGTAAGGCTTCTGTTTTTGGTGGTAGTAGCCGGATGCTCATATCCAACCGGAACAACGGTTACCGAACCCCATGCCGAAGGAGTGCCATTTACAGCGATGGAAGCCGGAGTAAACTCCGGAGTAGCATGCATGACCGAGGAAGTACCAAGAGGAAAAACAAAGGATGGTGAGGCTGCAGAAAATATTTTTGTAATACCCCGGTCACCAAGATTTCCGGCAGTAAGGATGTATCTGGTCGCACTGGCATTGGCCACGGTGGCTGTTGAAGCCAGCTTCAGGTTCCAGGAACCGATATTGAGCAATTTGTCCTGAGAAAAGGTAAGAGTACCATTAATGGTAATATTGTTGGCAAGGGATACCGGGGCTGCCAGCGCATCGGTGTTGTTGAGTTCGAGGTTGCCGAAAATGCCGTTTCCGTCTCCATCAATTATCTGAGGATCGTCATCAGCCAGCACGATCTTACCGGTGCCGGTATGAACACCGCTGTTGTAAAGGTAAGAAGTTGTGGAGGTAGTTGAGGGTCCGATAACCAGCGACTTTCCGCCATCATGAAGGGTACAACTATTGATGATCACCGAATCGTATGCATAAAGTGTCATCTGTGAACCGGCTAAAGCTAGAAGAGTTCCGGCAGGCTTATCAACACGAAGTTTTTTCACTGAAAATGCGGCAGAAGTATTGATCTGAAACTGCTGATTACCGTTGCCATTAAAAATGGTCCAGTTCAACCCCGGCGTATAGGAAGCCGTATTGAGCACCAGCATATTACCGCCAACAGAAACATTAAAGTTATTGGTGATAAAATCACCCGACACAAGATTCAGATTGTTCAGCACATTCAGAGGATAATTTTCAAGGCTCACCGTTGTTGTACTGCTGGCCCGGTTCATGGTAAGATTATAAAAAGGAGCTGTGGAAGAAATGATATGGGTAGGTGCATCGGCTTCTACGGTTCCTGTCATGGGCATTAGTTCAAAGGTGCCCCCGGAAACAGCTATATTTCCCTGGGCCGAATTAATTTCAACCACACGGTTACTAGCACCACAAACATCAAAAATACGGATGGTACCACCCGACATGTTGAATACGTTTGCGGCAGCGTTCAGGTTAAAAGTTCCCCTGCTTCCGTCGAGTGAAGCACTGATGCGGTTGGTATTCAGCGGAGCATTTACCAGATCACTTACGGAACCAAAAACATTAGGAGTTCTCTGCAAACGGCCGCGCAATTCTAACGTTCCGCCCGTTTGAATATAGGAAGCCAATCCGCCGGAACCTCCTGCAGCCCTGAATTGCTTGGCATCCACATTGCCGCCATTAATCTGCAGTTCCCCTGATGCATAGTCCCAGGTGATAAATCCACCGGATTCCCGCGTGGAGAAATAGCCCGCGTTGATCTGCAGTTTGCCGAGAATGGAAAATGAACTGCACCCTGAAAGTCCAACGCCGTTAACAAGGCCTGTTCCACCTGATACATTGTACGCAACATTGACCTCACGGTAGTCATCGGCTGTGGAAAGTACCACCACATTCGGTCCGTTGAGCACCAAAGCACCGTTGGCAGGAATATAAAAGTCGGAATTGGGGGTAGCACCATCGCCACAGGTACCTTCCGACAAACTTGGGATAATGACCCGTCCGGTAAGTTCAAGTGTTCCCGTCCTTATCCACAGTGCCTTACGAAGATTCGGATTGGCTGTGGTAGCTGCGGGATTGGTAGTACTTCCGCCGGCAATATTGGCGCCAAACAGCCTGAAGTACTCATATTCTTCTGCATAGACTGTCAACTTGTACGTCTGGTCAGTTCCTTTGTCAACAATGAGATTGTAAAAGTCGGTTGTGCCCTCACAGGTAAGGGTATTATTGGAAGCACCCATAAAATAGACCGTAGCAAAGCCAGTCGTAGCTCCCACGGTAGTAGGTGGAAAAGCATTATAAACAGGGTAGTTCAGATTGGTAAAACGAACAGTCCCTGCGTTGTAAAAATCACCGTAAATAACAACCCTGTGGGACTGACCATCATAATACGTGAGAAAGGGAGCAACGCCACCGTTAATATTATAAGGATTTGTTGTGGTGTTGGTTACTCCATTACCCACCCTGATGGCAGCTCCGGCTTCAACCCTAACATTGCCATTGACAATTAATTGACGGCGGGCAGATGTGTTGTCGTTGATACGGAATGTTCCCTGTTTTATCCACAAATTGCCGTTTAGTGTCAGATTGTTCAACTGAGTGGCGATTACGCCCGGAGCATCTAAGGAAAGGTTATTATAAACTGTTTGTGCAAGAGGAAAAGTAAAAGAGGATGCATTATAGAATTCTGTTGTTCCTCCACCGGCATTGACAAAAGTATTTGCCGTGACAGTGGGGAAATTCACGGATGCAAGTCGCAAGGTTCCCTGGCCACGTAAACCGGCAAGTGTATTGGTAAAGAGAAAGGTATTCATATCGAGGAACCCGCCCTCATCGATTGTAATGTCGAGATTCGTGGTTGCCACATCGCTTGTAAGGGTTACAGTCCTTCCTGTGAGAATTACAATTCTGTCATTGGTTCCCGGAACGTCTCCCCCAACCTGCAGGGTTCCGCTGGGATCGGTTGTCCAGGTAACCGGGTTGTTCCATGCACCGTTCTGGTAAGAGTAAAGGGTTCGATACCCCATGGTCCACCAGCCGGCAAAGGGTGCGGTTCCTGTTACCGTAAAGGAATAGGATCCGAAAGAAACAGAGCCTGTGGCAGGAGGACATTGCCATGTGCTTCCTCCGTCGGGTGAGAAATTGACGGTCTGTGCTGCCCCATTTTCTTCTGCCGGATCATATTGAAAGGTAGCTGTAACAGAAGTTCTTGCAAAACTGGTAGTTATGTCCCAATATTTCTTCAGGTAACTTGGATTCAATGCCTGCGGAACGGCACGGATTCTGAGGACACCCGTATTGGGTGTCACAGAAGAAATCGTAACCGGCGAATAATAACCACCTGAACCAATCGGATAAAGAGGCTGGGCACTGGTTGCATTTTTTATCAGGTATCCGGCACCATTGGTGGCAATCATATTGGAGGCATCGAATGTTCCCTGAATGGCATTGGCAACATTGCTTGCAACGGTAAGATTAAAATTGTCGAGTTCCAGCACGGCGCCGTTCAGCAAAAGCACGTTGTTTACAGTTACAGCACCAGTGAGAATTTTTGTGCTGCCGCCCGAAATGGTTAGATTATTGAATGTAAAAGCCGGAATTTGCTGATCGGAAGTTCCGTTAAACTCAACAGTACTACCGGTGACTGTGTAAGTATTTGTTCCTTTTGAAAAAATATTGGCAATGCGAATCGTTCCTCCGTTGATCAATGTACGTCCTCCCGTACTGCTGCTGGAGAGATTATAGAAATCAAAAGCTCCAATCGTCTGTGCGACTGGGGCTGTTGAAGCATAGTTAACTGTATTGGGCCATGTTATGAAGTCAACTGTACCGGTAAGCTGAACAGGATTTGCACCTGTAAGGGAAAGCGTAACAGCATGCGATGCATCACCATTCACTAAATTGCCGTTACCAGTAAATGTTGCCACTGTAAGGCCACCCGTATTAATATTCGTAAGCGTAACTCCGCTTACAACGACATTCGCGATGGTTAACGGCTGCGAGCCGCCTATGTTCTGGTTGTTAACTTCAAATGTGTAATTTCCGGTACCGGACGTAAATGAGAAGCCATCGTAAATGATTCCGTTTCTGAAAATAAACGGTGGATTATTGGAGGTTGTCCAGCGTCCATTTTCATTAATAATAACAGGCCCATTAAAAATATTAGTTCCTGCTGCGACTGCATCATTAATAACCCCGTAGGCATTAACAATTGTACTGCCGTTTACGGTAAAATCCTGCCCCGCCAGTGCCAGCGTAACCAGAGGAGATGGTCCGAGGCCGGTAACAGTAACATCCCCGGCAACAGTAATACCTCCGGTAAGTGTTTTTGTACGGGCAGTGACCGATGCAGGGTTTTTGTTACTAATATTCAAATTATGATACGGAAAAGCCGGGATGTTTTGGTTGACATCACCGTTAAAATCAATGGTACTGCCTGTAGTTACCCATCCTCCACTGATGAAAGTTGCCGAAGGGGTGAATGTTCCCCCAATGCCTATGGTACCATTGGTATCAAGGACAACATCATCCGTTCTGGAGCCACTGATGGTCAGATTGTTGTAATTGAAAACCGGTATGATTTGTGATCCTGATCCGTTAAAGTTCACCGTGTTGTTTGTCACAACATATCCACCTGAAGAAAAAACAGCGGAAGGGAAAAAAGTTCCCGCTATCCCGATGGTTCCTCCACTTATCAGGGTTACATTATTGGCCCCCCTGTTGCCACTGATGGTAAGATTAAAATAATTGAAGGTGGGAACAGTCTGATTAATATCACCATTGAAATCTATTGTACTTCCTGCAATATTCCAGCCTCCACTGGTAAAGGTCGCTGTAGGACTGAATGTTCCGCTCACACCAATCGATCCGCTGTTATCAAGTGTCACAGTATTTACAGTACGGGCCCCACTGATGGTCAGATTGTTGTAGTTGAAAGCGGGAATAATTTGTGCTCCTGTTCCATTGAAGTTCACCGTGTTGTTTGTCACATCATACCCACCCGAAGAAAATACAGCGGAAGGTAAAAAAGTTCCCGCTATCCCGATGGTTCCACCATTAACAAGGGTAACATTATTCGTCCCTCTGTTGCCACTAATGGTAAGATTAAAATAATTATATGCCGGAATGGTCTGACTAACTGATCCGTTAAAGTTCACAGTTCCTGAAGATGGTGGACCAGCACTTCCTCCTAAGGTACTGGTAATTCCTCCCCCCGTCATTGCTCCGCCAGCATATAGTGTTCCCGTTCCATTGAAAAGGAAGTAGTTCTGGACATTAGTTCCATTCATGGTTATATCGCCCGAAACTATTACCGTTCCATTTCCAATGCGGATATAACAATCCTGGGTATTACTACTTCCATTTGTCATACTAATGGAAGAACAGGTTAATGTACCGGCATCAACCCATATATATTTATAAGTATTATTATTACTGGGAGCATTCAAAATAACCTGACCAGAGACTTCGAGTCCGTTAGCCCCGATAAACTGAACCGAAGAGTTATTGTTTCCCGTAGCAATAACAAGGGCACCAATTGGGTTTGCGGGAGTCACGTTCAGGGTAACATTCGTATTGTTCTGGATGGTCACTGTTCGAGTACCCGGATTTTGCCCGGGGAAATCCGATGCGGCTACCCAGGCAGTTCCATTATAAATTTGCCAGTTGGCAACGGTGTTCCAGTTCCAGGTTCCGGTGGCATTGGTGCGGTAATCGCCGGCTGATTGACCAGATACTGTTTTGGTAGGGTAGAATTGAAAGAACAGAATGAGAAACAAAAGTACGACTGCTCTGAAAAACCTTACAGAACAGACAGTATTTCCGAAATTTCTTACCACCCCAAACAGTTCTCTCCTATTTCTCAATTTGAAAAACACTTTCACTGAAATAAACCTGGTCACTAAAAAAATAATTCCACTCCCGAATGCTTAAAACTGGTCGCAATATAAAAAGGAAAATAAAATTCCGTAAAGAATTTATCAACAAATTGCACATCACTAAAAACTATCTAACAGATTTCACTGGTTGATACGGAAAATCGCCAAAAAGGTTTCAATCAGCAGGAGGAAAAATTCCGAATTATTTTCAATACTCTGATTTTCAATATTTAGTTAATCTTTTACTTAATTAACTTTTTAAGGATTGCTGTTCCTGGTACATTACCAATCACAGTTTCTTCAAAGATTTTTAATTTCCTCAATCAGTTTCTGAAGGCTGTCTTTAGCATTTCCGAAAAGCATCCTGGTCTTCGGATCATAGAACAGGAAGTTTTCGATATCAGCATACCCTTTCCCCATGCCTCGTTTCATGACGATAATGTTTCTGGCGGTGTGGGCTCTTATGATAGGCATGCCATAGATTGGGCTTGACGGATCATCTTCAGCAGCAGGATTAACCACATCGTTGGCTCCTATAACAACCACTACGTCAGTATTAGGAAGCTCAGGATTGATTTCATCCATTTCCTTTAGTTTGTCATATGGAACATCAGCTTCGGCAAGCAGAACGTTCATATGCCCCGGCATACGGCCTGCCACCGGATGGATGGCAAATTGTACCTCAACACCATGTTCCTCGAGCAGTTTCACCATTTCGTTGCACAAATGCTGTGCCTGAGCCACAGCAAGTCCGTACCCCGGTACTACGATAACTTTCTTCGAATAGGCCAACAACACTGCCGTATCGTTGACACTTATTTCCTTCACTGTACCCGCTTCTTTTGTCTGCGGGGCTCCACCTCCTCCGAAGGCACCGGCAATAACGTTAATCAATGAACGGTTCATTGCGTTGCACATCAAAACAGTAAGTATGGTACCGGCTGAGCCAACAAGAATTCCACCAGTGAGCATAGCCTGGTTATGATATAGAAATCCGCCGAACGCGGCAGCAAGTCCGGTGAAAGAGTTCAGGAGGGAAATAACCACCGGCATGTCGGCTCCTCCGATGGGCATAACAAACAGAACTCCGTATATAGCAGAAAGACCAAGGAGAAGGTAAACGGGCCATGCACCGATGTGCCCGTCAGCATGTACGTCGGGCCGCACCATTACCCACACTATCAGCGACAGCATGATCATAAGGAGCAGAATATTAACCGGCCGCAGAGCTTTTGTCCTCAGGTCACCAATGTTTCCGTTCAGTTTGCCAAATGCGATCATGCTGCCGGTAAAAGAAACTGTCCCGATCATAACACCCGGCATGATGGTGATCAGTTGTCCGTATGGCACCCCTCCTGCAGCATCGATATGCGGAAACTCCATCAGCGCAATCAAAGCAGCACAAGCTCCTCCCATCCCGTTAAAAAGGGAAACCAGTTGTGGCATAGCGGTCATCTTCACCCTGCGGGCAATAATCCATCCCGCTGTAGCACCAATTGCAAAAGCCAGTAAAATTAGGGGGATGTGGCGAATAGGTTCTCCGTCAACCCGGTGAAACAGAATGGTACCAACTATGGCAAACGACATGCCGAAAGCAGCCCAGAGGTTACCTTTTTTTGCCGTATCGGGTTTACTGAGCATTTTGAGCCCAAATACAAACAAAACAGAAGCAATCAGATAAATGAGCTCCAACAGGGATTGACCTTCGGTGAACCGGAGCGTTTTTATTACTTCGTGGATAGTATTCATAGCCAGCATTATTTTTTACCGGGTTTTTTCCTGAACATTTCGAGCATGCGGTCTGTGACCACAAATCCTCCCACCACATTGAGGGTACCAAGAATGACGGCAAAAAAACCCAGAACAATGGCGGAAGTGGAATGGGCATGCCCCATAACAATGATGGCACCGACAATAACCACTCCATGGATGGCATTGGCTCCCGACATGAGGGGAGTATGCAATACCGCCGGAACATGGGATATTACTTCGATGCCCAGCAGGACCGAGAGCGCCACAATAAACAGCATTTCCCGGTTAACATACAGAAATTCAAAAACTTCGCTCATATAACTTGGTATTAACGAATTACAGATTATGAAGGCTTCTGACCCGATCGTTACGTACTTCTCCCTGAAATGTCAGGCAGGTTCCTGCCACAATATCGTCGGAAAAACTGATATCCAGTTTTCCCTCCTTGCTGAGGATAAGTTTCAGGAAGTTTACCAGATTACGTCCGTACATACGGCTTGCGTCCAGAGGCATGTCAGAAGGGTAATCGGATTTTCCCACAATGGTTACCCCATGGTGATCAATTACTTCACCATTGCGGGTAAGTTCGCAGTTTCCTCCGGTGGCGGCCGCTATATCAATAATCACCGATCCTGTTTGCATCTGGTCAACTGTATTTTTCAACAGAAGCACGGGTGCTCGTTTCCCTGGAATTTGCGCCGTACAGAGAATGATGTCACTTTTTACTGCATGTTCATGAATCTTGGCTGCCTGGAGACGGAGGTATTCTTCCGTTTGTTCCACGGCATATCCGCCGGCAGAGGCTTCCTCGCGGGCGCCTTCCACTTCAACAAATTTACCTCCGAGGCTCATAACCTCTTCTTTTACCGCTTTTCTTACGTCAAAAACTTCTACAACAGCTCCGAGTTTGCGTGCAGTAGCAAGTGCCTGCAAACCGGCCACTCCAGCTCCAAGAATCAGGATACGGGCCGGTTTGATGGTTCCGGCTGCTGTCATAAACATTGGGAAGAATCGAGGAAACCGGATGGCAGCATCCAGCACAGCCCGGTATCCTGCCACAGTTGCCATAGAACTAAGAACATCCATTGACTGCGCCCTTGTTGTTCTGGGAACCAGTTCCATGCTGAAGGAAGTCAGTCCACGACGCCTGAGCAAAGCAACAACTTCTTTATCATACAGGGGATTCATCATCCCAATCAGCACCCTGCCCTGTGCGAGATTTTCGAGTTCCTCAACACGGGGAGGCTGTATATGAAGAATTATGTCAGCTGAATCCAAAATTTCCCGTCGGGAAACAATGGTCGCTCCTGCTTCGGAATAAAGTGCATCAGGGGTATAAGCCCGGGTCCCTGCCCCGGATTCTACCTTAACGGCTGCTCCGAGCCGTATCAGCGTCTGCACTTCCCCGGGAAGCAATGCTACCCGTTTTTCATTTTCCGGCTCCCTGAGAATACCAAATGTCACCATAAATATGTTATTAAATAGTCGTTAATGGCTATCATAAAAAACAACGACAAGATTACAAAATTAACAGAGTTTCGAAAAGACCAAATATCATATAATGTTTTTGAACACAATGGAAAAAAAATAGTTACTACATTTGATGAAGAAGACAGGAAGAAGAGAAAACCCGAAATTATCCAATTATTTTGAGAAAGAGCAGTACCCTATGTAACTATTTATATATCAAATGTTTATGATTAAAATATGGATCCGGATAATTTTTTAGGAAATATTGATTTTGTAACAGCAGAAGAGCTCTATAAACGCTACCGTAAAGACCCTCTTTCTGTGGACCGCAGCTGGCATGATTTTTTTAAAGGGTTCGATCTGGCTTTGGCAAGATATGGCGAATCGGCTGTTTTGCCCGAATCGCTTAAAAAAGAATTCAATGTTTTACGCCTGATTGATGACTATCGGAAGAGAGGGCATCTTTTTACCCAGACCAATCCGGTACGTACCCGAAGGAAATACTCCCCCACTCTTGCATTGGAAAATTACGGGCTCACGGAAAAGGATTATGACACCATTTTTCATGCTGGTGAGGAAATAGGGGTCGGACCGGCGCCTTTGCGAACCATCGAGGAACACCTGAAACAAACCTACTGCAGAAGCATCGGAGCTGAATTCATGTATATACGTGATCAGGAAAAGACCCGCTGGCTTACGGAAAAAATGGAAACTTCAAAGAACACACCATCTTTTAGTGTGGAAGAGAAGAAATCCATTTTTGACAAATTGAAGCTGGCGGTAGGTATGGAACATTTTATACATAAAAAATTCACGGGCCAGAAACGCTTTTCACTGGAAGGAGCAGAAACGCTGATTCCTGCCATGCACTATCTGATAAAGAAAGGAACCCAACTGGGTATGGAAGAATTTGTTATCGGCATGCCACACAGGGGACGGCTGAACATTCTGGCCAATATAATGCAAAAACCATACGAAGATATTTTCAGGGAATTCATCGCCAAAGCTTACGATGGAAGCGTTTCACTGGGCGATGTAAAATACCATCTGGGTTTTGATAATGTCATTTCCCTTGATGGTAAAAAAAACGTACGTCTCAGTCTGCTTCCGAATCCTTCGCATCTCGAAGCGGTATTTCCTGTTGCAGAAGGACTTGCAAAAGCTCTTCTTCACCGGAAGTACCATGATGACCAGACGAAGGTGTGCCCGGTAATCCTGCACGGAGATGCTGCTATTGCCGGGCAGGGAGTTGTTTACGAAGTGGTACAGATGGCAGATCTGGAAGCTTATACCACAGGAGGTACTGTTCATATTGTCGTCAATAATCAGGTTGGGTTCACAACCAACTACCTCGAAGCGCGTTCAAGTACCTATTGCACAGACATAGCCAAAGTGACCAAAGCCCCTGTTTTTCATGTTAACGGCGATGATGTGGAAGCCCTTGTGTTTGCCGTGCAGATGGCGATGGAATACCGGCAGACTTTTCATTCCGATGTATTTATTGATATACTGTGCTACCGGAAATACGGACATAATGAAGGGGATGAACCACGTTTCACACAGCCAACCCTTTACAAAATCATAGCCTCCCATCCCAATCCAATGGAAATTTATGCTGAACAACTTATTCAACAGGGAATTTATTCCAAAGAAGAAATCGATGCGATTAAACAGAGTTTTGATGAACTGCTGGAGGAGAAGTTCATCCAGGCACAGAAGGAACAACATCTGCACATTAGGCAGTTTCTAAAAGAAGAGTGGAGAAAATACCGGTACGCACAACCGGAAGATTTTGAACAATCTCCTCCAACGGGCGTAAATGAGGAAAGGCTTCTCAGGGTTGCCCGCAAAATAAACTATCTTCCTGATTCTCTGTCTTTTTTTTCCAAAACGCAGCGACTTGTCCGGGAGAGGGAAAAGATGATCAGCGAAGGAAAAGTTGACTGGGCAATGGCTGAATTACTGGCGTACGGCACTTTGGCCGACGAAAGAATACCGGTGCGCATTTGCGGGCAGGACAGCGTTAGGGGTACCTTTTCGCACCGGCATGCCGCTCACGTGGTTGAAAATACCGACCAGAAATATTGTCCTCTTCAGCACATCAGCAATGAGCAGGCTTCTTTCAGAATCTACAATTCAACCCTTTCGGAATACGGTGCCCTTGGGTTTGAATACGGCTATGCCATTGGCACACCTGATGGACTTACCATCTGGGAAGCACAATTCGGAGATTTTCATAATGTGGCTCAGGTCATCATCGATCAGTACATATCCTCAGCAGAAGATAAATGGGGTTTAATGAACGGTCTTGTGTTGCTTCTTCCCCATGGATATGAAGGGCAAGGTCCTGAACACTCAAGTGCACGGATGGAGCGGTTTCTTGTACTGGCAGCCAATAACAACATGCAACTTGTTAATTGCACTACCCCGGCTAATTTTTTTCATGTCCTCCGCCGGCAGGTAAAACGTGATATCAGAGTGCCTTTGGTTATTTTTACCCCCAAAAGTCTGTTGCGGCATCCTCAATGCATTTCACCGCTCCGTGACCTGATTGCCGGATCGTTCAGAGAAGTTATTGATGATGAGAATGTTGACGTTCCTGAAGTAAAACGTGTTGTTTTTTGCTCCGGCAAGATCTATTACGACCTGCTAGCCAGGAAAAACGCTTACAATGCCAGGGATATAGCTCTGGTCCGCATCGAACAGCTTTACCCCTTTCCTGAAAAACAACTGGAAACCATTGTAGAGAAATACAACAAGGCTCTGGTCTATTTGTGGGTGCAGGAGGAACCTGAAAATATGGGAGCATGGACCTATATCAACTATCATTTCAGAAAGATCCCATTGATCCACATAACACGCCTGCCAAGCGGAAGTCCGGCAACCGGTCTTCATGAAATTCATCAGGCAGAGCAGGAGGAAATCCTGTACAAAGTTTTCCGCACCTGCGACTGTGAGCGAAAAAACAAATATTGCGGATTGCAATGCATGGTCGGGAAATCACGTCAGGAAATCCTGAGACAGTTCAATTACATTTTTTTTGACAAACGATTTAATCTGTAAGTCATTATGCAGGTAGAGATTAAAATACCAAGTCCGGGTGAATCGGTAACGGTTGCCGATATTGCACGATGGATGGTCCAGGATGGTGAAATGGTAGAGAAGGATCAGGAAGTGGGAGAAATTGAATCGGAAAAAGCCACCCTTCCCTTGATTGCCCCCGCAAGTGGCAGGATTAAAATTCTGGTGCAAGCCGGAAATACGGTTCCGGTAGGCACAATGGTTGCCACAATTGAAACGACCCTGCAGGAGAAACAAGGAAATGAAAAAGGAAGAAAAGTGAAAGCTGGTGGCGGAAAACAGGAGGCCATGAATGAAACCCACAACATTCTGGAAGCGGAGGCTATTCCGTTGGTACAACAGCAAAAGAAACCAGGCGAGAGTAAAAACATTGGGGAAACGGGAAAAGTGGTTGTCACCCCGCTTGCGAGAAAAAAGATGGAAGAATACGGACTGGAAGTAAATGATATTAAAAAAAGTATAACGCGGATAACCAGGGATGAAGTAGAAAACCTCATGCAGCAGAAAAATTCAGCACTAACCGATAGTTCCCGGCAGGCTGAGAGAAAGGAACAACACATCCGGATAAGTGCGTTGAGGAAAAAACTAAGTGAACGGCTGGTAGCTGCAAAAAACCAGACCGCCATGCTCACAACCTTCAATGAAGCCGACATGAGTGCCCTGATGGAAATCCGGGAGCGATTTCAGAAACAGTTTACGGAAAAATACGGAGTAAAAATCGGGTATATGTCCTTTTTTGCCAGGGCAGTTGCAGTAGCACTTCTCGATTACCCGGGTATCCAAACCATACTGGACGGTGATGAGCTAATAATCCCCAATTACTGTGATTTAGGGATTGCCGTACAAACCGATAAAGGACTTATGGTTCCGGTGATTCGTAACGCGAATTTAATGAGCATACCAGAACTTGAAACCGAAATTCAGAAGGTAGCTGAAAGAGCACGGCAGTATAAGCTTTCCATAGAAGAAATGACAGGAGGAACCTTTACCATAACCAACGGGGGTGTATTTGGCAGCCTTTTGTCGACTCCTCTTCTCAACCCCCCTCAATCAGCCATTCTGGGGATGCACAGCATCGTCAAACGACCAGTAGCAGTAAATGATCAGGTTGTAATACGGCCTATGATGTACCTTGCCTTGAGTTATGATCACCGGGTGATAGACGGACAGGAATCGGTTGGTTTTCTCCTGAAGATTAAAATTCTGATTGAAAATCCATACCGATTGCTCACCGGCGGAAAAAGCCCTGAAGAAGTTCTTCTTGGGATTTGATAAAAAAAAAAGCTGCTGCATAATTGCAACAGCTTTTTAGAGGCCGAAAACTGCCTTATTTCACCATTCCGGCGAGTTCGCTTCCAGCTTTGAATTTTACTACCTTCTTGGCAGCAATCTTGATTTCCTTGCCAGTCTGCGGGTTGCGGCCGGTACGGGCATTTCTCTTAACAACAGAGAAGGTGCCGAAACCAACGAGAGCAACTCTGTCACCTTTCTTAAGGGCAGTGGAGGTAGCTTTAATGAAAGCATCGAGAGCTTTCTTGGCATCAGCCTTGGTCATTTTGGCTTCGCCGGCAATTGCATCAATCAATTGTGCTTTGTTCATAACACTTAGGTTTTAGGGTTAGAAATAAATTTAAAGTATCATACACAAACACAAATATATATCATTTTATACAGGAATAGCAAGAGTTTTAGGATAAAAAAACGCTGGATATTGATAAAATTAAGTAATTCATTCATTAACAACTTGTTTTATATTGTAAAATGAGGCTTTTTAGTGGCAAGACGTTCTAAAAAGCCGAGAAATTAACAAGTTTTCAACAGGTAAAAACGCAAAAACTGCATTAACAAACGATTTTTCAGGTCAAAAAATATGAAAAGCCCAATTATAAATTCCAAAAATGAACTCATGTGGTGAAATATCTGACAATCGGGAATTCCGGAAAAAATTGATCCGGATATCCTGAAAAAAGATATCAGTGGTTTTGGCGTGGTTCATCGGTGAACCTTTGAAGCAAAACCTTACCCGGCCAAGCCGGGTTTCCTTTAAATGGCGGATGGTATGCCAACCGATTCATTTTTGCAATGTATTTTGTCGGGTAATCAAAAGGTATTATTTTTGCAGAACCGGAGAAATGGCAGAGTGGTCGAATGCGGCGGTCTTGAAAACCGTTGTCCCGCTACCGCGGGACCGGGGGTTCGAATCCCTCTTTCTCCGCAGCCGCAATGAATCCCGCGTAAGGCGGGATTTTTTTTGCATGACGAATCCCGACGTAAGCTCTGCTTACAAGAGGGATGAGTCATGGAAAAAAGGCAGACGAAGCGCCAGCGGAGGATGCTATTGCGGCTGCAGGATTCCCCATCCGGGGATCACCGTTAGGTAATCCCTCTTTCTCCGCAGCCGCAATGAATCCCGCGTAAGGCGGGATTTTTTATAGGCCTGCGTCTGATGCAAGCTCGCTTGCAGAAGAACGAAGGACTATAATTGCGGCCATCCACTTCTTGATGTTCGCAGGCTTGCATAGGGCTTTGGGTTGGCAAAGGGAAACGATTAATGTGGTTGCTGGCAATGATACAGGTAAGTTCCAAGAATTTTGACCAATCCAAACCAAAGTTGAATATGCCGTACTGGCATTTCACCAATAACCCTCCGGACTTGCAAAGAAGAAGGCTAAGTGCTCATTCCGGAAAAAGACCATTTTAATCAACAGGAAACGGATTCAGGCGAGCCTTTACGAAATGTATGTCCCAGGATCTGAAAGTACCGGAACAGCATTAAGAATTATTATTTTTACAATAAAGAACCGTGCACTATGAATAAAATCCTGATTCTTTTATTTATTTCCGTCTTTCTGGGTTGTTCCCGCAGCGTGGCCACAAAAACAAAAGTCCGCCAGCCGGTCGACACAATTGGTTTTGCTCATCTGGCTCAACAGATGGACAGTATTATGGTTCGGATTGGCCGGATGAATAAAATGCAGGATTGCGCAAAGAGCAATTCTGATAAGAAAGAAGTTTTTCGCCTGGCTGTATGTCCGCATGATGATTACACCTATGCCGGATTCCTGTATGCCCAATTGCTCCGTTCTGTAAAAGCCCCGGTAGTCATACTGTTCGGTGTGGCACACAAGGCGAGAAGCATGGGTATAGAAAACAGAATTGTATTTGATTCCTGGAAACAGTGGTCGGGCCCTTACGGAAATGTAAGCATCTCTCCCCTGAGGAACAAACTTATCGAACAACTTGACACAACAATTTATATGATTAGTGATACATTGCAAAATGTTGAGCATTCTCTGGAAGCCATTGTCCCCTTTCTTCAGTATTACAACAGGAATGTTCAGATTGTACCAATCCTTGTCCCGGCCATGCCGTTTGAAAGAATGCAGGAAATTGCAGCAAATCTGTCACGCGGTATAATGCAGGTAACACAAAAACAAAACATGCAATGGGGAAAAGACTTTGCCCTCATCATATCAACGGACGCCGTTCACTACGGAGATGAAAACTGGGGCGGAAAAAACTATGCCCCTTTTGGTTCAGATACTGCCGGATACATCATGGCGATGCGGCATGAGCAGGAAATACTGGATTCATGCCTTAAAGGACCGATCAGTACAGAAAAGATCCAACGTTTTTTCACGTATACTGTAAGCCCTGACGATTTCAGGGAATACATCTGGACCTGGTGCGGCAGATATTCTGTGCCCTTTGGTTTGCTGGTTGCATGGAATCTTGGCCGGAGTGCAGGGAATATGCCAGAAGGAAGAATCATAGGATATGCCACCAGCATTGACCATCTCCGCCTGCCTGTCGAAGACCTGGGGATGGGAACAACAGCCAACGCCAGTTTACGACATTGGGTTGGTTATGCCGCTGTCGGATTTGAATAAGACGGGTTCAATATGCGGAATCAAGGTACTGTGCTATCCCTTTTTCAGCATAATACCTGCCTTCTGATTTTGTCTTTTCAAAAATTGCTTCATTGAGCAGATTTTTCGCCTGCCTCTGATGGAACAAATGGTACTGGATAGCTAAATGTTTCAGAGTTTTCACCCGCATACCGGCCAAACGAAGGCGGTACTCGAGGTCGGTATCTTCCCCCACATAAGGAGCTGTATATTGCTCGTCAAACCCGTTAATCTTTATCAGATCATTGCGGTAAAGCGAAAAATTGGAACCGAGAACACCCCTGTCTTTTCTGTTTACAAACTTCCGCAAAAATGTGTTCCCTAGATATAAAGCGTTCTCGAGATGTGCAGAAGATTTGTTTAGATACCTGTCATAAAAAAGACGGAGAACAACCGGGAATGAAAAGATCTTTTTGAAGGTACCCGACTGAATGATCAGTGAAGTTGCAACTGGAGAAAGATACACCCGCCGGCCGGTTAGCACAGTTCCTGGCTTCCGATGATTCAGATGTTCTTTTACGAAATGCCGATGAAGAATACAATCTCCGTCGATGAAAATCAGGTAGTCTGATGATGCTGCAGCGGCTGCCTTGTTAAGGATGGCATTCTTTCTCCAACCCTTATCTTCGTGCCAGATATGACGTACCGGCAGCGGAAAATCTCGAATAAGCTTCCGGAGCTTCTCCAAAGATACCTCTGATGATCCGTCATCGGCAATCAGTATTTCAAAAGATTCCGCTGACTGATTTCTAACGGACTGCAAAACCAGTGCCAGTATATCCGGTTTGTTATAAAAGGAAATAATCAGTGAGGCCTGAAAAGGCCGTGTATCTGCCATCATTATCATTATCAAACCTTCAGGAGAATGTAATTCTTGAATTCGCCTATAGGTTTCCCGAACAAGAGATTCTTCTCAATCCATGTTGCGATACGGTAACGCAATTTCTCATGTTTATGGGGAAGCCTGTTGCGGTTTGGTTTTCCGGAGTACTGGAGCTGATCAGCCCAGTTGAATCGTGCAATCCATTCGTTCATTACCGCCGGATGGGTTCCCTTAAAGACCGGGAGGGCACCTACAACTCCATAATCAAAAGCAAAATAATCTTTTTTAGATCGTTCCAGTTCTTCGATCCTCGCTTTTCCCTGATGATTCGTTTTGAATGCTTTGATTTTGCTTTTCATGTAAGAAGGGGGTCTGACCCATCCGTAATGATAAATAGTTGCATTAACCTGGGCGACTTTCAGCTTATAGGTACCTTTCTGCTGCCGGTAGTTCAGCTGATCAAAGTTGGGAATACGACGGAACGACTGGGCTGATTCCCATGAGTGAATTTCAGGATCATTCCTGATAATCCGGATTTCCTTTCGGTACCATCCATGTGAATCATGGTAATGCCAGTAATCACCCCAGAAATGTATGTAGTTGAATAACAATCCTTCGACTTCCGTTTTATGCAATAATTCTTCGCAACGGGCCTTGATGACAGGCAGGTCCTTTTCATGAACCACTTCATCGGCCTGAAGGTAAAAGAGCCAGTCGCCCGTGCAATAAGATTTGGCAATATCGGTTTGATGGGCATGTTCCATTCCGCGGGGATATTTCTCAATATCCCATACTGTATCAATGATTTTGATTTTAGGGTCTCCAATGCTTTCAATTTCCTTGCGGGTTGTATCATCGGGGTCACTGTCACCCAGCACCACAATAAATTCATCAACAATAGGAAGTATCGACTGAATGGACGCTTTCATTGGGTAATACAATTTGCTGACATTCTTACCCATGGTAAAACCGCTGATTTTCATCCGATGATATTATAAAAGAAGGTTAAACAAACATCTGTATATCATAAAGTCTCCGGTAGGCTCCGTTACGTTTCAGCAATTCTTCGTGTTTTCCCCGCTCAATAATTTCTCCCTTGTGGAGAACGCAAATTTCGTCGGCATGCTGAACTGTTGAAAGGCGATGAGCAATAACAAGGGAAGTCCTGTTTTTCATCAAACGAAAAAGAGCATCCTGTACGAGGCGTTCCGATTCTGAGTCAAGAGAAGAGGTTGCTTCATCCAGAATCAGGATGGGTGGGTTCTTCAGCACAGCCCGTGCGATGCTGATACGTTGCCGCTGTCCGCCGCTGAGATTTCCACCACGATCACCAACAAAGGTCTGGTATCCTTCCGGACTGGACATAATAAACTCATGGGCGTTGGCAACCATAGCAGCATTGATCACTTCCTCTTCCGTTGCATGATCGACCCCAAAAGCAATGTTATTAAAAAAGGTGTCGTTAAAAAGGATCGGATCCTGGTTGACGTAACCAATCAGATTCCTCAGATCCTGAATTTTGTAATCTTTTACAGAGTTTCCGTCAATAAGAATATCTCCTTCGGTAACATCATAAAAACGCGGAAGGAGGTCGACTAAAGTGCTTTTTCCGCTTCCTGATTGTCCAACAATGGCAATTGTTTTCCCTTTTTCAATGGTAAGGTTGATATTGCGCAGCACATAGGCTGTATTGTAACGGAAACTGACGTCCTGGTAAACAATAGCTTCTTTGAATTCTTTAAGGCTGAGGGCGTTATTTTTTTCCACGATGGTACTTTTCGTGTCAAGAATATAATTAACACGGTCAACCGAAGCCATCCCTTTTACTACACTGTAGTAAGCATTGGTAAATTGTTTGGCGGGATTAATGATCTGGGAAAAGATTCCGATATAAGTAATAAATTCAGCGGAAGACAGTTCTGATTTCTGGCCCAGAACCAGTGTTCCTCCATACCACATAACAAGAATCAGAATGGCAACACCAAGAAATTCACTGAGCGGAGATGCCAGGTCACGCCGCCGCCAGTTTTTAATCATCAGCCTGGTATAATGATCATTTGTCTGGAAAAACTTTTCATTGGTTTTTTCTTCCGCATTGAAAGCCTTTATAATGCGCAATCCCCCGATTGCTTCCTCAATGATGGATAATAAAGAACCCATTGACTTCTGTACCCTTGCAGAATTTCGCCTCAGTGTACGTCCAATACGGCCAATAATCAAACCCGATATGGGAAGGAGAATCAGAACAAACAGGGTAAGACCCGGGCTCATGTAAATCAGCGAACCAAGATACACAATTATCATCACAGGTTCACGGAAAAAAAGGTCCAGGGAACGGATGATGGATGCCTCAATTTCGTTAACATCCGTGGTAATTCGTGATATGATATCCCCTTTTCGTTCGCCGGAATAATACCCAAGCGGAAGGTCAATAATTTTGCTGAATATTGCATTCCGAATGTCTTTCACTACTCCGGTCCTTACAGGAGCAAGAAAATACACACTGAGGTACTGAAACATATTTTTCAGAAAAATAAAGGTCAGAATCACCAAACTGACAAAAACAAGGGCGCTGACCTTTCCTCTGGTCAGAATAACATGGGAAATGAGGTAATTGAAATTATGGGCAATAGCCTTAACATTCAACTCAAAAGCCACAGGCTCACTCACCAGAGGCTGCTGGTTGAACAATATCTGCAACACCGGGATCAGCATGGTAAGGGAAAACAGAGAAAAGAAAACCGACAGAAGATTGAAGGAGAGACTTACACCCACATTGGGAAGATAGGGTTTCAGGTATTTCAGCAGTGACAAATATTTTTTCACAGAATTTCAAGATAAGTATATAAAACCGCGCAAATGTACAAAAATACGCAATTCGAATACGGAATAAAACAACCGAAAACAAGATCCGTATTTCACGCTTCCAAAATAAAGCTTTGTTTGAATGACTGCTAAATTTGATGTTTAGCCAATATATGACGAGATATAATGAGAAAAATAAAATCCTACGCTGGAAAGAAATTTCGCTTACTTTGTAAATAAAAATATCATGAAATGCCGTCTATGCGGAAGTGAAAATCTTTACCTGTTTTACCAGCAGGGAAATAATAACCAGTTTGATTTTTACCGTTGCAGGTCCTGCAATCTGGTGAATTATGATCTTCAAGGGGGAATTGATCAGAAAAAGTACACTGATACATTTGTCGATCCATCTTTTCACTTCCATAAGCAGTATAAAGGCCAGGAAAAGACCTTTGAATTCATTTCCCGTCACATTCCGCAACCTGGTGGGCTGCTCGACATTGGTTGCGGAAACGGAAGTCTCCTTCTGATTGCAAGAGACCATGGCTGGAAAGTAACGGGCATGGAACTCAGTAATTTTTATGCTAATGAACTCGGGAGACGTTATGGAATAAAGGTAATTACAGCCAATTTCCTTGATTACTTCCCTTCCCCGGAGGAAAAGTATGATCTGGTCACTCTGCGGCACGTTCTGGAACACCTGCCCGATCCAATTTCTGCGATGCAAAGAATCAGTTCACTGCTCAGGGAAGGAGGAATTGCCCTGCTTGAATTTCCCAATATTGACGGTGCAGAAGCCAGGTTCAGACGATTTCTTGCAAAAACGCGGCTGCACAGGAGAAATTACAAGGAAGACTATTTTCCCGGCCATTGTCACGAATTTTCTGAAAAACCATTCCGATTGCTTTGTGATATGACGGGTTTCAGAGTAATTTTATGGGAAACATATTCATCCAAAACAATTCTTAACGGTCTGAACCGTTTAATGAAAACCGGGTCAAAGGCAAGGGCGCTGATTCAGAAAAGGTCTGCACCGGTATAATTATAGGGAGTAATCCGCTTGAGTTCTTCCTTAACCTGCTCAGGTATATTAAGCTGGTCAATGAATGCACCAATCTGTTCACGGGTAATTATGGTGCCGGTGCGGGTAAGCTGTTTGAGAGCTTCATACGGTCTGGGGAAACCTTCTCTTCGCAGGATGGTCTGGATTGCCTCCGCTACTACCGCCCAGTTGGCTTCGAGATCGGCCTTCAGGGCTTCTTCATTGAGCAAAAGTTTATCCATGCCTTTCAATAACGACTTATAGGCGATGAGCATGTGAGCAAGCGGAACACCAACATTACGGAGGACGGTGGAGTCGGTCAGATCACGCTGAAGCCTTGATATAGGAAGCTTGGAGGCAAAATGCTCCAGCAGGGCATTGGCCACTCCCAGGTTCCCCTCAGCGTTTTCAAAGTCTATGGGATTGACTTTATGTGGCATGGCGGATGAACCCACCTCATTTTCCTTTACTTTCTGCCGGAAATACTCCATCGAAATATAGGTCCATATATCCCGGCAGAAATCAATCAGGATGGTGTTCAGCCTTCGGAGCGCATCACAGAAGGCAGCTATGTTATCGTAAGGTTCAATCTGGGTAGTAATAGGTGTGCGCTTAAGCCCAAGTTTTGTATTCACAAAATGATCACCAAAAAGCGGCCAGTTAAACTGCGGGTAAGCCACAAAATGGGCATTGAAGTTTCCTGTTGCCCCTCCGAACTTGGCAGCATAGGGAACCGTTGCCAGCAGCATCAGCTGATCTCTTAAACGATTCGAAAAAACCTTGATTTCCTTTCCGAGTTTAGTAGGAGAAGCAGGCTGACCATGGGTATGGGCCAGCATCGGAACATTCTTCCACTGTTCTGCCATCCCTTCGAGCGAATCGATCACCTGCATCAAAGAAGGCAGAATGCATTTTTCCATAGCCTCTTTCAGCGAAAGAGGGATGGCTGTATTGTTAATATCCTGCGATGTAAGACCAAAATGAACGAATTCACGGTATTTCGAAAGTCCCAGCTCGTCAAACTTCTCTTTGAGGAAGTATTCGACAGCTTTGACATCATGGTTGGTTGTTTTTTCAATGTCTTTTATTTTTTCCGCTTCAGGTTCAGAAAAAGAAAGATAAACTTTACGCAATTCAGGAAAACGCACCTTATCAAAGTCCTTTAACTGGGGCAGCGGAAGTTCGCAAAGGGCAATAAAATATTCCACCTCGACCAGGAGGCGGTAACGGATTAGGGCAAATTCAGAAAAAAACTGAGAAAGCTCCTGAACCTTACTATAATATCGGCCATCGACAGGCGAAATGGCCATAAGGGGGTTTACATTCATCCTATCCGGTTGTTTTACATTGCAAATTTAACAAAAAAAGGGTTCGAGTTGCCGGATTCCGACGGCCTGTATATTTTCAGGATAATAAGCTGATCAACATAGTGCGGGAAAAACATATTTCCTACATTCGCACCTGTTTAACTGTGTCAAAACATGGAACAACCATATCCGGTTTACAGAGTTTCAGCGGTTTCCTATGCAAACACTCTGCCCTTTGTATATGGGTTAAGACATGCTCCCGGACGACCTGAAATTGAACTGAGTATTGATATCCCCTCTGAATGTGCCATGCGGCTGAAAAGCAAGGAGGCAGATATCGGATTGGTACCTGTTGCCGCGCTTCCCTCCATGGAGTATTATGAAATCATTCCCGGATACTGCCTCGGAGCCGATGGACCCGTGCGATCGGTGATGCTCTTCAGTTCCGTTCCGGCTGAAAAAATTCAGAAGATTTATCTCGATCCTCAGTCAAGAACATCAAATAACCTCGTGAGAATACTGGCACGGGATTTCTGGCATATTTCGCCTGCCTGGGAAATGGCACCTGACGACGACAGTTACCTTACTGTGGAAGAAGGCGGAGGCAGGGTCTTAATTGGTGACAGGGCTTTTTATGCTGAATCAGCGTATCCCTGGCGCTATGATCTGGCAGCAATGTGGAAGGAATTTACCTCCCTGCCCTTTGTCTTTGCCGTTTGGGCTGCCAATACCCGGGTTCATCCCCTTTTTGTTCAAAAGTTCAATTCCGCCCTGCAATATGGAATAATGCATATTCCTGAAGCTGCAGCTTCCCTTCATAATGAAAGGCTTCATAAAACAATCAATCTCGAAAACTATTTGCTGAGCAATCTGAGTTACCCCCTCGACAATGCAAAGATGGCCGCCATAAAAATGTTTATCGATATGCTCCGGTCATTGCAATAAGCAATTTTTAGTACCATATAATCTTATTATTATCCTATTTTTGTTCCATATGCGATAAGCGATGAAAACGAAAACCAAGAAACAGATTTTTCTATTTCTAGCGTTATGTTTGTTGTTCCCTTCCTGGACTTCAAGGCAGGATGAAACCCTGCATGAAAAAACCAGGATTTATGTTATTCCGCTGAAACAGGAAATTTTTCCTGCAGCATGGAGAACAATCCAGAAAGCCTTCTTGGAGGCAGAGGTCATGAAAGCGGATCTGATCATTATCCATCTGAATACTTACGGAGGAATGCTCGATGTTGCTGATTCAATCCGTACCAAAATCCTGAACTCGGTTATTCCTGTCTATGTGTTTATTGACAACAATGCTGCATCGGCCGGTGCACTGATCTCCATTGCCGCAAAAAAAATTTACATGCGTAAGGGAAGCAGCATAGGTGCCGCCACGGTAGTTAATCAGACAGGAGAAAAAATGCCCGATAAGTATCAGTCGTTTATGCGTTCATTGATGCGTGCTACAGCGGAGGCGCATGGAAAAGACACGGTGATAACGGGCACAGACACAACGGTTTCGTGGAGAAGGGATCCCCGGATTGCGGAAGCCATGGTTGACGAAGATGTTAATCTGCCCGGTATTAAAGATACCGGAAAGATTCTTACCTTCACTACTGAAGAAGCTCTGAAATATGGCTATTGCGACGGGATTGCGGAAAGTATTCCCGATCTTCTCAGAACAGAAGGCATAGAGAATTATCAACTGGCTGAATTTCACCCGGGTGCCATCGATAAAATTATCAATTTCCTTCTAAATCCTTTCGTGCACGGCATTCTCATCATACTGATCATAGGAGGCATTTATTTCGAACTCCAGACGCCCGGCATTGGTTTCCCTCTGGCAGTTGCTGTAATGGCTGCATTGCTTTATTTTGCGCCACTATACCTGGAAGGGCTCGCTAAAAACTGGGAAATCCTGATCTTTATTACGGGTCTGATTCTCCTCGGGGTTGAGATTTTTGTTATTCCGGGTTTCGGCATTGCCGGCTTTTCCGGAATTGCCCTCATTATTATAGGTCTCACTCTAAGCATGATTGATAACACAAATTTCCAGATCAGCAGTCCAAAAGGCCTTCAGGAAGTAATGAAAGCTCTTTTCATTGTAGTAACTTCGATTGCCATTGCCTTTGGCCTTTCCATCTACATGAGCAAAAAGATTTTTGCGGGAAACACCTTTGGAGAACTTGCATTGAAGACTGTGCAGAACACAAACGAAGGATATATAGGAATTGATGCAGAACTTCAAAACCTGGTTGGGAAGTCGGGATATGCCCATACCATCCTGCGCCCGTCAGGAAAAATACGCGTGCAAGAAGAAATATACGATGCAACCAGTCTTATCGGATATATTGAAAAGGGGGAACGGGTGAAAATTGTTAAATTCCAGGCCGGACAACTTTATGTTGTTCGCGAAGAGCCCGAAGCATAGTACAGGATAACTTCTTCCCGAATTTCAGAAGGCAGAAAGAATCGTACATCCTTTCCGACCGAGATGGCGCTGCGGATCATGGTTGAAGAAATATCTACAAGAGGAGCATCCATTATCCTGCAATTGGAAAGATCAGCTCCTGATACATCTATTCCACGACGCGGATATACATACCGGCTGTAATTCCGTGCAATCTCCTGCCAGTCTTTCCATTCATGAAACTGCACCAGGCTATCGGCACCCAGAATAAGAACAAATTCCCTGTTTTTGTAAGTGTTTTTAATGGTTTTCAATGTATTGACCGTATAAGATGGCAGCGGTAAATGCAATTCGATATCGGAAACATGTAACCGCGCATAATTACCAATAGCCTTTCGGGCAAGGGAATAGCGGATATCTGCAGGGAGCAACTGGTCTCTGTCTTTCAGGGGATTCTGCGGACTAATCACCAGCCATACTTCCTCAATATCGGTAAATTCACAAACATAATTGGCAATGATCAAATGACCCACATGGATTGGATTGAATGACCCGAAGAACAATCCGGTTTTCATGACAGAAATGTCTTATATATATCCCTGGCAATTAATTATTTCACAGCACCAATAAAACCCGCCACTAATCTGTACACCTCATCCACTGCCTTTTCGAGTATGTCATTTTCTACAACAGCATCAAATCCGGGAGCAAAACTGAGCTCAAATTCGGCTTTGGCCATTCGTTTTTTCAGGCTTTCCTCCGTTTCGGTACCTCTGGCCTTCAATCTTTCATTAAGAATCTGGAGGGATGGTGGTTTAATGAAGATTGCCAGCGCCCGAGTACCAAAGTACTTTTTCAAACTGATACCACCTTTGACATCCACATCGAACAGGGCATGCTTTTTTTCTTGCCACAGGCGTTCGATTTCCGACTTAAGTGTACCATAATATTGATTCTCATACACTTCCTCCCATTCTATGAAATCACCGTTTTTTACCTTTTTCATAAACTCATCAGGCGTGAGGAAAAAATAATCCACGCCGTTCACTTCATTCATTCGCCTGGGTCGGCTGGTAGCCGAAACAGAAAAACCAAGCGGCAATCCCGATTCCAGCAGACGGTGCACAATAGTTGTTTTCCCTGCCCCCGAAGGAGCTGAGACAATGATTGCTTTTCCCTGAAATGAATTCATAAAATGTTCAACAACTGTTCTTTTATTTTTTCCAGTGCATCCTTCATTTCAACCACCTTTTTCTGAATCAGGGCGTGGTTGGCTTTTGATCCAAGTGTATTGATTTCTCTACCGATTTCCTGCGATATGAACCCCAGTTTTCTTCCCTGGAGTTCCTCATTTTTTATAACTTCCCTGAAATATTTCAGATGATTGGCAAGCCGTGTCTTTTCTTCTGTAATGTCAATTTTTTCCAGCTGAAAAATAATTTCCTGTTCAAACCGGTTTTCATCGACCTTATTTTTCCCGAGGTATTCCTCGAGGTTTTTGCGCAGTTTCTCTCTAAACGCATCAATCCGCTCCTGTTCATAGGGAGCAATCTGATCCAGAAGCTCTTCTATTCGGCCAATATGCAAAAGAATATCTTTCTCCAGGGCTTCGCCTTCCTGTACCCTGAAGGAAACGAGATGGTTCAATGCCTGGGACAGCGCTTCAAAAAGAACTGTTTTTTCTTCTTCGGAAATAAGTGTCTGCGGTGTTTTCACCACTTCCGGGAAACGCATGGCTGCGGTAAAAAGAATATCGCTTGCAGGGATTCCAAATTCCTGAGCCAGTTCAGAAATTTGAGCAAAATACCTCTTCAGGGCTTCCTTATTGATCTCCGAAATGGTGCTTCCATTGCCATATTCCTGGGTTATGACCAGGTCAACTTTCCCGCGGGCCACTTTCTCCGAAATCATTGACCGAATCTCTGACTCAAAGTCGCGATAAAGGAACGGTATTTTCAGATTCAGATCAAACTGGCGACTGTTGATGCTTTTTATTTCAACCGTAACGAGCTTATCCTGAAGCTGATATTGGGTTTTACCCCAGCCTGTCATTGAAATAAGTGCCATAATAATCTGCTTGCCTCAAAATTAAGAAATCCTGTTCACCTGACAGAAGGATACCGCACAATAACTTTATTTTTCCATTTACCGGTTTTGTAATACCAGAAGGCAATAAGCGTTCCGAAAAGCCATCCGGCAGGAATAGACCACCAGATTCCCTTTTCACCCATCCAGCCGGAAAGAAGGTAAGCCATTGGTATTCTGATAATCCACAGTGAAAAAATAGAGATAAACATAGGTATCAATGTATCACCAGCTCCTCTCATTACTCCTGTATAAAGGAACATAAGAGTAAACACCAGGTAAAAGGAACTGACAATTACAAGATACTCCCATCCTATACGAATAACATCCGGATCTTTGGTAAACCATCCCATCATATAATGGCCGGTAAATATCACCAGCAATGTAACAATAACGGCTATTATGCCTGCAATAACAACGGTTTTCCTGAGCCCTCTGGCAACCCGTTCGGGTTTGTTGGCTCCCAGATTCTGACCAGTAAAAGTGGAGAGGGCCATGGAGAAATTCATGGCAGGAAGCAAAGCAAAGGAATCAATACGACCTGCAACGGAATATGCCGCACTCACATTGGTACCATAGCTATTTACAATACCGTAAAGAAACAACATGCCCATGGAAACAAAGGTTTGCTGTATTCCACTGGGAAGGCCTATTCGCAAACTTTTCAGAAAAATGTCACGGTCAAAACGCATGTTTTTCAATGAGAATTGCAACAGGCATTCTTTTTTGTTCAAATACCATATGGCAATAAAAAAGGCAGAACTCTGCGAAAGGATGGTTGCCCAGGCAGCACCGGCTATACCCCAATGAAAAACAGCCACAAACAGGAACACAAGGCATAGATTCATCAGAGTGGCATATATAAGAAAATACAGCGGAGTTTTGGAATCCCCGATTCCCCTCAATGCAGAGGATGTTCCGTTGTATCCGAAAAAAAACACCAGTCCGAGAAGGTATGTGTTCATAAAGGTCGTGGCCATGGGGACAACTTCTTCGGGCAGGCGGGTTACCCGGAATATCCATTTTGATAGCAGCAAACCAATGACCGTAAGTAGCACAGAGGCGAAGAACAGAAAAATATACATGGTATCAACTGCCAGTTTCACCTTATCATATTGCTTTGCTCCGAAAAACTGGGCTATCACTATGGTTGTTCCCATGGTAATTCCAACAACCAGAGAAATCAGTGCAAAAATGATCGGATAAGAAGCACCCACTGCTGCCAGTGCAGCTTTTCCCAGGTAGTTACCAACAACTATGCTGTCAACGATACTGTAAAGCTGCTGGAATACATTTCCAAGCAGCATGGGCATTGTAAAATACAGAATTAGCTTGCCTTCTTCTCCCTCAGTAAGACTTTTCATTGCCTGTTAAACAACAAGGCACAAAGGTGATACAATTTTGTATCCAGTGCAATATGTATCGGAGTTATTTTAATTCCGAAAAAAACGGACCGGAACATAATTATTACCCGACCGGTTTCAGATGAACGGTAAAATGACGGAGAATTGGTTGCTCCTTCACAATAGAATAACCGGTACGAATGAAATTTCGCCGTTCAAAAATCCGGGCCAGAGCTACGGCAGTATACAGCATATGGTTATCGGTATAAACCCTTCGCGGTATCGCCAATCTTACATATTCAACCCGGGGATAGCGGTTTTCCCTTGTTACGGGATCTCTGTCAGCCATCAGGGTACCAATTTCTGCTGAACGGATACCGCCTTCCCGGTAAAGTTCCACAGCAAGTGTCTGTGCAACATACTGTTCACGTGGTACCAGGGGTAAAAAGGCCAAAGCATCAACAAACACAGCATGCCCGCCAAAGGGTTTCAAAACCGGCACTCCAAATTCATCCAGCTTCTTTCCTAAAAATTCCACCTGTCTGATCCTTGATTCAAGGTACTGTTCATCAACCACTTCCTCCAGTCCTTCTGCCAGAGCTTCCATATCCCTGCCGGCCATGCCTCCGTAAGTCAGAAAACCTTCAAACATGATGTTGTAAACCGAAGCCTTATCAAACACCTCTTTGCTGCGCATACCAATAAGTCCTCCGATGTTGACCAGTCCATCCTTTTTACAACTCATAGTAAACATGTCGGCATAGGAAAGCATTTCGGCCACAATCTCCCGCACAGAACGGTTTCTGAACCCCTCTTCCCTTTCTCTTATAAACCAGGCATTTTCAGCAAATCGTGCGGCATCAACCAATAGAGGAATTCCGTATTGACCGGCAAGCTTCTTTACCAGCCGGATATTTTCAATTGAAACAGGCTGTCCTCCTACCGTGTTGCAGGTAAGGGTAAGGATGATAAAGGGTATCTTTTCTTTGCCATACCTCAGAATAACATTTTCAAGCCGGCCAATATCAATATTACCCTTGAAGGGGTGACTGACAGATGTATCATAAGCTTCATCGATTGTGCAATCAATGGCAACTGCCTTTCGGAATTCAATGTGCCCCTTTGTAGTATCAAAGTGCGCATTTCCCGGAATGATATCCCCTTCCTTGACCAGTGCAGAAAATAGGACATTTTCTGCTGCCCGTCCTTGATGGACCGGAAGAAAAAAAGGGAATCCCAGAATTTCTTCTACAACCTTCTTCAATTTGTAGTACGATGAAGCACCAGCATAACTTTCATCTCCATTCATGATAGCTGCCCACTGCTGTGCGCTCATGGCGCCGGTACCAGAATCGGTCAGCAAATCAATAAATACCTGATTGCTACGGAGGTTAAACAAATTGTAATGAGCTTCCTTAATCCATTGCTCACGCTGTTCACGGGTACTTCTGTATACCGGCTCAACAGTTTTTATTTTATATGATTCTGCAAAAGGAAAATCCATAAGCATGCGGGTTTAACAATCGTCTGAATTGGGAAAATCTTGACAGCTGCAATACTAAAAAGTATCGCGTTCTTTAATGTTCCGGAAAAGTTGTTTGCGCGACACGTCTGATGTGTGTTTTTCTATATGGAATAAGCAAAGATAACAACCCCGGTGAAAGATTAACATGTTATCGGGCAGAAACCCAGGTTTTCGGATTCTTTCAACCCGGAAAATGCATAAGATGTGTAACGCACCAATGCATTGTAAGTAGCTTATCAGGAGAATTTATCCGGGTTAAAACAACTTAGCAAGGACTTCACCCAGCCGGGAAAAAACACCCAGCAACTGACCTGCCGACAGCAAAATGGCAGCCACAAGAAACCAACCTATAAAGCGTGCCCCTTTTCTTACAGCAACATGGGAAGCGATCCATGCTCCGGCAATACTACCCACAGCCAGCAGGAGACCTGGAAGAACTCTCACCTGGTGATTGGCAAAAAAGATGACAAGGGCTGATATTGTAAGGCACAACACCGTAAAGTTCTTATACGCATTTCCTGAAACCAGGTCTGTTTTTATGCCCAAAACGAGGGTGCCGAGCAGAAAAAAACCCACTCCTGCCTGAATAAAACCTCCATAAATCCCGACAAAAAACAGAGCTATTCCCTGCCAGAAACCCATCCGGAAAAGGTTTTCCTGTTGCCGGCCAAACCATTTTTCCGGTTTAATGAGGATCAACACCACCATAACCAGAAGAAGTATTCCAATGGCTTTGCGCATGAGATCTTCATTCAGGTCAACTGCAATCATGGCTCCCAGAAGGGAACCAACCACAGCAGGTGCTGCAATTATCAATCCTCTTCGAAACTGAAAATATCCATGTTTTCTGAAACTCAGGGTACTGGTAATCGTCTGAAAAAGAATTCCAAGCCGGTTTGTTCCATTGGCCACATTAGCCGGCATACCCAGAAATATCAGGAGAGGGAGTGTAATCAGGGAACCACTTCCGGCAATTGTATTAATAAAACCTGCAGCAAAACCAGCCAGTATTACGGCTATTGCAGTATACCAGTACATAGCAGGAGCCACTTACCAGGCAAATAATGGAAATTCTTTCATCATGGAATTTACTCTGGTTCGTATGCGTTCTATGACCTTATCATCTTCGTGATGGGACAGGATTTCATCAATCATCTCCACAATGGCAGGCATTGCATCTTCTTTCAGTCCGCGGGTTGTAATGGCAGGTGTGCCTACCCTAACACCGGAAGTCTGAAAGGGACTGCGGCTGTCGAACGGGACCATATTTTTGTTTAAGGTAATATCAGCTTTTACCAGGGCATTTTCAGCCGATTTTCCTGTCAGATCAGGGAATTTGGAGCGCAGGTCAATGAGCATCGAATGGTTGTCTGTGCCTCCGGAAATTACTTTATATCCTTTGTCCATAAAGGCCTTGGCCATGGTTCTGGCATTGGTGGCAACCTGTCTTACATAGGCTTCATAGGAATCAGAAAGGGCTTCATTGAAAGAAACTGCCTTCGCAGCGATAACATGCTCCAGAGGTCCTCCCTGAATGCCAGGGAATACAGCCGAATCAAGCATCTGCGTAATGGTTTTCAATTCACCCTTAGGGGTTTTGATTCCCCACGGGTTGGGAAAATCCTCCCCGACGAGGATCATTCCTCCGCGCGGTCCCCGTAAAGTTTTATGGGTAGTTGTTGTCACAATATGGCAATGTGGAAAAGGATTCCTGAGCAGTCCTTTTGCAATCAGGCCAGCAGGATGAGCAATGTCTGCCATCAGCAGGGCTCCAACCCTGTCGGCTATAGAACGCATGCGTGCGTAATCCCAATCGCGCGAATAAGCAGAGGCTCCTGCCACAATCAGACGTGGTTTTTCGCGCAGGGCAATTTCTTCCATCCTGTCATAATCCACCATACCCGTATCAGGATTAAGCGTATAGGAAACAGCGCGATATAGTATGCCGGAATAATTGACAGGCGAACCATGGGTCAGATGTCCTCCATGCGATAAATCAAGCCCCATAAGCGTGTCGCCGGGTTTCAGCACACACATCATGACAGCAGCATTGGCCTGCGCACCTGAATGGGGTTGAACATTGGCCCACGCTGCTCCGAACAATTTCTTCGCCCTATTAATGGCCAGCTGTTCGACTTCGTCTACCACCTGGCATCCTCCATAATAACGACGCCCGGGATACCCTTCGGCATATTTATTGGTCAGTACCGACCCCATTGCTTTCAGAACCTGCTCGCTCACAAAATTTTCCGAAGCAATAAGTTCAATACCATGTATCTGACGTTCCTGTTCCTTCCGGATAAGATCAAAAATCTGATTGTCCTGTTCCATAGGATGATATTTAAAGTTTACCTTACAAAGTTCTCCATGATATTTTCGCTCAAAAATAGTGAAAAGTAATCTGCAGAAACCAGCATCTCCGAAAGCATATTTTTTCCTTTCTGGCTCTTTTTACTCTTCTGAGAATTCCTTCATCACGTTCCGGTAGGCAGAAAAAACCCTTGCACGTGAAATAAAACCCATGTATTTCCCCTTATCAATAACCGGCAGATTCCAGGACCGTGATTCTTCAAACTTACTCACTATACTTTCCATACGTTCATTCAGATAAACATATGCAGGTGGCACATGCATGATGTTTTCCACGGAAATCATTTCGTACATATCCTTGTCAAACATAATGTGCCGGATATCGTCGAGCATAACTATTCCGAGGAGATAACCTTCCTCATCGGTGACCGGAAAAATATTTCTTTTCGAAGCGGCCACGACCTTAACCAGGTCACCAAGGCGCATTTCCGGATGCACCGTAATAAAATCCGTTTCAATCAGATCGTTCAGATTCATCATGGTCAGCACGGCTTTGTCCTTGTGATGTGTAATAAGATCCCCTTCTTCAGCAAGCCGGCGATGATAAATTGAATGCGATTCAAATGACCGGATGGTCAGAAAGGAAATGGTTGAAGTAATAATAAGGGGAATAAACAACTGGTACCCGCCTGTAATTTCAGCAATCAAAAATATCGCGGTAAGAGGTGCATGCATAACACCCGACATCACCCCTGCCATGCCGGCCAGGGCAAAATTCCTTGAGGAAATTTCTCCAAAACCCAGATGATGCAATACGAATACAAGTAAATACCCAGCTATTCCACCCACGAACAGAGAAGGAGCAAAAAGCCCTCCTACCCCTCCGCTACCGTTTGTAAAAGCCATGGCATAAACCTTCAGCAACAGAATCAAAAGTAAGTAAGAAGCAAAAACCCAGAATTCATTTCGAAAAGGATAAAACAAACTATGTCCGGCAAGCTGAAGAGGATCACCACCCAGAACATGGCGCAGGCTGCTGTATCCTTCACCGAATAAAGGGGGAAACAAATAAATTATGGTTCCAACAAGAATCCCTCCCGAAACCAACCTCAGCCATGGATTGCGTATCCTGTTGATTAAATTTTCAGCCCGAAATGCAGATTTTGAAAAATACAATGAAACAAAACCAGTAAAAACACCCAACAATAGGTAATAGGGAATATTTCTCAGGACGAAAGGGTCCGAGATCGTAAAAGAAAATTCGACCCCTTGTCCCAGAAGAAAATAGGCAACCGTTGCCGCTGTAACCGATGCAATGAGCAATGGGACGATAGAAGACAAGGTCAGGTCAAACATCAGAACTTCCAGAACAAATACCACTGCTGCAATAGGAGCCTTGAAAATTCCGGCTATTGCTCCGGCAGCACCGCACCCCAGAAGTAAAACGGTGGTGCGATAGTTGGTCTTCAGAAGCCGGCCCAGATTGGAACCAATGGCCGATCCGGTCATGACAATGGGCGCCTCCATCCCTACCGATCCCCCGAAACCAACCGTTATAGATCCCGCAACCATGGAACTCCATGTATGATGGAGTGGCAGGTTAGCATCTCCGCGCGAAATGGCATGAAGTACCCTCGTTACACCATGGCTTATGGAATCTCTTACAAAATAGCGAACAAAAACAAACGTCAAAAAAATCCCGACAAGCGGTAAGGTAAAATAGATCAACGATGCACTTGAAATTTGCAAATTTTCTGAAATAAGCCGGTGAAAAAGATACACCAGGTTTTTCATCAGAACCGCTGCCAAACCCGATAGGAGGCCGACAATAAAACTCAGCAGCAGAATAAAATTCCTATTGGTAACCAGATTTTCAGTACGCAATAATCGTCTTATCCGCGTCAGATTACTTCTCTTCTTACTTTCCTCTTCAGAAATTCCTTTATTCATTGTATGCTGGTATCGCAGGATAAGAAAATTATATACGGTTATTTGTCGCCCACAAAGATAGCAACTGAAACCAAAGACAAAAAGAGCTCCTTGGAAATTGTAACGTTTTCATATTACTAGTTTGGATATTGTGTTATAAAACATATTTTTGCAGATTCAAGGAAACAAGAACTATGCTGACCGTTGAAAAAATAGGTGGAACCTCCATGTCAAAGTTCGGAGATGTTCTCAAGAATATCATTTTAAGAAACCGTCCGGCAGAGGATTTCTATAACAGGATATTTGTTGTTTCAGCCTATAACAATGTAACCAACTGGCTTCTGGAACACAAAAAGACTGGAGACCCTGGCATATACAGCATTTTTGTATCCGGAGGAGATTACCGCACGGCACTGAAAGACCTCTTGAAAAAGCTTCTTGATATCAATAAAGGCTTTTCGGATATAGGGCTGGACCTGTTAGTGGCTGAAGAATTCATAACCGGAAGAATCCGGCAGGCCGAAAATTACTTGCAAAGCCTTTCAGAAGTAATGGCTTCAGGATATGTGGTAAGGGAGAACATTCTTCATGCCGCGCGGGAAATACTTGCCTCGATTGGAGAAGCTCATTCAGCCTTTAATTCGGTTAATATTCTTGAGCATCATGGAATCAATGCTTCTTTTATTGACCTGTGCGGATTCAATGACCCCGAACCACTCACTATTGATGAGCGCATACGGAAAATGTTTTCTGGAATTGATTTTTCAAAAACCCTTTGCATTGCAACCGGATATACAAAGGGAACCGAGGGAATCATGCGCGAATTTGACAGAGGCTATTCCGAAATCACCTTCAGCAAAATAGCGGTTGTAGTTAAAGCCAGCGAAGCGATCATTCATAAGGAATACCATCTTTCGTCCGCTGATCCTGTCATTGTTGGTGTTGAAAACAGCCGGCCGGTAGGATTTACAAATTACAATGTTGCCGATCAGCTGGCAGATGTAGGAATGGAAGCCATTCACCCGAAAGCATCAAAACCACTTGAGGTAGCCAATATTAACCTGCGCATCAAAAACACTTTTGAACCGGATCATCCGGGAACCCTGATATCAAAGAACTATAAAAATCCGGAACCTAAAGTTGAAATTATAACCGGCACTGACAAAGTTCTTGTAATAGAGATCCAGGAACCCCTTATGGTTGGACAGGTGGGGTTCGACCTGGGCATTATGCAGGTTTTTCAGAAGCACAAAGTCAGCTACATCCTTAAGGCAACCAATGCCAACAGTATTTCCATGGTGGTATGGGACAATCAACAGAGCGCCGGGCTAATAAATGAGTTACAATCCATTTATGATACCGTTGCTGTAAAACAGGCATCCATTGTGTGTGCCATAGGATCAAACATCACGGGCCCCGGAATCGTTGCCCGTGCTGCAAGTGCCATTGCACAGGAGAATATCAATATTGACTGTCTTTCCCTTTCTCTTTCCCAGGTCAACATACAGTTTGTGGTGGGCCGGGAAGATTTCAGAAAAACCATCATTGCCCTGAATAAAGAACTCTGTCTGTCATAGAACAGTGGAACTAATCCTTATCAGTTTTATCGGACCCAGTAAACCAGACTTTTTAAGAGGTTTGTTTTTATCAAGGTACAATTCAACGGGGGCACTTGTCCAGACAGAACTGACTTTCCCTTTTTCGATATAATCGCCAATTATACGGTTTCTGTAAACGTTGTTCACCTCAACCTCCAGTTCATTTTCCTTTGAAAGGACACCCCGGACAGGAAGCATTATAAATGGATTCCAAACATACCCGAGATGTTGGTTATTGAGTGTCACCCTTGCCGTAGATCCTATTTCGCCAAGTGAAAGTAACACCGAATCATTCCCTGTAAGATACTCTTCAGGAACAGAAAATTTCAGATGGTATGTACCTGTTCCCGAAAAATACTTGATAGCAGGATCGGTAGATTCAGACCATGAAGCGAGTCGGGTGATTTCTATTGATTTAATATCTACAGGATATGATGAGGAGAAGCTTAGTGTACCAGTTACATTCTCAATACAGAAGGTATCAGGAGAACTAAGTTTTACCGAAATGGTTTTCCCTCCGGCATACCGCATGACATATTCTCCCGGCACTGCCGAAAATGATTTGATTTTATTATCCTCCCACCATACAACAGGGGCATGAGGCAAAGAAGAAACCCTGCCAGCAGAAGGAAAAATCTGATCTTTGCCAAAGTAGACACTCTCAATGTACTTCCCGCTGTTCGTACCGGTAAAGACTACCAGCATCGATTCTCTCGGTTTAAGGGAAAGAGGCAAACAAATACGACCGTCTTTAAGATAACGGTAAACGGCAGGGCGCATAATTGTTCCGTCAACAGGATTCCATATTTCGGGAGAGCGCGCACTTGTGTTGAAAATCCCTTCCCTCACAAGGACAGAATCAGTCTGGTTGAACAGGAAGAAAACATCAGCCATTTCGGTCTTTTTATGGATAAACATCAGTTTTAGCGAATCGGGTTGTCCTGTTTCAAACTCCGGAAAGATATTTATCTTTTTTAGAAGTTCCGGCAGTGGCTTTCCCCAGTAAACTTTACCTTTGCCATATTTGTTTTCGGTATAGTTCTTTCCATCAATAGGTCCCCAGATTCTGGCAGTCATTATATCAAACTCTTTTTTCCCTGGCTCATCTTTCAGCGATAGTAGTCTTTTGGGGCGTGGTCCGTAAAGATTGGCTCCCTGCTTCACCAGTTTTTCAATTGCTTCAAGGGTGGCAAGGTTCATCCCGCTGGCAGGCGGGAGAATAAGCAGATCATATTCCGAACCGTCACAAAGTATTTTGTTCTTCTTTTCTTTTGTTTTGGAAATGAGAATATCCTGGTTGCATACCGAAACAGGGTAGCCAAAAGGTAATTTCAAATCGGCAAGAAAATCAAGGGCCTGCGGCTGCTGATCGCCGGTGTATGCGAGCAATCGTGCTACCTGCCTGCCGTTCTGAAGGACAGCCTGAATCCGGGCATGATAGGTCAACCAGTCGGAAAGATGTTCCCAATAAAGATTATTCCGGTTGAAATGAGAGCCCCAAAGCAACAGGGTCATACCGGGTTTACGGTCAAACGGCTGGTGCACATAGCTGTGCAGGATGAACTGATTGATACCACTGCAGTATGCTCTGTCGCCAAAGCATTTGAGATCCCATGGCGATTCACTGTAATGCGCCTGTGCTGTATAGGATTCTGCTGCCATAACCGGTTTATTGTACATTGCAGCAGCAAATGCAGGGAAATTATATTCAGGTTGAAAAGCCGGGGTATATTCAGGAAATGAAGTAGCCTGATTATGACCCGCCCAAAATTCAAACATCGGCAGGTCGGCATAGGAATTTGCTCTCAAGATATCCAGGGGCGGATATCCGACTCCCCCATAGATAACTTCGGCATGGAAATCCATACCGAGGCGATGGCAGAGCTGGCTGAAGTGTTTGTAATAATTTTCTTCAATAAGTTCTGCAATTGTTTTTCTGAAATCGTAAAGAAAGGCCTCCATTTGTTCCGGCTGAGCCACGTTCATACCACACAGCACAGGCAACCATGGCATAATATTATAGCCGCGCCGCTTTTCAAACTCAGCTGGGAAATTACCTGTCCAATTCTGGTATCCACACTCCCAACTGTCAATAAAAATGTACCGGAATGTACTTCCGGCCAGAGAACCAGCTTCCTTTATGAGTCGGGCAGGAAAGTTCTCAAAATGAACATTCAGGGCAACCGTATCCATTTTATCACATTCCAGACCGGTTCCTTCGGGTGTTGCAGGAGCATTAACAGCACCGGTAGTTGTATACCCAAACCTCAGGATAGCCCAATTCCCGTTGGGAGCATCCCAGGAGAAGAGACCTTCGGAATTCATGAAGGCAGTAACATCAATGGTATTAGGCATTTGGGGATAGTTTTCTGCAGCCACCACTGCAGGAACCCCATCAAAATCATACATATTGCCTGCTTTTGACGAAACCGTTTTTGCCATGAATGAAGATATAACTGGCGCAAACAAAGGCTTCTCTTCAGCTTTCAGTAATTCAGCTTCCGCAATGGTGAATGGCAGAAAACCCGGATCAGTAATATCATCAATCTGTAAGAGATAAAATCTGAATTCAGAAGGAGGTATTTCAATTCCGACACTTTCGTTCAGTCCTTTGATGTCAAAACTAGTAATTTCTTTAAATGACCGGCCATTATCAGACCCCCAGAGAGAATATTGACTTACAAATTTCGATATATCACTCCATGAAAACCGCATGCGAGGATGAATAACAATTTTGTCAGCATGGAAAGGCTGTTCAAATGCAAACTCGATCCGGTAACCTTTTCCAACTTGTACGGCACTGAGCGGATTCCCGTCGGCAAGTATATCTCCGGGGATTACTTCGCTTCCTTTGTTCCCGGCTCCGAACATTCTGACAAACACATCTGTCGAAGCATTTAAGTTGTTTCCCGATATGACAGTAATTTTGGGACGAGCAGTTTGAAATGAACCTTGAATTTCATTAGTCTTTACGGCAACCACAGCAACATCCCGGTAGAAATCTTTTTCACACCATGGTTTCTGAAGCTGAACTGAAACCTTTTTTCCCCCCGTAACAATTGTTTTTGACCACACGTACTGTTTCATCGACATTTCAGGGGTAATCCATGGCCCTCCGCTGGAACTCCACCCGTCACAATTGTGTGCGCCAAGGACTATACCCAATCGGTCAGCCTCCTGAACAGCCCATCGGAACATATCGTACCAGTCAGGGGAATTAAATTTTACACGGGGAATCCCAAAATCTTTACCGCCAAAAAGTCCAACATTCAAAATGGTCGCCTGGCTTACACCCTGTTGTTTCATTGCCTCGAGATCCCTGGTTATACCTTCTTTTGTAATATTACCATCCATCCAGTGCCACCATACACGCACCTGTTCTGTCGAAGAAGGATGTTTAAACTTTTCTCTTAGTAGGATGGATCCTTGTCGTTGGCATCCTGTCATCATGAGTATAAAACCCAAAATACTGAAGAAGAGTACTCTGAAAGGTTTCATGGAAATAAGCATTAAAAAGCCAAAAATATTGACTATGCAAATTACTAAAAATTGCTTTTAGGAGAAAATTTCTTATTTTTATTTGATAATCAAAACAGTAAATAAAATGAAACATCCATTCTGCCTGGTCGTTTTATTTCTGACCGGTTTTTTTCTGACATCAAGTTGTACGAGCACTTCAACCTCAAAACTTATTAGTATTGAAGACTATACATTTGCCCGTGCTGATGAATCGGGAAATCTGAATCCGGTTGCTTCGCCTTCCACCTTCCAAAAAGGAGAAAAAGTTCATCTGGTTCTCCTACATGTTGGACCATTCAAAAAAGATTCCACGGGGCTTAACTGGTTCGATATGGACATCCATGTTTCAGGTCCAGACGGTACCGAGATCAATTCTGGGGAATCTTTGCTTGGTGAGAGCGGTCACATTGATTTGCCTGAAAATTATGCCAAGTCACCCTTCGCTTCCTTTCAGACCGATGAATCAATGCAAAGTGGCAAGTATAAATTCACTGTAACCATCTACGACAGGATTGGAAAGGGGAAAGCTACCTTATCGGCCTTTTTCAACCTTGAATAAAGCAGAATGATTTGATGGATTAAAACATTTTCCTGAAAAGAAATTTCCCATTTGCAATTACTTGCTAAAACTTCCCGACGAATTCGATTTCGAATTCAGAAAGGTACAAATCGGGTTTTCCAGCAGGAAAGTACTTGTAGTACAATCGTGCTTTTCTCCCCAATTTTGTACTGCAGTTTTTCTGCTGAATATCTTCTTCTGAGCCGGTTGGCTGAAGGGAAGGATACCAGATAATTGATACAGACTGAATTTAAGAAGACAAAAAAAGGGCTGTTACGGTATTTCGAACAGCCCCTCTTAATGCAATGTATGCTCAGGCTTCTCCAGCCGGTCCGAATGTCATAGGAATTACATTCGGACCAGGTTCCACCACTTTGATTGGCCCGTGGGTAGCCTCGTATTTGGCAATATTGTCTTTTAAAGCCATTAAAAGACGTTTGGTATGCTCCGGAGTAAGGATAATACGGGACTTTACTTCGGCTTTGGGAATTCCTGGCATAATCCGCACAAAATCAATCACAAATTCCGAAGAAGAGTGGGTTATAATAGCAAGATTGGAATAGGTACCCTGCGCCACGTCTTCCTTCAGCTCAATGTTGATTTGGTTTACAGGAGGATTCTTTTCGTCCATATCAAGGTATGTTTGATTATTCCTCTACCACTTCAGCGTCTTTGGTTTTTCCCGCAGCAGCTAAAGCTTGGTATTCTTCCATGGAACCAACAATCAGGTCATTGTACTGACGAAGTCCTGTTCCGGCCGGAATGAGATGACCAACAATGACATTCTCCTTAAGGCCTTCGAGTAGGTCAACTTTTCCATATATGGCAGCCTCATTAAGGACTTTAGTGGTTTCCTGGAAGGAAGCGGCCGATATCCAGCTTTCAGTCTGCAGGGCAGCGCGGGTAATCCCCTGAAGTATCTGGGACGATGTGGCCGGAACTGCATCGCGGGCTTCAATAAGTTTCAAGTCCTTGCGCTTGAGCATGGAGTTTTCATCACGCAGTTTCCTGGCTGTTATGATCTGCCCGGCTTTGACTGTCTGAGAATCTCCCGGATCAACCACAACCTTTTTACCATAAATCCAGTCATTTTCCTCCATGAATTCCCACTTATCAACTATCTGCCTTTCAAGGAAGCGGGTATCACCCGGATCGACTATTTCCACCTTTCTCATCATCTGGCGGACAATTACCTCAAAGTGCTTGTCGTTGATTTTAACCCCCTGCATTCTGTATACTTCCTGAACCTCGTTTACAATGTATTCCTGCACCTGGGTAGGACCTTTAATAGCCAGAATATCGCTGGGAGAAATCGCTCCGTCTGACAGAGGTGTTCCTGCTTTAACGTAGTCGTTTTCCTGAACAAGAATCTGACGCAAAAGCGGTACAAGGTATTTTTTCACTTCCCCTGTTTTTGGGGTAATGATAATTTCACGATTTCCACGTTTCACCTTTCCGAAGGAAACCTCACCGTCAATTTCGGCAACAATGGCAGGATTTGACGGGTTACGCGCTTCAAAAAGTTCGGTTACACGCGGCAGACCACCGGTAATATCGCCCGACTTTCCAACAGCACGGGGTATCTTAACAAGAATATCCCCTGCCTGCACCTCCTGATTCTCTTCAACCATGATATGGGCACTGACAGGCAGGTTATACATTTTAAGAAGATTACCGGCCTTATCGTGAATCCTGATGGCAGGGTTCTTTGATTTATCGCAGGTTTCGATAATAACCTTATCACGGAAACCCGTTTGCTCATCTGATTCTTCGCGGTAGGTAAGACCTTCTATTACATGTTCGAATTCCACTTTACCGCTTGTTTCAGCAATAATCACTGCATTGTAAGGGTCCCATTCGCAGATCAGATCACCCTTTTTCACCTCATCCCCATTGTTGATATAAAGCCGGGAACCGTAAGGTATATTCTGTGTAATCAGGGCGATACGGGTATTCTTATCAACAATGCGCAATTCGGCAAGCCGGCCGATAACGATCTGCACTTTCTGATCTTTTTCAACCTTTTCAACAGTACGCAGTTCCTCAATTTCAGCAATTCCATCATACCTGGCTACAATGCTTGATTCCAGCATGATATTGGAGGCAGTACCTCCAACGTGGAAGGTACGAAGGGTAAGCTGGGTACCCGGCTCACCGATACTCTGTGCGGCGATAACTCCAACGGCTTCCCCAATCTGTACCATACGCCCGGTGGCAAGATTCCTTCCGTAGCATTTGGCACAAACACCCTTCCTCGACTCACAGGTTAGTACCGAACGAATTTCAACCTGCTCAATCGGACTGTCTTCAATAATCTGACAGATTTCTTCCGTAAGTTCTTCGCCGGCAGCAACAATAAGCTTTCCGGTAGTAGGATGGTAAATGTCATGAACGCTGGTACGACCGAGAATTCTCTCATAAAGCGATTCCACAACCTCTTCATTGTCCTTGATGGCCGTAGCTACCAGACCACGTAACGTACCGCAATCCTGCTCTGTAATTACAACATCCTGCGAAACATCAACCAGACGACGGGTAAGATAACCGGCATCAGCCGTTTTCAGAGCAGTATCAGCAAGACCTTTACGAGCTCCGTGGGTACTGATAAAGTATTCGAGAACCGAAAGCCCCTCCTTGAAGTTGGAGAGAATCGGGTTTTCAATAATTTCACTGGTTGTGGATCCCGATTTCTGGGGTTTTGCCATCAAACCTCGCATTCCCGAAAGCTGACGAATCTGTTCCTTTGATCCACGTGCACCGGAATCAAGCATCATGTAAACCGGATTGAATCCCTGCTTGTCTTCCGACAGACGCTTCATTAGGGTCGAGGTCAACCGTGCATTGGTATGGGTCCAGATATCAATAATCTGATTGTACCGTTCATTGTTGGTGATGAAACCCATATTATAGGTCGACATTACTTCATCCACCTGCTTGTAGCCTTCTTCGACCAACTTATCCTTTTCTTCCGGAACAATAACATCATCGAGGTTAAAGGAAAGACCGCCACGGAAGGCCCATTCGAAGCCAAGATTTTTGATATCGTCAAGGAATTTGGCTGTTTTGGCTGTTCCGGCCTGCTTGAGTACCCGACCAATGATATCTCTTAGTGATTTCTTGGTAAGAAGTTCATTGATGAATCCTATTTCCTTCGGAACCACTTCGTTGAAAAGCACGCGGCCAACCGTCGTTTCAATCAGCTTTGGCCTTTCCATGCCGTTTTCATCTTTTTCTTTAATTCTAACTTTAATAACAGCATGAAGGTCAACGCGTTTCTCATTATGAGCAATAATCACTTCTTCAGGTGAATAGAAGGTCAGCCCTTCGCCTTTCACTTTATGGTCTGGAGTACTTTTTCTTGCTTTGGTGATATAGTACAGTCCCAGCACCATGTCCTGGGAAGGAACGGTAATAGGAGCGCCGTTTGCCGGATTGAGAATATTATGGGAAGCGAGCATGAGAAGCTGGGCTTCAAGGATGGCAGCATTTCCAAGCGGAAGATGAACCGCCATCTGGTCACCGTCGAAGTCGGCGTTAAATGCAGTACATACAAGAGGGTGAAGCTGAATGGCTTTCCCTTCAATCAGTTTTGGCTGGAAGGCCTGAATACCCAGCCTGTGAAGTGTCGGTGCACGGTTCAACAAAACAGGATGGCCCTTCAGAACATTTTCCAAAATGTCCCAGACAACAGGATCTTTCCGGTCAACAATCTTTTTGGCTGACTTAACGGTTTTTACAATGCCTCTCTCAATCAGTTTCCTGATAATAAAAGGCTTGTAAAGTTCTGCTGCCATGTCTTTGGGAAGCCCGCACTCATGAAGGTTCAGTTCAGGACCTACCACAATAACCGAACGGGCAGAATAATCAACACGTTTACCAAGCAGGTTCTGACGGAAACGGCCTTGTTTCCCTTTCAGACTGTCGCTGAGCGATTTCAGCGGCCTGTTGGCATCGGTTTTCACTGCGTTGGCTTTCCGGGAATTATCAAACAATGAATCAACAGCTTCCTGAAGCATTCGCTTTTCATTACGAAGAATGACTTCCGGAGCCTTAATTTCAATAAGCCTTTTCAGTCGGTTGTTTCTTATGATCACACGCCGGTAAAGATCATTGAGGTCGGAAGTGGCAAACCGGCCACCGTCGAGTGGTACAAGCGGTCTGAGTTCAGGAGGAATAACCGGAATAACCTTCATGATCATCCATTCAGGCCGGTTAACTTCCTTTGATTCACGGAAAGCTTCAACAACCTGAAGTCTTTTGAGAGCTTCCGTTTTCCGCTGCTGGGATGTTTCCGTATTGGCTTTATGCCTCAGATCGTAAGAAAGCTCATCAAGGTTGATCCTTGACAGAAGCATATGAAGGGCTTCAGCTCCCATACCGGCAATAAACTTGTTGGGATCATTGTCATCAAGGTACTGATTTTCCTTGGGCAATGATTCCATGATATCGAGGTATTCCTCTTCCGTGAGGAAATCGAGGGTTTGAATACCTTCCGAAGCCTTGATACCCGGTTGAATAACCACATACCGCTCGTAGTAAATAATGCTGTCGAGTTTTTTGCTGGGCAAACCAAGCAGATAACCGATTTTATTGGGAAGGGTGCGGAAATACCAGATATGGGCTACGGGCACGACAAGGGAAATATGTCCCATCCGTTCGCGGCGGACTTTCTTTTCGGTAACTTCCACACCGCAACGATCGCAGACAATCCCCTTATAACGAATTCGCTTGTATTTGCCGCAATGGCATTCATAATCCTTAACCGGACCAAAAATCCGTTCGCAGAAAAGACCGTCGCGTTCGGGCTTGTAGGTCCGGTAATTGATGGTTTCGGGTTTAAGAACTTCCCCGCTGGAATGTTCAAGAATCTCTTCGGGAGAAGCCAAACCGATAGAGATTTTTGTAAAATCACTTTTTGATTTTGTGTCTTTACGCAGGGCCATTTTATTGAGATTATTAGGATTAACAAACTAAACTAACCGACATTATTCAATCAACCAGATTGATGCTCAATCCCAGTCCACGGAGTTCATGCAGAAGTACATTGAACGACTCGGGAATACCGGGAGTAGGCATGTTCTCTCCTTTTACAATCGCCTCGTATGCTTTGGCACGTCCAATAACATCATCCGATTTGACGGTGAGAATTTCCTGAAGGATGTGAGATGCACCGAATGCTTCGAGAGCCCAGACTTCCATTTCACCGAAACGTTGTCCACCAAACTGGGCTTTACCACCAAGGGGCTGCTGGGTGATGAGTGAATAAGGTCCGATGGAACGGGCATGCATCTTGTCGTCAACCATGTGACCCAGTTTGAGCATGTATATCATACCCACTGTTGCAGGCTGGTCAAAACGTTCGCCGGTTCCGCCATCGTATAGGTACGTCTTACCAAAGTCAGGAAGTCCGGCTTTACGGGTATATTCAGTAATCTGGTCCATTTTAGCTCCGTCGAAAATGGGTGAGGCAAAACGCAGACCCAGTTTATACCCGGCCCAACCCAGTACGGTTTCATAAATCTGACCCAGGTTCATTCGGGATGGCACACCAAGAGGGTTTAATACAATATCAACCGGTGTACCATCTTCAAGGAATGGCATGTCTTCTTCACGAACGATTTTGGATACAATACCCTTGTTCCCGTGGCGACCAGCCATCTTATCCCCTACTTTGATCTTCCGTTTCTTGGCAATATAAACCTTGGCCAGTTTAATGATACCAGCAGGAAGTTCATCACCAATGGTGACATTGTACTTTTTGCGTTTGTAAATACCATCAATTTCCTTGTACTTAACAAGATAATTGTTGATGATGGTTTTAATCAGGTCATTCTTTTCCTTATCCGTTGTCCATTTGTTCGGGTTGACGGTTGTATAGTCAATTTCCTGAAGAATCTTCTGGGTAAATTTAACCCCTTTGGCTACCACATCCGCACCGTAATAATCTTTAATACCCTGGGAGGTTTTCCCGTTCACCAGTGTAAAAAGCTTTTCAATCAGTTTCGTCTTCAGTTCCTGGACATTGGCAGTGAATTCATCTTCAATTTTTTGAAGAATAAGCTTTTCGTTGGTTTTTCCTTTCTTATCCTTCAGCGTGCGGGAAAAGAGTTTTTTGTCGATAACAACGCCTTCGAGTGATGGAGGCGCTTTCAAAGAAGCATCTTTAACATCGCCTGCCTTATCGCCGAAAATAGCTCTCAGCAATTTTTCCTCGGGTGAGGGATCCGATTCTCCTTTGGGAGTAATCTTACCGATGAGAATATCACCGGGTTTCACCTCGGCTCCTATTCTGATCAGTCCGTTCTCATCAAGGTTTCTGGTTGCTTCTTCACTGACGTTTGGTATATCGGCAGTAAGTTCTTCCATACCTCTCTTGGTATCACGCACTTCGAGAAGGTATTCATCAATATGAATAGAAGTAAAGAAGTCTTCCTTTACAATTCGTTCCGAAATTACAATAGCATCCTCAAAGTTGTAACCTTTCCAGGGCATAAAAGCTACCATCAGGTTGCGGCCGAGTGCCAGTTCTCCATCAGCAGTGCCGTAACCTTCTGTAAGGATTTGTCCTTTCTTTACACGTTCGCCCTTCTGAACAACCGGTTTCAGATTAACACAGGTGTTCTGATTGGTTTTTTTGAATTTTGGAATGATATACCGTTTTACTTCGTCTTCAAAGCTTACGAATTTTTCTTCTTCGGTGAGATCGTAGCGGATAACGATTTCGTTGGCATCGACATATTCCACTACGCCGTCATTTTCTGCAACGAAAAGAATCCTGGAATCGCGTGCCACAACATCCTCAATACCGGTTCCAACGATTGGAGGTTCGGGTTTGATAAGTGGTACGGCCTGACGCATCATGTTGGATCCCATCAGGGCGCGGTTGGCATCGTCGTGCTCGAGGAAGGGAATAAGAGAAGCTGCAATGGATGCAATCTGATTGGGGGCCACGTCCATCAGATCAACATTCTCCGCATCGACATACGGAAAATCTCCGTCATATCTTGCTTTGACCTTCTGGTTGACAAAGGCTCCTGTATCGTCAACCGGGGCGTTAGCCTGGGCAATAATTTTCGATTCCTCTTCTTCGGCACTGAGATATACTACACCGTCATCAGTCAATTTAACATGTCCTGTCTCAACTTTCCGGTAAGGAGTCTCAATAAACCCTAGGTTGTTGATTTTGGCATAGACACAAAGAGAGGAAATAAGGCCAATGTTGGGTCCTTCCGGTGTTTCAATGGGACATAACCTTCCGTAATGGGTATAATGTACGTCACGTACTTCAAATCCTGCTCTTTCCCTGGAAAGTCCTCCAGGTCCCAGAGCCGACAAACGACGTTTATGGGTCATTTCAGCCAGTGGGTTGGTCTGATCCATAAACTGTGAAAGTTGGTTGGTCCCGAAGAATGAATTAATTACCGAAGAAAGGGTTTTCGAATTGATTAGGTCGGTAGGAGTAAACACCTCATTATCGCGCACATTCATACGTTCCCGGATAGTCCTGGCCATACGGGCAAGGCCAACGGAAAACTGGTTGGCAAGTTGTTCCCCAACCGTACGTACGCGACGGTTGCTCAGGTGGTCAATATCATCAACATCGGTTTTGGAATTGATCAGTTCAATGAGGTATTTAATAATGCTGATGATATCCTCGCGGGTAAGGATTTTGGTTTCCATGGGGATGTCGAGCCCGAGTTTTTTATTGATCCGGTAGCGGCCGACATCGCCAAGGTCATATCGTTTGTCGGAAAAGAACAGCTTATCAATAACGTCGCGTGCTGTTGCTTCGTCGGGAGGTTCAGAGTTACGAAGCTGACGGTAGATATAAAGTACTGCTTCTTTTTCTGAATTGCAGGGGTCTTTCTGCAATGTATTGTATATGATACTGTAATCACTTTGATTCTGGCTCTCCTTGTGGAGAAGGATAGTTTTTGCTCCCGAATCAACGATCAGGTCAACATGATAGTCTTCCAGTACTGTTTCGCGGTCGATGACAACTTCATTTCGTTCAATGGAAACAACTTCGCCGGTATCTTCGTCAACAAAGTCTTCAACCCAGGTTTTAAGGACACGCGCGGCAAGTTTGCGGCCAACGACTTTTTTCAGAGCAGCTTTGGACACTTTCAGTTCATCGGCCAGGTCGAAAATTTCAAGAATGCTCCGGTCGCTTTCATAACCAATTGCGCGGAGGAGGGTTGTAACAGGCAATTTCTTTTTACGGTCGATGTATGCGTACATCACGTTGTTGATATCGGTAGCGAATTCAATCCATGAACCCTTGAAGGGAATGATTCTGGCTGAATAAAGCTTGGTGCCGTTAGCATGGATGCTCTGTCCGAAGAAAACGCCTGGCGAACGGTGAAGCTGGGAAACGACAACCCGTTCGGCCCCGTTGATAACAAAAGTACCTTTGTCGGTCATATAAGGGATTGTACCAAGGTACACATCCTGGACAACCGTGTCAAAATCTTCGTGTTCGGGATCGGTACAATACAATTTCAGTTTTGCCTTCAGGGGCACGCTATACGTAAGTCCGCGCTCGAGGCATTCTTCGATAGTATAACGGGGTGAGTCGATAGAGTAATCGAGAAACTCGAGAACAAAGTTGTTTCGGGTGTCGGTAATGGGAAAATTTTCCAGAAACACCTTGTAAAGTCCTTCGTTTTTCCGGTTTTCGGGACTTGTGTTCAGCTGGAAAAATTCCCGGAATGACTGAAGCTGGATTTCAAGGAAATCAGGATAATCCAGCTGGCTTTTGGTGGTGGAAAAATTAATCCGATTGTTCGCCATGGGGATATGATAAAATTAGTTTGACCTGGACCAAAAAAACAGAAAAAAGGCTTAGAATCCCTTTTGGCAAGGGATTCTAAACCCAACAAAGGATACGTTTCGTAACTTATTTAAGTTCAACTTCGGCTCCTGCTTCTTCCAGTTTAGCTTTGAGAGATTCAGCTTCTTCCTTGCTAACGCCTTCTTTAACGGGCTTGGGGGCAGCATCTACCAGGTCTTTGGCTTCTTTAAGTCCGAGACCTGTGAGTTCCTTCACCAGTTTCACAATTTGCAGCTTAGCCTGGCCAGCCGATTTCAGAATTACGTCGAAGGAGGTTTTTTCAGCGGCAGCAGCTGCACCGCCGGCAGCACCTGCGGCAGGAGCTGCAACAGCAACTGCAGCAGCTGCAGGTTCAATTCCGTACTCTTCCTTCAGTATTTTTGATAACTCATTTACTTCTTTAACAGTGAGATTCACCAACTGTTCTGCTAAAACTTTTAAATCTGCCATTGTTGTAAATTTTAATTGTTTTCTTAATTACGAATTGTTTTTTTCTTCCAGAGTTTTGAGAATTCCCGTGATGGTATTGCCGCTGCTCTGCAATGCACCGAGCACATTGCGCATCGGGCTTTGAAGCAGAAGTACAATATCCGCGATAAGTTCTTCTCTGGATTTAAGATTGGATAAGGCATCGAGTTGCTCGTCACCGAGATAGACCGATTCCTCAACATACGCAGCTTTCAGGAGGGGTTTACTATGGTCTTTCCGGAATTCCTTGATAAGGCGAGCCGGAGCATTACCTGTATTGGTAAACATAACCGAAGTAGCCTCCTTCAGCAACGGGTAGAGCTCGTCATATTTTCCCTGGGCCTGTTCAAAAGCCTTTTTCAGGAGTTTGTTCTTTACCACAACCAGTTTAATCTGTTGCTCATGGCATTTACGCCTCAGATCGCTTGTATCCTTGGCGTTCAGATTACCAATATCGGTGAGGTAAAAATGCTTGTACTCGCTGAGGCGCTGAACCAGCCCGTTAATGATAGTGTTTTTATCTTCCCTTTTCATCATGTTCCATTTTTCCGTCGGCTGAAATCAGCCGAAGGGATTAATTACTCGTCGAACGATTTGGGATCAAGCTTAATGCCGGGGCTCATGGTAGTGGAAAGGTAAGCGCTTCTGATGTAAGTGCCTTTCGCAGAAACAGGCTTCAGTTTGATAACCGTATTGATAAATTCGCGTGCATTTTCCACAATCTTGGGAGCATCGAACGATATTTTCCCAATGGTTGAATGGACAATGCCGGTTTTATCAACCTTGAAATCAATTTTTCCCTGCTTAACCTCCTTGACAGCCTTACCAACTTCCATGGTAACCGTTCCGCTCTTGGGGTTGGGCATAAGGCCACGGGGACCGAGAATGCGCCCCAGAGCACCGATTTTCCCCATTACATTGGGCGTGGTAATGATCACATCAACGTCGGTCCATCCTCCTTTTATCTTTTCAATATACTCGTCAAGACCAACATAATCAGCACCAGCGGCTTTTGCCTCTTCCTCCTTATCGGGAGTGCAAAGCACCAGAACGCGTGTCTGTTTCCCTGTTCCATGAGGGAGGCTCACAACACCGCGCACCATCTGGTTCGATTTCTTGGGATCAATACCCAGGCGCAGATCAATATCAACTGATGCATCGAACTTTGTGAAGGTAATTTCCTTCAGAAGTTCGGCGGCTTCCGTGAGTTTGTAGGCTTTTCCCGGCTCTATCTTCTCAACGGCTTTCTTCTGATTTTTCGTCAACCTTGCCATACCTCACGAAGTTTTTTGTTTGCTGAATGGATCATCGCCTTTAATGGTTATACCCATACTGCGTGCAGTACCGGCAACCATTTTCATGGCCGATTCGATGGTAAAGCAGTTCAGATCCGGCATTTTCGATTCGGCAATAGCACGTACCTGTTCCCAGGTAACTGAACCAACCTTATTACGGTTGGGTTCAGGCGAACCGGTTTTGATCTGAGCGGCTTCCAGGAGCTGCACTGCTACCGGCGGATTCTTTACGATAAAATCAAACGATTTGTCAGAATATACCGTAATGATAACCGGAAGCAGCTTTCCGGCACTACTCTGGGTTCTTGCATTAAACTGCTTGCAAAATTCCATGATATTCACACCCTTGGAACCCAGAGCAGGACCAACAGGCGGCGAAGGATTCGCTGCACCGCCTTTTATCTGTAATTTAATTATTCCTGCTACTTCTTTTGCCATAATTGTGTTTGCATTACATTTTGATTTTCCTCAGCAGATTTTCACTTCGCAGTCACTCAGGAAGCATTATGGTTATTGTAACTGCCAGAAAACCTCACCGGGTCAATCGGTTATATTACGTTGTAGTACGAGAGTTCATTCTTTTTCGACCTGCATAAAGCTCAGTTCAAGAGGTGTTTTACGTCCGAAGATTTTCACCATCACTTTCAGTTTCTTTTTTTCCTCGTTTACTTCTTCAATAACACCTGTAAAACTGTTAAACGGACCATCAATTACCTTAACCGTTTCACCAACAAAGAAAGGAGTACTTATTTCTTCCTCGCTGGTCATCAGGTTATCAACTTTACCCAGGATGCGGTTCACCTCTTCGGTGCGCAGGGGAATCGGATCATCTCCGCGCGAACCGGTAAGCCATCCCATCACATTGGGGATATTACGCAGAATGTGCGGTATTTCTCCAACAAGGGCTGCCTCAACCAGAACATAACCCGGATAATAACTGCGCTCTTTACTGACTTTTTTCCCTTTCCGGATCTGATAAACTTTTTCCATAGGAATCAGAACCTGGGAAACGTAATCCTGGAGGTTCAGCCGGGCAATTTCATTTTCGATCAATTCCTTGACCTTTTTCTCCTTACCACTGACTGCCCTGAGCACATACCATTTCTTGACGGTATCGGTTGTCATTTTCCGGAATGGAGTTAAATAATAATATCGTAGATCAGTTTCATCAGGTTCTTGAAGGAGATATCCATAACAAGAACGATGATGGCAATGATCAGAGAGGCGACCATGACCACAAGGGCACTGTTCTGAAGCTCTGACCAGGTAGGCCAGGTAACCTTGTGAACCAGTTCCTTGTAGGATTCCTCGAGGTATGTTTTAAGACCCATTTTATGTAAGGTATTAGCTGGCACGGGAGGAGCGACTCGAACGCCCGACACCTGGTTTTGGAGACCAGTGCTCTACCAACTGAGCTACACCCGTGTACAACATCAGATCCGGAGAATGGAAATTCCTTCTCCGGAACCTGATGCAGTTATGCATTACTCAACAATTTCAGTTACAGTACCGGCACCAACTGTACGGCCGCCTTCACGGATAGCGAAACGCAGTCCTTTGTTGATAGCCACCGGATAGATCAGGTTGACCGTGATGTTCACGTTATCGCCGGGCATAACCATTTCCCGTCCTTCGGGCAGCATAATTTCTCCGGTTACGTCAAGGGTACGGAGGTAGAACTGCGGACGGTAATGATTATGGAACGGGGTATGACGTCCACCTTCTTCTTTTTTCAGCACAACCACTTCAGCCTTAAAGACCTTATGGGGAGTGATGGAACCGGGTTTGGCAATCACCATACCACGCTTGATTTCCTTCTTGTCAACACCGCGAAGGAGCAAACCGACATTGTCACCGGCTTCGCCACGATCCAGAATCTTGCGGAACATTTCAACACCGGTAACGACCGTCTTCTTGTCCTGGCCAAGACCAATGATCTGAACTTCTTCTCCTGTGGTAATAACACCCGTTTCAATTCTTCCGGTTGCAACAGTACCACGGCCTGTGATAGAGAAAACGTCTTCAACAGGCATAAGGAAGGGCTTGTCAACGTCTCGAACAGGCAGCGGGATATATTCATCAACGGCATTCATCAGCTCGAGAACTTTTTCTTCCCACTTGGGATCACCGTTCATAGCACCCAGTGCAGAACCACGGATGACAGGGGCATTGTTTCCGTCAAATCCGTAGAAATTCAGAAGCTCGCGAATTTCCATTTCAACGAGATCCAGCATTTCAGGGTCATCCACAGCGTCAACCTTGTTCATGAAAACAACAATCCGCGGCACATTCACCTGGCGGGCCAGAAGAATATGTTCACGGGTCTGCGACATGGGACCATCGGTTGCAGCAACCACGAGAATAGCACCGTCCATCTGGGCAGCACCGGTAACCATGTTTTTGATATAGTCGGCATGGCCGGGGCAGTCAACGTGGGCATAGTGCCTTTTTGCGGTCTGATACTCAACGTGTGCGGTATTAATTGTAATACCCCTTTCCTTTTCTTCAGGAGCATTATCAATCTGGTCAAAGGTTTTTACTTCTACCAGACCTTGTTTAGCAAGTACCATGGTAATGGCCGCCGTAAGGGTAGTCTTTCCATGATCGATGTGACCAATCGTACCAATATTGACGTGCGGTTTTGTCCTTTCAAATTTTTCTTTAGCCATAATTTAACTGGTTAGAGATTATAAACTTTATTTGGTTTTCTATTTAGTTGTTTCATTTTCTTCATTTGAGCCAATGATGGGAATTGAACCCATGACCCCTTCCTTACCAAGGAAGTGCTCTACCCCTGAGCTACATCGGCAGAAAGTTGAGCGGGAGACGAGGCTCGAACTCGCGACCCTAACCTTGGAAGGGTTATGCTCTACCAACTGAGCTACTCCCGCAAACCAGTGGGGAGAGAAGGATTCGAACCTCCGAAGGCATCAGCCAGCAGATTTACAGTCTGCCCCAGTTGACCGCTTTGGTATCTCCCCATAAGGTATTTCAATGAACAGAGCCGATGGAGGGAGTCGAACCCACGACCCGCGGTTTACAAAACCGCTGCTCTGACCACTGAGCTACATCGGCGATTTCAGGCTGTTTACGCCCGAAAAACCACCCTCCAAAATCGGTTTGCAAATGTATAATAATTTGTCAAGATAAAAAAATTTGAACCGAAAATTATGAAGAGTTTATGAACGCTTTTTCTCCTTCGTCTTGATTACCTGATTCCGTAATGCTTCAATTGCCTCAGTAACAGCCTCTTCGAATGTCTTGGCCTGCCGGCGGGCAAATAAATCATTGCCGGGAACTTCCAGACGAATTTCAGCAATTTTGTTGCCCTGCTCCATATTGTTCTCGAGCTTCAGTACAATTTCAGCACCCAGAATGCGCTCATCAAACTGCTGAAGTTTTGTAATCTTTTTGTTGATGAAATCGAGAAGCTTTTTATCGGCATCAAAATGTACCGAACTTACATTGATTTTCATAGAAGCCTCCTTTCATTTATTATGCCCTCGGATGGGCCTGTTTATAAACTTTTTTAAGTTTTTCAAATGAATTATGGGTATAAATCTGCGTCGCCGCCAGGTTGGCATGGCCAAGCAGTTCCCTGATGGCATTGAGATCTGCACCATGATTCAGCATGTGGGTGGCAAAACTATGCCGGATAATATGCGGACTTTTTCGTGCAATGGTGGTCACCTGACCAAGATAATAATTTACGGTACGATAAACAAGTTTGGGGTATAACGATTTTCCGTTATCACGCACCAGAAAGGTATCTGTTTTTCCAAGTTCCCTGTTTCTTTCAGCAAGGTAATGAGTACAAAGGTCCTTAAGGATAAATGAAATGGGGATGATTCGCTGTTTGTTTCTTTTTCCAGTCACCCTGATTTCCATTTCTTCGAATCGGATATCTGAATCGCGAAGAGAAATCAACTCACTCAACCGCATGCCGGTCTGGTAAAGCATTTCCAGAACAAGACGGTCGCGCAATCCCCCGAAGCCTTCTCCAAAGTCTACCTCCGAAAGAAGCTGCCGCATCCGGTCCTCATCAACAAAATCCGGCACCCCTGAACGGGTTCTGGGACGTTTTATCATCAGCATCGGATCGGAAGAAAGGCGGCCTTCACGCATTTCAAAACGGAAATAGGAATGAAGGGATGTCATTTTTCTGTTCACACTCCTGGCTGAGAGCCCTTTTTCGAGCATAGAGGCAATCCATGACCTTATTATCAGAGGGTCTTCGGAAATTTCTTCCAGGGAGGTGACGGCCCTGCAGAAAGTTTTGTATTGTTCAAGATCGGTTTTATAAGACAGAACGGTATAAGGAGATACTCTCCTTTCGGATATCAGATACGTAAGAAAAACATCCGTCTGCTGCATAGCCAATGGGGTAGAGTACTATACCCGGGCAAAAGAAAATTCTGGCTTTCGCCGAATAAAGCAACCCCTTATTCCTGCTCCTGTTGCAACCGCTGCAGGTAAGCCGCTCTGGTGATAACTTCGCGCCGGCGAACCGATGGCTTTTTATAGGCCTGTCGTTCGCGCAATTCTTTAATGATTCCGGTTTTTTCAAATTTCCGCTTAAATTTCTTCAGCGCTCTTTCAATATTATCACCTTCCTTGATCGGAACTATAATCATAATATCAACCTTTTTTAAATGAGCCGCAAAGTTAAAAAAAATAATAAAATAACACAAATTTCATACGTCTGCTTTTTACCCGGATACTGAATCGGATCCGGAACGTACTGGTACCTGGAAGGGTGTTATCAAGTGGTGGCGTTCGTATTAAATCCGCAGAAAAACAAATAGATGCAAGCCTTTGGCGATTTTGGAATACGGGAATTGTAGGTATAAGCTATTCGACCGACAGGTATGGATAGATTTTCCGGAAAACTGAATCGGGAAGTATCTGATTATCTTTAAGTTCATTTACATCGGTAATTTTTCCTTTAATATCCCTGAATTTCAGAATGGATCGTGCATTCCAGCGGGAAAGATAGGGATGAAGTGAGAGTTCTTTCTCGCCGACACGATTGACAGGTATTTTTTTTATGTGCAGCGAGTCGCATACAAAGTATTCATTGAGCACCTTCAACATTTCAGGATGCATTCCGTAAACCTCCCGCAATTGTTCCATGCTCACAAATCCTCCCAGACGGGTGCGATAATTTATGATTCTCCTTGCTGTGACGGGTCCGATACCATTAAGCCGTACAAGAGCTACAGAGTCGGCCGTATTAATTTCTCCTGCATAATGGCTTCCCGGGTTTGTTGGTTTATGGTATTCTTGTGAATAAAATTTTTTTTCACCCCCTGGACTTTCATGCACTGCAGTATCCGTTTCTTTAGCTCTGCTCTGAGGGATCTGCACATAAGGAATAATGCTCCGAACCCATGTTGAATCCAGTCCGTATATTCTGAATAAATCCTCTGGTTTTCTAAACCGGCCACCGGCATTTCTGTATCGTATAATGATACCGGCCTGCCTCTTTGTTAGCCCTATGCGCTGCCAGTCTTCTTCCGCTAGTATATTAGGATCAAAAGGTACAACAGAAATAACCCGAAAAGAATCTGGCACATGCCAGAGTGAGTCGGCCAGTGCCAGAAGTTTATTTTTCTGTTCCTGCGTAATTTTCCTTTGCGGTAGCAAGGGGATTAAGGTATTGAAAAAAATCAGAAGCAACAGTAACACGGAAAGAACCAAAATTCCGTTTCGTTCTCCGCGTGAAAAATTCAGCCAAAGGTCAGCTAGTTTCCTAAACAGGCTCATACCTCAGAAAGGATAACCGATTGCTATGCTCAGGGCGAAATCTTTTTTTTCGGGAATATGGTTCAGGAATGTCCAACGTTCTCCTTTCGGCAACGAAGGATTTCGCGTTTTCATTCCTACGTCGATTCGGAAAATGAAGAAAGAAAAATCAAAACGGAATCCCGTGCCTGTGCCCACTGCAATGTCGGAAAGGAAACGGTTCAGTTTAAACAAGGCGCCCGGCCGTTCATCATTGTTTCGGATGGCCCAAATGTTTCCTGCATCAGCAAACAAAGCTCCTTCAAGCTTCCAGAACAACTTGAACCTGTACTCAACATTTGCCTCAAGTTTAATATCGCCCAATGAATTCGGATATCGGGAGATGGTGTCATTGTATGTTCCTGGCCCGAGGGTACGGACCTGCCAGGCTCTGATGCTGTTAGCCCCTCCCGCAAAGAACTTTTTTTCAAACGGCATGGTAAGTGAATTCCCGTAAGGAAACCCTACGCCGGCATAGAAACGGTAAACCAGCCAGTCAGTAGGATTGAGCAGATGGTTGTAGCGGAAATCCAATTCTCCCCTCACAAACTGTGAGAATTGTGTACCGAAAATTTCATAGAATCTTCTGGTGGTATCGTAACCAATCAGTTGACCTTTTTTTCCGGAAAGGTTGAAATAGGTCGCCAGAAGATTTCCAGCCGATTCCATATTGGTCCTGAAATAAACGAAATCTTCCTTCTTCCGAAGATTCTGGTTATTGAAAACAAAAGTCAACCCGGATACCAGCACAAAATGGTCCTGATAACTATTCTCAAGATAGGGCTTTCCTTTTATGCTCTCAAGAAAAGCCGGATCGATGGAAAAAATCTTTACTGCATTTAACTCAACCGGATTGACTATAAAGGTGTTGAACGCATTACCCTGCCATGTATAACCGAAGGTCGCATTGGCAATAGTGCGGGTATAATCAGGTCTTCTTTGATAATTGTAAGCAAATGAAAGGGATGTTGAAGGGCTGTAACGCTTAACAAACTGGGCTGTTCGCAAAGGCAGCCAGAACCTGGGAATCCGTATGCCCGATTCCATTCCGAATTCAATAGTATTCCTGAAGCCTGATGCAAACTGGCGCGGATATGTTTCCACAGCACCTTTAACCCGAAGGTTAAATCGTTCAGCTCCACGGAATAAATTCTTATGTTCATAATTGAAATTCCCCGCCATTCCAATGTTTCCTGAAGAATTGGTGCCTTCGGCTTCCAGAGCATACGACTGCATTTCCTGGGGATACAGATGAATACTTCCATTCAGCTGCCTTTCCAATGATAGAGCACCCGAAGCTTTTGCTTCTTCAAACTGAATATCAGTAAACCGGAACACTTTAAGGGAGGATAACCGCTGATAAGTCTTTGTAACATTTGCCTGATTGTATAACTGACCGGGCTGAATGAAGATGGCTGAAGCAATGGTACGGGGTTTAACGGGAGAAAGCCCTGGAGCCACAAAACGTATTCCGTCAAAGATGGCCGTATCAGTCTTTGAAAATATTATGGCCGCTGAATCGGACATTCTTTTCTCTCTTCCCGATGCGTAAACCATCAGATTACGAACTTTGTAACGCGGATGGCTTCCCTGCACCAATTTACCCCTACTGTCGATCTCCGTGTATTTCCCAACATTGAGGGTTAAATCAATGCTCTTCATAATTTGAGATGTATCGGCAGTATACCATATATAATCTTTCGAAAAACTATAAAATCCTCTGTTCTTCAGATAGGACTCAATCCGCAAACGTTCATTCTGCAACACATCCACGTCATAAACTATCCCCGGTTTGACAAGGGAGTTTGCAGTATCGCGCATAAGATAAGGAATCAAAACCGTATCCTCGACTGAATAATGAAAAGACCTGATGTGATAAGGTGTACCACTATTAATGTTGAATGTTACATAGGCTTCTTTTTTCCTGAAAAAAACCTCATGATCCACCTTTGCGTTAAAATAACCTTTGTTGACCAGATATAACCGCAATTGTTCCGCCGAGCGGCTTGTCTGATATTCATCAAAAACGACGGGAGCCTCCCCTATCTGTCGAAAGCCACGGTTGATCCAGTTGTTTTTTTCAGGTTTCGACCGATTGTACAACCAGAGGTGAAATCGAAAACCCAGAACGCGTTTATTGGGACGCTGCCGTATATAGGTCTGCATCTCGCTTTTGTTCAGCTGCCGTGCATTGGTTTTAATCCGGGTTTCGGATAACAGGTATTGGCCTTCGGGAACATACTTTGCGGGGAAACAGCCGGAAAGAGTCAATGCCCCGATAACCGGAAGGAACCATTTCCGGAAGAAAGTCCTGAAAAGACCCAGCACAAAATATGGTAGCGGTTTTTTCAACAATCCACAAATATAAGTAACTTCGGCAATCCGAAAATAATCAAAACCTGCACACTTTGTGAAAAAGATATTTCCTGAACACAGAAAAATTCATTTACCGGCCAGTTTAAGAAAACTTGCCCGATCGCTTAGAGAAAAAAAAGTACGGGATGAAACCCGCTTGTTTCTGGTGGAAGGGGAAAAAATGGTGCTCGAATTACTGAAATCGGATTACAGAATTGCATGGATAGCCGCAACTGAAAGCTGGATCAGTGAACAAGGGTATAAATGCGCCAAAACGGATCTCTATGAAGTGGAGGAAAGCCTGCTGGCTGGCATCAGCGGACTAAAAACGCCCAATCGTGTTCTTGCCGTGGTTCATATGCCAGAAACCCCGGTACTGCAGATACCAGAAAGAACTGATCTATGTTTGGTTCTTGACGGGGTGCAGGACCCAGGTAATACAGGTACCATCCTTCGACTGGCCGACTGGTTTGATATCCGCTATGTAGTGCTTGGAGAAACCTCTGCCGATTCCTTCAATCCAAAAACCGTCCAGGCATCCATGGGGAGCATCTTCCGGGTTCATGTTATCCGCACGGATGCAGCTGCAATTTGCAGGAACATGCAGCGTCAGGGGTGGAATATTTATGGGATGGACCTGCAGGGGACAAACCTTTATGAGGCGGAACTGAAGCTTCCAGCTATGATTGTTCTTGGGAATGAGTCGCGTGGCTTGTCAAAACAAATTAGCAGGGAGATCAGCCAGTTTCTTACGATTCCCCGCGGAGGTCCCGGCTCTGGCGCTGAATCCCTCAACGTTGGTATGGCTGCTGCCATCGTCTGCGCCGAATTTCGAAGACGCTTTCCAGGATAATCAGAAGCCCATCAAATATGCAAATTGAACATGAATTAGTCTAAGATCCTGCATTTAATTCATTGTAACTGCTGGAGTCGCTTTCCAGCTATCTGAAAAGGAAAATTGCTTACGAGGCTATTGAAAACGTATTATTCAAAATGAAAATTCAGCAGAACAATATGCGAAGTAAGCTGGTTCAAACCTGTGGCTGCAAGATCCCTGTCAAGTATATCGCGCATTCCAACAGAGAGTTTCAGTTCGGTTGAAAGTTTGAAATAAACCAGGTAGAAATCCATTCCTACCCCTATTTCGCCATAAAAATCAAGTGGTTTGAGGTTGATGCGAAGGGTTTCTCCCTGCTCTTTGCCCAGTTTCAGCTTATTTTCCTTTTTTGCAGCCATATCGTACCTGATGCTGGTTCCTGCTATGAGATACGGACGCACATTATTCAGTCGTTCTCCCCTGTATTTTACAAGAAGCGGAAAATCAAGATAGTTGCTTTCTACCTGCACCTGTCCGTACTGAATATCTGATGCCACTCCAGTAACGAAAACATTTCTTTGGCCAAAAACCAGACCGGGAAGGAAACGAAGGGCAAAAGCATCGTTGATCCGCAATTCCGAGACGATATTTACATTAAATCCAGGGCTCAGCTGGTAAAGGTCCATATAAAGCGAGTCTCCGTTTCCGGTACGTATGCTTCGGCTGTTACGTTCAAAACTGAAGTCCATTGCATTGAGACCAACACAGAATCCAAAATGGATTTTCTTGTTATCAACTATCTGGTAATTGAGAACTTTTTTTACCTGGCCAAATGAAACCAACCCGATAGTAAGACAAAATAATGCAACAAAGAATATTCTCTTCAAAACTTTCGCTGTTAACAATGTCTGTAACCTTTAACGAACAAGGCGCTAAAATATTATAAAATCCTTACTCATCCAATTTTTCGTGTTCGGGTTTGATTCCCGCATAAATTCTTGCAACACCGAAAGTAACAGGGAAGGAAGTTGTAACCAAAAATCCGGCATCACTTAGCATCCTGCAGAAATGTTCCCCCTGGGGGAAGGCTTCAGCAGATCTGTTGAGGTACCTGTAAGCATTGGCATCTCCTGACACAAGTCTGCCAATTAAGGGAATAATTCTTCTGAAATAAAACAGATACAGGTTACGAAAAAAAGGATTACCGGGTACGGAAAATTCCAGGACGGCGATTGCCCCTCCGGGTCGAACCACCCTGTAAATTTCTGAAAGACCTTTTCCTGGATTTCCGAAATTTCGGACTCCGAATGCTACCATAACAGCATCAAAGGTATCGGCATCGAAAGGTAAAGCTTCCGCATCAGCCAGCACACATTCAACCCTATCCTGAATACCTTTTTTCTGAATTTTGCGCATGGCAATCCGAAGCATCTCCTCTGAAATATCGGATGCGACTATCTTTGCGTTCCGATTTTCCGCAGCAAGTAATGAAAGGTCACCCGTACCGGCTGCAATATCAAGTATTTTTTCAGCTTTCTTCAGTTCCGGAAGCTGTATCAGTTTTTTTCGCCAGGCACGGTCCATATTAAAGGAAAGCATATGGTTCAGCAGGTCATATTTACGGGCAATCCTGTCAAACATGACGGTAACCTGCTCTTTTTTATCGGCCTGCAATTCCGAATAGGGTCTGATTTCTCTAAAGCTCTCCATAGTTCCTGTTGACAGAGTGACAAAGTTAGACTGTTTTTTATCATTTGGCTTTCTGATGGAATTGTATTTTATATATTTGAAGACTTTTAACTGAACCAAAATGATTGCAGTCATAACAGGAGCCACTTCAGGAATAGGCAGGGCTATTGCATTCCATCTGGCCGAACATGGATATGATCTTATCCTGACAGGGCGTAGAAAAAAGCTGCTGGAAGAGTTGAGCCAGACACTTGCTGCCGGGTTTGGAATCAGGGTTCTTCCCCTGTGTTTTGATATCAGAAAGAAGGAGGAAGCCGAAAAGTATCTTGGACATTTACCGGATGACTGGCAGGAAATTGACGTTCTCATCAACAACGCCGGACTGGCAGCAGGATTTCACCCCATCCATGAGGGAGACATATCCGACTGGGAGCAGATGATCGATACGAACATCAGGGGGTTGTTGTATGCAACACGTTACATTGCGCCGCTTATGACAGCCCGGCGAACGGGACACATTGTCAATATCAGTTCCATTGCAGGCAAGGAAGTGTATCCCAACGGAAATGTTTACTGTGCAACCAAGCATGCTGTTGAAGGATTAACCAGGGGAATGCGGATTGACCTGCTTCCCTATGGCATAAAGGTTACTTCGGTGAGCCCGGGGGCAGTTGAAACGGAATTTTCGCTGGTAAGGTTCAAAGGCGATGCCCAGAGAGCAAAGGAAGTATACAAAGGATACCAGCCATTGAAAGCAGAAGATGTTGCTGAAGCAGTATGGTTTGCCTTAAGCCGGCCCCCGCACGTAAATATCAACGACATTTTGATTATGCCTACAGCTCAGGCAAATGCAGTTTTTTTTGACCGAAAATAACCTGAAGGAAGATGGCAACAGCTTCGTATCTTCGCATGTTCACAGCCAGGGCATTTGAGGCGATGGGCGTTCCGGCCAATGATGCAGCCTTGATTGCTGATGTTTTTGTCAGAGCGGAAGAACGCGGTATTCCTTCGCATGGTATGCTGCGCCTGAAAGATTATTATCTGCTCTGGAAGGAAAAACGGGTAAAAGCAGATCCTTACATTCGTGTTGTCCATGAATCTCCATCTACTGCAGTAATTGACGCGGATATGGCCATCGGAATGATTGCTGCGGCACGGTCCATGCAACTTGCCATTGAAAAGGCAAAAGCATGTGGCACCGGATGGGTTGCAACCCGCAATTCCAACCACTTCGGTATCGCAGGATACTATGCCATGATGGCTCTTCCTCATGATATGATCGGAATTACCCTTTGCAATGCCAATCCGTTGGTGGCACCTACCTTTTCAGTGAGCCGTCTGTTGGGAACCAATCCGATTGCAGTGGCAATACCGGCAGGTAAATATCCAGCCTTTGTTGCTGATTTTGCCACAACGCCCATTGCACGCGGAAAACTTGCCATTGCATCCAAAAAAGGAGAAAAAGTACCTCTGGGCTATGTTCAGGATGCGTTTGGTTTTCCGTCCGATGACCCGGATATTCTCAAACAAGGAGGAGCAATGCTTCCGCTGGGAGGCGACAGAATACACGGCAGCCACAAAGGTTATTGCCTTGGTGCCCTGGTTGATATCTTTTCTTCCCTTCTATCGGGAGCCAATTTCGGCCCTTTTGTTCCTCCGTCAATAGCTTACCTGCCGCTTCCTGAAAATCAGCCCGGACTTGGGACAGGCCATTTTTTCGGAGCCATGCGCATTGATGCTTTCCGCCCCGCCGAAGAATTCAAAGCCATGATGGATTTCTGGATTGAAACCTTCAAAAACGCAAAACCTGCAGAAGGACAGGAAAGAGTTTATATTCCGGGTGAAATTGAACGGGAAGCAGAAGAAAGAACCGCCCGCGAAGGTATCACCATCCTTCCGTCAGTGGTTAACGAAGTGAAAGAAGTAGCTTCCGCTCTCGGAATCGATTTCAATCCCGACTGATTTTTAAGCTTCCCGGTTTATCCCTCATTGTTCATGAATCCCTTATCTTTTATCAGTTCAAGAAACTCTCTCGAGAAAAACCGGTTATCTTTTGCCGTATAACGAATATCCGTAAAAACCTGTGCCAGCGTTTTTTTCTTGTTTTCTTCAACAAATTTTTTACTAGCCGGCAAATTCTCCTTATCCCTGTAAAATTTATCTATATCAGCCGGCGAATAATCATGATACACTTCATTGTGGACTACTGCGTCCAGTGGCAATCGATCGGTAAGCCCTGGATCTTCGGCCGGCATTCCTATTACCATTGCTGCTACGGGAACTACCAGCCGGGGTAATTGAAGTATTTCGCTGAACCTTTTGGCCATGTAAGTAACCGTTCCAAGGTAACATATTCCAAGTCCGTATTCTTCGGCAGCCAATGCGACATTTTCCGAGACAAGCAATGCATCGATCGCAGCTGTGAAAAAAGAAAGGAAGTTATCATAGCCCGGTTCGGCCTCTCTGTAAGTGCACCATTTTGTAAACCGGTTAAAATCAGCACAGAAGGTTATGTGAACCGGAGCTTCCAGAACCATATTCTGCTTAAAATGTGCTTCCCAGAGTTTTTGCCTGATAGATTGATCCGTAGTTACGACCATACTGTAAACCTGCATGTTACCCGTCGTTGAAGCACGTGTTCCGGCTTCCAGAATCTGTTTGAGCACCTCAGGAGAAACAGGATCGGGTTTATATTTACGAATGGAACGATGCTGAAAAATAGTTTCTTTCATATCTGTTTTAATATAATAACCTTTGGCCCATGAGACATATCTAAGACAGTATGGCAAAACTAACAATAAAAGTCGTATTGGTTACCTTTGTTTTTTTGGTACAATAGCATAAAAACGCATCACAATATCGGACTAAATCAAATTCTCACAACGTTTTCTAATGTTTTCTCATTATCTATCAAACAGTTACTATCCTGCTATTTTTTTTGTTATACAATTAAGTTTTATCTGATAAAATACTATATTTACAGAGTTATTTAACCAAAAATGTTGATTTTGCCATGAAACGGCTGGTAATCCTGGGGTGTATTGTATTGATGACCCTGCTTACTGTTACTTCATGTAATGACCATGTGTGTCCGGCATATGCGGATACGGGTTCTGAGCAACCATGTCAGGCTAACACATGAAAACCAACGTATATGAAAACTAAAATTATTCGTTTCGTATCGGTACTTTTGCTTTGTCTGTTTATTGGGGGAACTGTTCTCTCTAGCTGCAGTGAAAAAGCCTGCCCTGCTTACTCAGATACACAGCCGGTCAAACGGTAAGAGATATTTTTACCCGCAGTAGCTATTTATTAGGCTGAATAGGGAATGGAGAAATCTGTTCCTTCTGTTTATTTTGATTAGTTCTTTTCTTTTATATTTTTTCACAGTCAACAATTACCAAAAGAAGAAACCATGTATGCATTCATTCATAGGTTGTTGATGCGGTTTCTGGCACTGGTAATTGCGTTATCTTTTTCACTTATTTCAGTCTACGGTCAGGGCGAAATTGATACGCAAAAGAAGATTTTCTACCGTGATGAAAGTTCTCTTGGGATTCTGCTTAATTCAAACGGATTTGGTCTGAGCTATCGGTATGGATGGTGGCTGGATGCAAGAAATAAAAAGCTATGGGAAGGTGATTTTGTAACCCTTAAGCATCCGAAGGAAGTCAGGTATCCTTTTCTTTATCCCAATGCCCGATCCTTTATTTATGGTAAGCTGAACACGGTTTTTAATTTCAGAGTAATGCGCGGACATCAGTATGAGATGTACCGTAAAGTGGATAAGGGTGGAATATCAGTTAAATATTATTATGGAGCAGGGTTATCGGCAGCAGTTTACAAGCCGATTTATTATGATATTTATATTATGCCGGTTGGAGATTATTACCGCATTGAATCAAGAAAGTTTGATCCTTCCTATCACCCTGCTCAATATGCCGGGCGTTCCTCTTTTTTCAAGGGGTTCAATGAATTAAAAGCGCTGCCTGGCCTTTCCGGGCGATTTGGTGTAAGTTTCGATTACAGCACCGTTGATGCCGCTCTTCACGCTCTGGAAGCAGGTATTGTGCTGGACATTTTCCCGAAAAAAATCCCCATTATGGCTACCAAACAAAACAACCAGATTTTCCTGACCCTGTTTGTCAGTTATCGTTTCGGGAAGATCATTGACCGGCTGAAAGGGAAAGAATGGGAGAGCCCCTCTGATAGCAGCCAGCCGGCAGATGGGAAAGAATAAACATCTCTCTGCAAAAGGAACTCTTCTTCATTTTGATGATTCGTGTTTAATTGTTACCTTTGGGGTTCTTTAAAAAGGTAAATTATTGTCAAATAAATCTGATTGTATTATGGCTAAGATTAAAATTGGAATTAACGGTTTCGGGCGCATCGGCCGCCTCGTATTCCGCGTTGCTGTGAATCATCCTAATATTGAAGTCGTAGGGATTAACGACCTGATTGATGTTGATTACATGGCATACATGCTTCGGTACGACACAGTGCATGGTCAGTTCAAAGGAACGATCGACATTAAAGATGGTAAACTGGTTGTAAATGGTCAGCCTATACGCGTTACTGCTGAAGCCGATCCGGCCAATCTGAAATGGAATGAAGTAGGTGCTGAATATGTGGTGGAATCAACCGGATTGTTCCTTACTAAAGAAAAAGCAGAAGCGCACATCAAGGCCGGTGCAAAAAGGGTTATTATGTCGGCTCCTTCCAAAGATGACACACCCATGTTTGTTTACGGTGTGAACCATAAGAAATATACCAAGGATCTTTCCATTATTTCGAATGCATCCTGCACCACCAACTGTCTTGCCCCGATTGCCAAAGTGCTTCACGACAACTTTGGTATAGTGGAAGGTCTTATGACTACGGTCCATTCAACAACTGCGACACAAAAAACCGTTGATGGTCCTTCCAAGAAAGACTGGAGAGGAGGGCGTGCTGCTGCTGCCAATATTATTCCCTCTTCAACCGGTGCTGCCAAAGCAGTTACCAAGGTTATTCCTGAACTGAAAGGAAAACTGACCGGTATGGCTTTCCGTGTTCCTACCATTAATGTTTCTGTTGTTGACCTTACCTGCCGTCTTGAGAAAGCTACCACTTATGATGAGATTAAAGCTGCAATGAAAGCCGCATCGGAAGGTGAACTGAAAGGTGTTCTCGGTTATACCGAAGATGCAGTTGTCTCATCCGACTTTATCGGTGATCCCAGAACCTCCATTTTTGATGCAGAAGCAGGTATTATGCTAAACCCCAACTTCGTTAAGGTTGTTTCCTGGTACGACAATGAATGGGGCTATTCAGCCAAGATTGTCGATATGATTGAATATATGGATACCGTGAAGTAAAAAAACATTAACCATAGGAAGGGGATGTCTAAAAAGACAGAATTGTGTTTTATTTAAAACGAAGACTTGTTAATAAAAGTTGAAAAGAGGGTGGAAAAAACACCCTCTTTTTTTTTGTTATCAGCACTGATATTGATACATTAGAGGTTGACAATTAAATAATCA
>JAKPTE010000020.1 GCA_029571215.1 Bacteroidota bacterium
TATCCGGTCTGTTTCTTCCATTGGATAAACGGCTGAAGAACCTGTCGGAACATTGTATCGGCCAGAATTACGTATGATATGGGCATTCGCGTCATGGTGTCTTTCAGCGAAGGACCCAGGTACAAAAGTTTGTGCTTCAGCATCCCGGCAATGGGAAGCGGTGTCATCCATTCCTCCGATGCGAAGCCTTCTTCCGGCTGAATTCTTATTTTTCGGATAATATGGAGGGTACCCTGTACAGGATTATAATAAACAGGTCTGATGGTAAGCAATCCGATGGGTTCCCCATTGAGGGTGCCCTGGTTGGCAATGGTTACACAGGCAGAATCAGGAAACCACGCATCCCGAAGGTACGTAGTGAGGTCAGGGGTAAAAACCGGTGGACGGCTGTCAGATCCAGTAATCACCGGCGGAGGTATGGGCGCCAGTGGAATTTTCCCTGATGGCAAATGAAGGACAGTATCGTCCTCTATCACATAGTGAAAGTTTTTTATGTTCCGCAGTGAGACTAACCGATGAAATACCGGCAGGAGTGGTTTTCCTGGAAGATCTTCTTTCCCCATACCCTGGCCGCGCAGCGAAAAGTAAGTTTGTCCTGAAATTTCAACGGTATCAAGCTGCAGGGCGGGAGTTATGAACACCAGTTCCTTCCCTATTGGTGAACTTGCTGTATTTAGAAGAGCCTTATCGCTTCCTCCCGATATTTTGATTCCCTGGCCATTAACCATGGCTTCCAGAGAAAAAAGAAGTACGAAACAGAAAAGCTTTCCGGATCTATTTGCCATAAGAAGGAAGAGAACAAATACGAATGTATATCATTTTTGGAAATCTGGCTACAATAACTAGCCGTATGTGACGAATGACGGAAACATTGAATTGAATGAAAACTGAATTCAATCGCATTTTTCAATATAATACGCTGAATTTAAGAATTTTAGTATTAAATTATATTTAAACTACATTTTTTATGAATGACGCTGAAAATCAGAGAAGTTTGAGTAGCTTTAGCATCAACCGCAAATTTCATGATATGAAAAACATCTACCGCTTCCTAACTGGCCGGACATTGGTAGCAATTGTTTTCTGCTGTTTTGTGTTGCAATCGGGTGTGGCAGTGGGGCAGAATGTTGCCATTTCTGATGTCGACGGTTACAGTCCGCATGCTTCTGCTATGCTGGATGTGAATTCTGCTACCAGGGGCTTTCTGCTTCCCCGGCTTACTGCAACGCAGATGAATGCGATCAGCGCTCCTTCCATGGGGTTGCTTGTATTCAATACCACAGCAAATGCTGTGTATATGTTCAACGGCACCACGTGGGTCAGCCTCCTTTCGTTTGGCATTTCCAGTTTAACCGCACCCGATGGAAGCCCTTCCAATGCACTGATTGTTGATAACAGCGGCAATATTGGTATCAACCAGACGGTACCTGCTGCCTTATTGCATATAAAGGGGACCGGAACACAGCCTGACAATTATTTACGGCTGGAAGCAAACACAGGAGGGTATTACGGTAACATTTTTTATGATTCCCAGGGAATGAAATTTCGTACCAGGAACGCAGGAAATGGTTTTTATTTTCAAAATAGTACTGGCAAAACCAATTTCGCCATTTTGGACAACGGGTGGATTGGGGTTGGGAGTACCGCACCCCAAGGCAAGTTTGAAGTTCAGGGCGATGCTTCCATGAATGCCGATTCGGCGTTATTTGTTGTAAAAAACCGTAACGGAGAGCCTGTTTTTGTTGTGTACGAGCAGGGTGTAAGAATATATATTGAAGACCTGCCGGGCAAAGGAGGCAAGGGTGGTTTCGCCATTGGAGGACGATCTCCCTCAAAAGGTGCACTCACGGGTGATATCATGCTGGTTACGCCCGACAGTGTTCGCATAACACTGGAAGAACAAATTTCCAAAGGTGGAAAAGGTGGATTTGCCGTTGGCACCCGTACACCAACCAAGGGAGGCGAAACTCCGTTCATGAATGTTACCCCTGAAAATTACTGGATCGGTCAGGAGAGCGGGATCAGCAATACAACCGGAAAGTACAATGTATTTATGGGATACCAGTCAGGAAAAGCGAATACAACCGGAATGTACAATGCTTTTGTGGGTTACCAGTCGGGGATGAGCAATACCACCGGAGGGGCCAATGCTTTTTTTGGAAATCTGTCTGGCAAGTCGAATGTGGACGGTGGTGCCAATACATATCTGGGGACAATGGCGGGTTACAATACCATTGGCGGCAATTACAATACCTTTGTCGGTGGAGCAGCGGGTGCAGCATTTAAAAAAGGAAACAACAATATATTTGTGGGGGTTTATGCAGGAGGATTGGGAAATTTTGCGGCTCTGCCGCAGGGAGGCGATAACAACATTCTCATTGGAAACAATGCAGGAGCTTATATTACCACCGGCTACGACAATCTGGCCATAGGCTCGTCCTCGGCACAGAATATAACCACAGGAAATTCCAATGTTGCCATAGGGAAGGAAGCAGGTAAATCCCTCACAACCGGCGTTCATAATCTTTTTGCCGGTTATCAGGCAGGATACAGCAACGTTGCTTCCGGCTACAATGTTTTCATGGGTTATCAGAGCGGGTATTCCAACAACGGCGGGCAATACAATGCTTTTCTCGGGTACCAGGCCGGGTATACAAATACATCGGGCAATTACAATACATTTATGGGCTACCAGGCTGGCTTCCTGAATACAGGTGCATCCTATATTACTGCTGTTGGTTACCAGGCCGGATATTCCCTGAAAGATTGGCAGGCAGGGACTTATGTGGGCTATATGGCCGGGAAATTCAATACCGGCCGAACCAATGTTTTTATTGGAAGTGGAGCGGGATATACTGTATCAACCGGTGAAGACAATGTGTTTGTTGGCGGTGGCGCAGGGGGAGATTATGATAATTCGTCTGACCGATTCACCGGGAATAGAAATGTCTTCATTGGCAAATATTCAGGTTTCAGGTATTTTGGCGGAAGCAACAATGTATACCTTGGCGCTTCCGCTGGTTCCGATGCTACCGGATCCGGAAATATCTTCATTGGATATTCTGCCGGGCAGGGATCGACAGCCTCCAATACGCTGATCATTGACAATGCAGGCGGTGGCGCTGGTACAGCACTTTTATACGGTGATTTTGATCTGAACCTGCTTCGTTTCAATGCCGATGTGGGAATAAATACCGGAGCTAGTATATTTAACGGGCTGAGTATTGGTTTGGATGCTAACGATACTTATGGTCTCGTGGTATGGGGCCCCACCTGGTGCTCATCGGGCACATGGTTAGGTTCTGACATGCGTCTGAAAAAAAATATTGCGCCTCTCAACGGAAGCCTTGGAAAAATTTTACAGTTGCAAGGCGTAAATTTTGATTATAGAACCGATGAATTCCCTGACAAAGGTTTTGATAAGGGAAGGCAGATCGGGTTTATTGCCCAGCAGGTTGAGCCTGTTTTGCCCGAGCTTGTCAGAGAGGGCCCCGATGGATACAAATCCATTGATTATTCCAAATTGGTTCCGGTGCTGGTTGAAGCCATCAAGGAACAGCAGAAGCAGATTGAGCAGCTTCAGAAACGGGTTGAACAGCTTGAGAAACAAAGTGCACCTTGATTCTGGCAGAAAAACTAATCTGTACACAAATGCGATCCAAACTGTTTTTTGTGGTGCCATTGTTGCTGACCTGTTCTTTGCAGGCCCAGAAAGGCATCATTAACAAAGGGGCTTTGATTGTAGTCAGCGGTAATGCTATGATCACGGCCCAGGGGTCCGGTGCTTCCTATACCAATCTGTCAGCAGCCTCAGTTCCCGGCCGCATAAGCCTGAACGGAAAATTTTATTTACAGGGCGACTGGCTCAACAACGCTGACGGAGGAACAGTATTCATCAATCCGTCCAATACGGGGGAAGTAATTTTTCAAGGCAATTCTGCGCAGGTTGTGGGAGGTAATCAACCGACAATTTTCGGGAAGATGACGATCAACAATCCATCTGGTGTTTTCCTTAACAATACTATAACCCTGGAGGGTGATCTGCTGCTAGGTGCCGGAATCTTACATCTGGGTGATGACCATCTCGTACTTGGCAATTGGTCGGCTATCAGGGGAATTCCTTCCGCTGAGGCTATGGTGGTTACCGATGGCACCGGCGAACTGAGAAAAAAGTTTGACGCTCCGGGCAGCTTTCTGTTCCCCGTAGGGGACAATACTGACATTCCTGAATATTCACCGGTGCAGGTGCATTTTACTGGTGGTTCTTTTGCAGGCGATGCCTCTGCATCAGTCCGCGTCATCAACGCCAAACATCCCTTGAACTCCAGCACGGTAAATTACATTACCCGTTACTGGAGCCTTTCGCAAAACGGGATCAGCGATTTTACTGCGGAGGTGCTGTTTGTTTATACTGATGCAGATATACAGGGAGACGAATCGTTGCTGTACGGAGGACAATATACCGCGCCTGTTTGGAAGAAACTCAATGCAGTGAATACGGCGGATAACACATTTACTGCTTCAGTGAATACTTTTTCCGATTTCACGGCAGGAGAAAGCAGCGCATTTGCTGCAACAATCGTTCCCGGCGAAGAAGCAAGCTTCAGAATATATGCCTGGCGCAATTTCATAATTGTGTCAACAGATGAACCGGAAAAAAATGGCCCGTATATTGGTGTATATAACGTTGCCGGCCAGCTGGTTGGCACACATACTTTGCAGAAAGAAAGAATTAACCGGATTGCAACCTACTTGCCGGAAGGGATATATTTTGTCAGGATGGCAGGAAAAGACAGGGTATATACTGTAAGGTTGTTTCTTACTGAAAAATAAGCTGTTTTTAAAGATTCAGGAATCCTCTGCAAATCATCCTTTTATCCAGTCGTAGCTGGGTGTTCAGTATTCCGTAAATTTCCACGGAAGATTGATTGCCGGAACCAATTAACTTCTTATCTTTAAGACGAAAACAACCGCACCCAGATGCATATAGTTAACCGGTTATGTACTGCGATTCTTGGGTTTCTTATACCATTTTCACTGAGTTCCCAGGTGTTTGAAAAGGGAATGGTGTTGGTGAAGAATTACTCACCGATTGAAAATGGGTTCGGAGCCTGGAATTATGCCATAGCCATGGATCATCGCGGCGTTATGTTCTTTGGCAACAATGACGATGGAGTTCTGGAGTTTGATGGCGTTTCTTGGCGTAAAATTTCTGTTCCCAAAGGTATTGTCTGGTCGCTGGCTTCTGATAGCGAGGGCCGGATTTATGTAGGCTCTGAGGGTGATTTTGGCATGCTGGTTCCTGATGCCTCAGGAAAATTACAATACCGTTCTTTTTTACCTTTTGTTCCTGATTCAGCAAAGCTTTTTTCTTCTGTTTACAACATTTTCTGTCATCGAGGAAACGTTTACTTTTCATCTACCGAATACCTTTTTACCTGGACAGGAAAAACTGTCAGTGTGTATGCGTTTCCCCGGAATCTGAACTCATACTGGTCGTTTCTGGCCAGCGGGAAGATCTATCACGGCTCTATTTCACGGGGACTTCTTGTTTTTGACGGAAAGGATTTTATTCCGGCTCCCGGAGGGGAAGGGTTTGTTTCCAATCCTGTACAGGCGGTTTTGCCTTACAGGGATGATTTACTGGTAGTTTTTTCCAGTCAGGGCGTCAGGTTGTACAATACCATTACCGGACAGATCAATGATTTTCTGAGCAGGGAAACCGCTTCCTGGCTTAAGGGAACCAACATTTATAATGCGATTTCTTTGCCAGGTGGCAGGTATGCCATAGGGACCATTGAAAAGGGCGTCATCATTATTGACCAGTCTGGAAGAATGGTCAATCGTATTGACAAATCAAGGCGATTACAGGACGATGGTGTAACGTCTCTCTATGCAGGTGATACAACAGCGACAGGTCAGGGTCTTTGGGTTACGCTTTCTTCCGGTATCTCCTATGCTCAGATTTTTTCTCCCATCCGTATCCTTGGCGAAGAACAGGGAATTGAAGGAGAGATTACCGATGTGGTAAAATTCAATGGTACCGTTTACATTGCAGCCGGACGGAAAGTTTATTATCTGAAAGGCGAAGATACGCCTGACGCTGCCTTCATTCCTTTTGCGGGTATTTCTTCTCCCTGGTCATTCTGCCGGGTGCGCAACATAGGTGGAAAAAAAGACAACCTTCTTGTTGCAACCGACTTCGGACTGTATGAAATTATCAGTCCGGGGCATTCGGTTTCGCTCGAAAAGGTCTATCATGTTCCTGCCTTTAAAGCAAGAGGTTTGTTCAATTCAACCAACAACCAGGGAACCGTTTATGTATGCGGCCCCGACGGGCTGAATGTTTTACAGAGAACCACAACTGGATGGAAATTTGCCGGTTCATACCATCAGGTGAAGGGGATTGAAACCAGAACCGCCATTGACGATGAAAACGGTAACGTATGGGTTGGCACCTATGCCAACGGAATTATACGAATTACCCTTTCGGGCGGAGACACTCTTGTCAGGCATTATGGTCTGGAGGACGGTTTGCCGACACTACGGGATGACAACGTATTTATTGTGAATGGACGGCTGGTATTTGCAACTCCATCGGGAGTGTATCACTTCAACGAAGCGAATGACAAAATTGTCCCGGATACCCTGATGGGGAAAGAATGGTCTGACGGAAGCAAAGGCGTTTTCAACTTTGCACGAGTCGGCCCTCGTGAATACCTTGCTATATGTGTTCAGGGAAGCCAGGCATGGGTCGAAAAGCTTCAATTTGTCGGAAACAGCCAGAAGCCCCGTGTTACGGTTGCTCCTTTCAGACCGCTCACGCGCAGAATGATATACAGTGCTTACCGCGATCCTGACAGCGTTATCTGGATTGGTGCAGGGAACGAATTGTACACCATCGACGAAAAGGTTCCCTTCAGGTATAATGCACCCTTCCAAACCCTTATACGGAACATAACCATTGGAAAGGATTCTCTTTTGTTCGGAGGATATTTTTCAAGAATTTCATCCGATACAGCTTCCTTTCTTCCCCTGTTAAGGCAGGAAAAAGCCATGGTGCCTGAAATCAGGTTTGCCGACAACAGTATTCAGTTTGCATATGCTGCCTCTTTCTATGATAAGCCCGAAGAAATCAGGTTCAGTTATTTTCTTGAAGGGTACCGGGATTACTGGTCAGCCTGGTCTTCCGAACCCAAAGTCTTTTTCAGCAATCTGTCGCCCGGGCATTATGTATTCAGGGTGAAGGCACGGAATATTTATGGAGCAGAGGGTGAAGAAGCTTCCTTTGCCTTTATTATTCTTCCGCCGTGGTACCGTACCATCTTTGCTTACATTATGTATGTGGTTGTGGCTGTTTTTCTGGTTTGGGGTATAGTGAAATACAATACCAGAAGGCTTCAGCTTGAAAAAATACGGCTGGAAGGTATCGTGCAGGAGCGCACAGCCGAGATTCTTAAGCAAAAGAAAGAAATTGAAAATCAGCGCGATCAGATAGCTGCGCAGAAGAAAGACATTACCGACAGTATCGTCTATGCCAGCCGCATCCAACAGGCAGTTTTACCGACGGAAAAGATTCTGGCCGAACAGGTGCCCGAACATTTTATCCTTTTCAAACCACGCGATATTGTCAGCGGAGATTTTTACTGGATTACCCAAAAAGGAAAGCGAACCTATATCGTAGCAGCCGATTGTACCGGCCATGGGGTTCCCGGAGCCTTTATGAGCATGCTGGGAATGTCATTCCTGAACGAAATTGTGCTGAAAAGTGATGTCAATGAACCGGCGCAAATTCTCAATGAACTGCGAGAGCATGTGATAACACAGTTACGGCAGACCGGGGAGGAAAACGAAACAAAGGACGGAATGGACCTTTCGCTTGTGATAATAGACCGGGAAAAGAATGTTATTCAGTTTTCGGGTGCCAATAATCCCATGTATGTTGTGCGCCCGCTTTCGGAGGAAGAAAAGAAAAATCCGGTGCCTGAGTCACAGTTGCCCCGCGGAACAGTAAGAAATGAGAATTACGAACTGATGCAGGTTGATGCCGACCGTATGCCTATCGGGATATCTGCCTATCTTCATAAACCGTTTTCCCAGGCTGAACTTCCCCTTGTTTCGGGGTATTCTCTGTATTTATTATCGGATGGGTATGAGGATCAGTTCGGAGGACCACAGGGAAAGAAATTCCTTTCAAGAGCCTTTAAGCGCCTGTTGCTCCAGATCCAGGATAAACCCATGGCGGAGCAAAAACTGATACTCGATCGCACCATAGAGGATTGGAAGGGTGACCTCGATCAGGTGGACGATATCCTTGTTATAGGATTCAGGCTGTAATTACACCGGTTCCCTCGTGCTGATTATTCTGACTTCCGGCAGTCTGGGATATAAGTAATCCTTTCGTGACTTTTAACCGTGCAAACAGCATTTTTTGTTTCACCTGCTGAACTGCCGCCTATATATTTTTTATATTTGCGTCTTTCAATTGCGAAATTCAAATAAGTATGAAACCCACTTTGGTTGTTCTTGCCGCAGGAATCGGAAGTCGTTATGGAAGCCTGAAGCAAATGGACAGTTTTGGCCCCGCAGGGGAAACCATCATCGAATTCTCAGTTTATGATGCTTTGTTAAGCGGCTTTGAGCGCATTGTTTTTGTTATTTCCCGTGCTATGGAAAAGGATTTTTCTGAATCCTTTGTAAAACGCTTTCCTGCGCATGTTGCTATTGATTATGTCATTCAGGAGATGGAAGACCTACCTGAGGGATTTCACGTTCCGGAAGGCAGGGCAAAACCCTGGGGCACGGCACATGCTGTTATGGCTGCCCGGCATGTTGTAAAGGAACCTTTTGCCATCATCAACGGGGATGATTTTTACGGACGCACCTCCTTTCAGCTGGTCAGTGATTTCCTGTCGCAGGTTAGTGTGAACGAAAACCACTTCTGCATGGCAGGATATTCCATACGCCAGACTCTCTCAGAACACGGTACCGTATCCAGAGGTTTGTGCGAAGTGGATGAGAATCTTTTTGTCACTTCGATCGTAGAGCTTACTAAAATCGGATTTACACCCTCCAAGGAAATTGCCTATCAGGATGAAACCGGCCAGCAGGTTCTCGTTGAAGGAGATCCGTTCGTGTCCATGAATATTTTTGGTTTTACTCCGGCATTTTTCCATTGGCTTCAGGAATATTTTGTTATCTTTCTCAGGGAAACGGGACCCGACCTAAAGAGTGAATACTTTCTTCCCTATATTCTTAACAAACTGATAAAGGAAAAGAAAGTGACACTCAAAGTTTTGCCAACGCCGGAGAAGTGGTTCGGAGTGACCTATAAGGAAGATAAACCGTTTGTTACACAGATGCTCAAAGAACTCACCAGCCGCGGTGTTTATCCTTCCCCCCTCTGGAAAGGAAACATGTAATAAATATATGAATGATTCCGGATTAACTCAGGCTCAGGCAGCTGCCGGACAGTTTCTTCTGCCAGGAGAAATCGGCTCAGTAAAGCCAATCGGCTCGGGACACATTCATCAGACGTTTCTGGTTGCCCCAATTTCGGAAACAAAAGACAAACTGGTTCTGCAAAAATTCAATACCCATGTTTTTCGTGACCCGGATGCCGTAATGCACAACCTGTTTATCGTTACAAACCATATACGAAAAAAAACAGAAAAAATCAGGGATGATAGTACCGACATGCTGGTGCTGGAACCGGTAAAAACTCTGAAGGGAAAAGACTACTTTATTGATGCACAGGGGAGTGTATGGCGTTGTTTTCTGTATATTCCTGACACGGTAAGTTATGACAGGGCTCCTGATACGTCAGTGGTTTATGAAGGAGGAAAAGCATTCGGAACATTCCTCCGGCTGCTCTCCGACCTGCCGGCAGAGGAAGTAAAAATTACAATCCCTGAATTTCACAACCTTGATTTCCGATTGGAACAGTTTCATCAGGCTTTGCGGGACGGACGAAAAGACCGGTGTGAAGAAACATCATCGGAGATTGAAATGATTCTGGAGCGGGAAGAACAGATGAAACTGATAAGAAAACTGGCACAACGCGGACTCATTCCTTTGCGGGTTGTTCACCATGATACCAAAATCAACAATGTACTTTTCTCGGCTCAAAATAAAGCATTGTGTGTTATTGATCTTGATACGGTAATGCCGGGTTTTGTGCACGACGACTTTGGCGACGCTATCCGTACATTTACCAACACCGGAGAGGAGGATGATCCGGACCTTTCCCGCGTTTCCATGAATCTTTCCTTTTTTGAGGCATTTGCAGAAGGCTTTCTCGGTGCGACCAGCAATATGCTGACTCAGATTGAAAAGGAATACCTGCCCCTTTCAGCCCTTGTTATGACTTACATGCAGACCATCCGGTTCCTGACCGACTATCTTAACGGGGATACGTATTACAAAATACATCATCCCCGTCACAATCTTCAACGAACCAAAGCACAAATGCAGCTTCTCCTGAGCATGGAGGAACAGTTTCCAGTCATGCAGGAAATTGTGAAGCGTTTAGGGTAAGTGAGGGTTCCGAATTTTATTTTTCGATACCATTGACTGGCATTTTATTGCCAGATGGCTGGCACAAAAAGCCCATCATTTTATGCGTATATAAGGGTTGGAAATCACAATATATCCGAATCAATATTCCATTGGTACAATGAAAACAGTGCATTTTTTAGTGGCTCAATATGCTCAAGAACAAAACCCTTTGCCTCGGTAACAGAGAGCAGCGAGATGATGTAGAAATGAAGGAATTAGTTGTAACCAAACTTACAAAACTGCGTCAAATAACTGAAAACATTTAAAAATTACAACTATGGATCACGTTGCTGGAGTACTTATCACGCTGGCATTTTTTGCCACGGTTTTTGGATGGGTATATGTGTATTATACCACGCGTCACAGAGAAAGAATGGCCTTGATCGAAAAAGGTGCCGATGCAAGCATTTTTTCGGGAAAGAATTCTTCCTTCCTTGGTCCGCTCACCACACTCAAGCTGGGAATGTTTCTGGTAGGCATTGCTCTCGGTATCCTTGCCGGTGGTCTTCTCGAAACTTTAACCACCCTCGATGAAGGAATAGGATACACTTCTATGATCTTCCTCTTTGGTGGCTTATCGCTGGTTTTGTTTTATGCTTATGCCAGAAAGAGACAAAGTTAGCTTACAATTCCCTGCCTGCTGTACTTTGAAAAAACAACTTTCTGATGAGCAATTGCTCTTCGGGAAGTTGTCTTTATATTTCGAAACCTAATGGTCAGAAACGAAATGTACCATGCGGGTAATTGCCCGTCGGCAAACAGGACAAAATCCATCATTGACCACCCCGCGCATCGAGCAGTTTATCCATGGGCGATAAATGCCTTTTGCCATATATCCGCCCCCTTCAAAAACACCAACTTTATTTTTGTATTGATCAGAAGGTGGGGTCGGAACAGGGGTTTCAGGCTCCAGCATGTCTTTCCATTTTCTTTCAAAATGAACAAGGGTAGTAATATTGGGTTCCCAGGGTTCTTTTTCCAGATTATAGAAACCCTCGTAGGCAACTTCCGAATCAAAATATTCATCGGCCAGACCGGCAAAAGCATGACCAAATTCGTGGCAAAAAACAAAATACGAAGCTTTGTTGTCGGCAGTGCAGACAGTATAAAAGTTAAAGATACCGCCTCCTCCGTATTTTGTCGTATTCACCAGAACGCATACGGCATCATAGGGTACAACGGAGGCTACATCATGCATCTTCCAGATATTTTTTACTGAGAGATACCGTTCGGTACCAAACGTATAAAAATGGGTATCAAAGAGGGTCCGCTTCCATATGGTATCACCCGGAATATCAGTACCGGATTCGTCAGAAGGTGCAAAGACGTACCGTATTCTGATCTCGTTTCGTAAATCCCTGTATGGAGCCCAGGACAGAAGGTTTTCGGCAAACCGTGTTGCATCTTTTATAAATTTATCCTTTTCAGCCGATGTATAACCTTCGGGCAGAATTACGATGTCGAGGGTGTTCTCGGCAAGGCCTTCGCCGGTTATGGTTCCCGAGGAATAGGCAGGCAGTTGATCCCTGATGATGGACAGGGACCCAGGGTCAATAACCGTGGAAAACAAAGGCTGGAATTCCTGGTTGCTGTCGCGCTGATAGAGAACCACTTTCACCTTTTCCCTGGGAAACGGCAAAAGAACGCTTTCCTCAAAAGCGAAAACTTCCGTCCTTGCCTGGGGGGTTGTAAGCCATTCATTATACAATGTGGAAAATCCCCGGCTGTACAATAAGGCATTGGTATTCAGATCAAACATTTTCACCATGCATTCACCATAGTTGAACGTATCGATCAGGTTTTTCACAGGTCCTCCCCAGAACGGCTCCTCGACAAGCCGGTACAATGAAATTTCTGATTTTCCTGAAGAACCAGAATGGATATAATCCATCCGCAACGTACGGCGCAGGAACAGTGCATCAAAGTTCTGGGCTGATAGAACCGAAAAAATAAGTGTCCCGCCCAGCAAGGCCGTTGTTCTTAACCATATTGATCTTTTCATAAAGTAATTATTTTCAGTTTACAGGCAATATCTATCTCTTTACCGGTAACGTAAACCAAACCCAAAAGGGAAAAGTGGCTTCTCGGAATCATAGGGCACATCCTCCTTCTGGTTTCTTACGGCATCCATTGATGAAGGCAATTCAAAGGGGAGGTTCCCTTCCGGCCGTGATTTTCCGAATACTACGTCCATTACAGCCTCATCATTGGCACCGAAGTCAGCAAGCAGAGCCACAGCATCTGCAGCAATTTCAGGAATTACAGCCGGCCTGTCAAGGTATATATCAACAATGGTCGGCACTTTGTTGAGCAGCCGGAGGATTTCTTCCTTTTGTTTCCCTTTGAAATCAAGATCACCATGATGAAACATCTGTTCGAGAAAACCTTTGCGGGGTTCATAGGGAGCATCGAGACGAATAACAGCTATATCGGCCCTTTTAGGATCATCCACTACCTCAGCATAACGGGAAGCCACAGCGGGGTTTATGTTCCTGATATATATTTTCAGTTTCCCTTTCAGGGGAAGAATATAACCTCCCTCCGCGGTATCGTTTTTCAGCAAGGTGATGGCCCTGCGCTGCGAAAGTTCTACCCATTTGCGAAACTCCTTATTCCCGACAATCTCAGATGCTTTTTCCACATCCACAAAGGGCTGATCGAACAAACCCAATTGAAATTTCATTCTCAGCAAGCGTCTTACGGAACTATCGATGCGGGCTTCGCTGATTTTGCCATCCTTTACCAGCTTCGCCAGAACTTCCGGAATTGCCTCGCCTCCAAACTGGTCAACTCCGGCTTCGATCACTTTCAGCATTCGTTCTTCAACGGTTTTGTCTATCATACCATGTGCCCTGGCCGGCAGAATTGTCATTCCAAACGCTTTGGAATCAGTAAGAAGCCCCCAGTCAGTACAGACAATACCATTGAAATGATAGGTATTTCTCAACAATCCGGTAATGATATCCTTATTGAATCCCATTCCGACATCTTCCGTGGTTTGGCCAACCGGAATACCGTAGTACGGCATAATTTCTGCGGTACCTGCTTTGAAAGCAGCTTCAAAAGGGATCAGGTGGTACCTGAAATTATTTCCCGGATACACCTGTCCTTTCGTAAACTGAAAGTGGGGATCAAGACCTTCTTTCTGGGGCCCGCCCCCACTGAAGTGTTTGGTCATGCAGGCTACGCTCCACGGGCCGATACTGTCGCCCTGAAATCCTTTTACATAAGCATATACCATCCGGGAAGCCAGGGCAGCATCCTCACCAAAGGTTCCGTTGATGCGCGGCCAGCGGGGCTCTGTAGCCAGATCAGCCATAGGATGAAGAGCTACACGGATCCCCACTGCCAGGTATTCCTGCCGAGCAATGTCGGCATGCTTCCAGGTGAGAAATGTGTCGCCAATTGCCGCGAGGCCAATGGGTTCGCACCACTGCGAAAACGAACCTGCCGGTGCTCCTGCCAGGAAGTTCCTGGTATAGGCGTTCCTTGGGTCGGAAGCAATGGTTACCGGAATCCCAAGCCGGGTTCGTTCTGCAAGTTTCTGCAGCCGGTTGTACCATATTGCCATCAACCTGGGATCCATGGAGGTATAAATATTAAAATGATTCATGCGCCTGGCAAGCACCATTTCGGATGTAGGGGGTAAGGCAAACGAAAACGGATCACTGAGGGTTGGCTTTTCCATCAGATTGCCATCCTTCCCCATCCCGATCATGGTAATGAACATACAACCTGTCTTCTCTTCCAGTGTCATCTGCGAAAGAAGATCTTCCGTACGTTCGTCCGGTGAACGACGGCTGTCTTCGTATATATCCAGCTTTCCGTTCTTGTTAAGATCACGGTACTGAAAGCCATCATCCGCAGTACGGAACGGCGCTTCAGGTGTCAGATACTGATAACTCTGCTTTACCGCTTTGGAAGCTTTTGAACGGACGTGCATCAATGTGCCGGCAACAAACAGTATCAGTAAACAAAATGCACCCATAATCACGTAAAGTACGATGCGCAGAATCTTTTTCATGGTATTTTTTTTCTTAAAGTTTTATAAATATTCGCCTGCGGTACAGGAGCCAGGCAGGAACATAAATAATGCACACATAAAGAAAAGCATAAAGGGCACTAACCAGTTGCGGATGAATGCCGGCTCCGGTGAACAACCTGAAAAAATGCATATTCAGGCTGGCTCCTCTGATGTTCAGTTCATAAAACAACGGGGAGAGAATACCCGCCAGAACATATACCGTAATAGCGTTGGAACCAAAAATAACACCTGGTTTAACAAAGCGTACATGACCGAGGACATCCACAACGAACATCGTAACGGCAAGAGTCATAGCAGCCAGACCAGAGGTAAAGAGCACAAAGGAACTTGTCCACAGGTTTTTATTTATCGGGAAGAACCATCCCCAGATACGGCCCAGTATGATGGCGCAAAAACCGGCGCTGAACAGAAGAATGATCTTTCGCTCCTGTGTATGATCACTTTTCAGAAGGACTCCGGCCAATACGCCGGTGATGCCCGTTACAACAGCCGGGAAGGTACTCAGAATGCCTTCCGGATCCCATGTACCCTGCCACATGGCACCCGGCAAAAGCTTGTTATCGACCCAGGCTGCCAGATTCACACCTGGTTCGAACATAGGAATTCCCACTCCGGGAACGGGAATAAACATCATCGCCAGCCAGTACAGTAAGAGAACTGCCGCACCGATGATTACCTGCCAGCGAAGTGAGGCATGCAGAAACAAGAAGGAACAAACCAGATACACAATCGCAATCCGCTGCAAAACACCCGTAATACGCAACTCTGACAGATGGAACTCAGGTATAAGAGCGAGTGCATTCAGAATCAGTCCAACAGCGAAAATCTTCACAGCCCGCCAAATAATTTTCCGATGAAGGGGTGCCATTGACCCGGCGTGTTGTTTTCGTTTTGTCAGACTCAAAACAATAGAAACACCAACAATAAAGAGAAAAAACGGAAAAATGAGGTCTGTCGGAGTCCAACCGTTCCAGCGGGCATGCTCAAGGGGAGGAAATACATGTTCTCCGTTCCCGGGAAAGTTGACAAGAATCATAGCCGCAATGGTAAATCCCCTGAAGGCATCAAGGCTGATAAAACGACCCGATGAATTTTCTACCGCAGTCATGTTGTGACGATTTTCGTTGTAAATTAGAAACGAAATTTACATGTTTCTTTTTAATCTCCCTTTATATGAAGAATGGTTTTTCCCTTATTATCGCAGCTACCCTGATAATCCTTCTTTACGGCTGTTCCGGTATTTCATCCGATCCGTTTGACAACCTGTCCGTCGAATGGAAATTGTACAGTAATTCTCCTGACCAAGGCGGTACCTGCCACACGGCATTTATTTTTCATAACCGCGGGAAAAAGGAATTTTCCGCTTCTGACTGGATGTTGTATTTCAATCAGATGGGGGCGATGCCGCGCAAGGATGTTCCGGCTCAGGCAGCATCGGTTGAACATCTGGGTGGAGATTTTTACCGGCTTGTACCGGCCGCCGGATTCAGAATTCCTCCTTCCGACTCGCTGACGGTGCACTGCTATATGCGCGGATGGGTTCTGAAAAAAACCGACGCACCTTCGGGGCTTTATTTTGTAATTCATCAGAATGGGAAAGAAAAAATTCTTCAGGTGAAGGATTTCGTCGTTTCCGATTTTCCCCATCCCGATAGTCTGAATCCCTTCAAAGGTATGATAACCATGCCCGACGCAGGTTCCCTGTATAAAGAAAATGCGTTAATAAACCAGAATATCATTAATGAAGGAAAAGTATGTATAACACCAACTCCCCTGCAACAGAAAGAACTTGATGGAGAGCTTGAAATATCGGCCACTACCAACATCTTTTACCAGAAAGGTTTAGAAAATGAGGCGAATTACCTTTCCCGCCAGTTGGAGAAAATTTCAGGAGTACGGATTGGCAGGACAGAGGGAAATAAGGCTGGTGTAAAATCCATCCTCCTGAAAACACGTAAAGTGCTGCCGGAAGAAAATAACCCGGAAGCCTATCATCTGACGGTATCTCCTTCGGAAGGGGTCGTAGTGGAAGGGAATAGTACAGCCGGCGTTTTTTATGGAATCCAGAGCCTGCTGCGGATGATTCCCCTGGATGCATGGCAGCATAGAGTAACCACATTCCGGATACCGGCTGCAGAGATAACAGACGCTCCCAGATTTGCATACAGAGGCCTGCATTTCGACGTAGCCCGCAATTTCAGCAACAAGGAAACTGTTCTGAAACTGATTGACCTTCTGGCGTTCTATAAACTGAACACCCTGCATCTTCATCTTACTGACGACGAAGGATGGCGCATTGAAATTCCTGCACTTCCTGAATTGACATCTATCGGAAGCAAACGGGCCCATACGCTGACCGATGCGAACTGGCTGCATCCGTCGTATGGATCAGGCCCCTATGCCGACCCGGCACGTTCCCGAGGCACCGGTTACTACTCGACCCGCGAATTTATTGAGATTCTGCGGTACGCTACAGAAAGGCATATTACTGTCATTCCCGAAATAAATTTCCCGGGGCATGCCCGCGCGGCCATCAAGTCCATGGAAGCCAGGTACCGAAAACTGATGAGCCAGAATCAACCGGAAAAAGCTGAAGAATTCAGATTGATTGATCCGGCCGACAGTTCCAAATATTTTTCGGCTCAGGCCTATAACGACAATGTGGTGTGCGTGGTACGCGAATCGGTGTATCATTTCTATGAAACGGTTATTAAAGCGCTGGCCGAAATGTACCGGCAGGCGGGAGCACCGTTCCGCGTACTTCATACCGGAGGAGATGAAGTCCCTTCCGGTGCCTGGACGAAATCTCCCATGTGCGCAGTTTTTCTGGGACAGCACCCTGAAATTGGAGGACCGGAAAATCTTCAGGCATACTTTTTTGAACGACTGGTCAGCATTCTTAAACCATACAATCTGATGATCGGTGGATGGGAGGAAGTTGCCTTGCAGAAAGGTGGTGAAAGAGGATATGTGCCCAACCCTGCCCTGGCAGGACAACAGGTTGTACCATATGTATGGAACAGCCTGGGCGACAATCTTGATCTCGGATACAGGCTTGCCAATGCCGGGTTCCCTGTAGTACTTTGCTTTGTCAAGAACTTCTATTTTGATCTGGCTTATAGTGCTGATCCCGAAGAACCCGGACTTTACTGGGGCGGATTCGTTGATGAGAAAAAGCCTTTCTTCCTAATGCCATATGATGTTTTCCACTCAACATTCTGGAACGATTTTGGACAGCCTTTGGATCCGGAGAAAGCTTATGCAAAACTGGAACGTCTTAAACCCGAAGCAAAGAAAAACATACTCGGACTCCAGGCCGAATTGTGGAGCGAAACACTGCGAAAACAGGAAATGATTGAATATTACCTCTTACCCAAACTTATCTCATTTGCCGAGCGTGCGTGGTCTCCGGCTCCTGCATGGGAAAACCTTGCCGGCACAGAGGAAAGAATAGCCGGAATTACAGCCGACTGGAGCAGGTTTTCATCGAAAATCGCAACTTGTGAGTTTCCAAAGCTCGATTTTCTGGATGGAGGATATGATTACCGGGTGCCCCCTCCCGGTGCAATAATTGATAACGGGATCCTCCTGGCAAATACAGCCTATAGCGGCTTGCAGATCCGATACACCACCGATGGATCGGAACCGGATGTTTCATCGACGCTTTACTCGGGCCCGGTCAGGATCAATCAACCAGTGCGCCTTAAAGCCTTTACTGCTTCCGGAAAACAGAGCAGAAGCATTTTGGTAACACCCTGAAACATTACGGAAACATTTTACCGCATATGAACAAAAAGTTCCTCTTGCTGCTACTGACTGCAGCCCCTCTTTTTGCTGTCAGTCAGGAAAAAGACTTCATTCAAGATGTTTATCACTTTATTGAAAATCCGGCACTTCTGGAAATTAACCAGGAACCAGGACATGCCTTTCTGGTACCGTTCAGAACTGTAGATGGAGCATTGAAGAAGCCAGCCGAACAGTCGGAGTTTTTTCTCTCACTGAACGGAAAGTGGAAATTCAACCTGGCGGATTCACCGGAACTGGCACCGGCAGATTTTTTTAAAGAAACGTTCAACGATAAGGCCTGGCCCGAAATTGGTGTTCCCGGAAACTGGGAAATGCAGGGTTTTGGCGATCCCCAGTTCCGGAATGTGGCCCAACCCTTCCGGGCAGACCCTCCTAAAATACCGCATTATGACAATCCCACCGGTTCCTACCGGAAAACATTTTTAATCCCTCCCGGATGGAAAGGGAAACAGGTATTTCTCCGGATTGAAGCAGCCACTTCAGCTTCCTTTGTATGGATCAACGGAAAACAGGCAGGTTTTAACAAAGGTGCCAATGAACCAGCCGAATACAACATCACACCTTTTCTGCGACCTGGAAAAAACCTCATTGCGGTGAGGGTAACAAAATACTCAGACGGCACTTATCTGGAAGACCAGGATTTCTGGCGCCTGGCAGGAATTTTCAGGGACGTACGTCTGGTGGCACGAGAAAATGTTTTTCTGCGCAACTGCTTCGTTACAGGGGATCTGGACCCGGATTACCGAAACGGCATCTTAAGGGGAGAGGCCGAAATAACCAACTATGGAATGAATGATGCCTCAGATTATCAGTTGCGGGTGCGTCTCTTTGATCAGAATTTCCGGGAAGTAATCCCTCCATCTCTCTATCCGGTACCCTTTCTGCCCAAAAGAAAAACAGCAGTTGTCCCATTCAAAGCTATGGTTGATAATCCGGCCAAATGGTCGGCCGAATATCCCAACCTGTACATCACTGCTTTTGAATTAGTGGACAGGAATGGAAAAACCTGTGAATCTGTTTCCGTCAAAACGGGTTTCAGGAAGATTGAAGTAAACCATCAGGTGTTGCTCCTGAACGGGAAGCCCTTGAAACTGAATGGTGTAAACAGCCATATGCAGCATCCCGATCTGGGGCATGCAATGAACCGGGAAACCATCATCAAGGATTTTACCCTGATGAAACAGTTCAATATCAATTGTGTCCGTACATCCCACTATCCTCCGGTTATGGATTACCTGGAACTGGCTGATGCATTTGGAATTTATATTGTGGATGAGACCGGGGACGAGGCTCATGCCACCGAATTTTTGTCAGAAAAACCTGAATGGCGTGCAGCCTATGTGGAGCGGGCAAACAAAATGGTTCTGCGCGATAGAAACCATCCCTGTGTCATTTTCTGGAGTGCTGGCAACGAAAGCGGAACGGGAGAAAATATCTGCGCCGTGATAGCAGAGGGAAAAAAGCTTGATCCTACGCGGCTTTGGATGTACGGAGGGAATACCGATGATGTGCAATGGAAAAATGAAGTACCCTGTGAAGACATTATCGGACCAAGGTATCCGACCCTCTATGAATTGAAGACCCGCATTGCCATGGTTCCGGAAAGCCAGGACCCAAGACCATCGTTCATGGATGAATATGTGGCAGCCACAGGCAACGGAGCTGGCGGACTGGATGAATACTGGAATATTATCTGGAATTATCCCCGCTGTGCCGGAGGGGCTATCTGGGACTGGATGAGTCCGGGTATTCGGGAAAAAGTACGCCTGATTGAAGATGGCTCTCCTAATAAAATCCAGTGCGCCATAAAAGGAAGGGCACAACTGGTTCCGGGGATTTCCGGTCAGGCTGTCCGGCTCAACGGGCACGACCAGTGGATCGATGTGTACCGGCATCAAGCTCTTGATCTGAAAGGAAACCAGCTCACAATTGCCTTTCTGGTAAAACCGGGAAAATGGAACGGTGACGGGCATTTCCTCACAAAAGGTTCCTGGCAGTATGGTATTGTTCAGTCTGAACCCGACTCGCTAGTATTTTACCTGACAACCAAAGGAAAAAATGTCCTGAAGGTACCCATTCCCCAACCGTGGGAAGAAAAATGGCATCAGATTGCCGGTGTTTACACCGGTTCGGAAATGCTTCTTTATGTTGACGGGGTGCTGGCTGGTAGAAAAGCCTGCTCAGGTTCAATTGCCAACAAACCTTTCCCTTTGAATCTTGGCCGGGATGCGGAAATTGACGGACAGGAATATCCGGGGCCAACCAACAATACCACCCTGGATGAAGTGGGTATCTTTTGTCAGGCTCTGAAAGAAGAGGAACTATCACATATCAGCGACCGAAAAAAAGATGCGCTGCTTTGGCTGGATTTTGAAAAAGAAATTCAGGCCGGTGATTATTTCAGTACTGGTATAGGCGGCCGCACCTACGGGTTGGTCTGGCCTGACCGTACACCCCAGCCCGAACTCTGGCAGGTGAAAAAAAGTGCCCAGCCGGTTTCTGTCAGATTGATTGATCCGGATGTCCCAAGGTTTGAAGTATGGAACCGGTATCTTTTTACACCACTGAGCGAATTGGAGACGCGCTGGGAATTATGGGAAGATGGCACCCAGTTTGCCAAAGGCATTCTCCCCCTGAACGTTCCGCCACAGACAAGGGACACCTTTTCCCTTCCGCTTACCAAACCCGGCCTGACACCAGGTTGTGAATACAGGATACACATTCGTTTCCTGCTGAAAAATGACAAGGTCTGGGCAAAGGTCGGCCATGAAGTCGCGTGGGATGAAACGGAACTGCCCTGGCACGTTCCTCAGGAGGCACCGGCTGCGATAACCGGAAAAATGAAGATTGATGTTGATTCCGGCAGTATACGAGTGCTTGGTAATACCTTTTCCTGTACCTTCAACCGTAAGACGGGTGTTCTGGAATCAATAGTGTATGAGGGAAAAGAATTTCTCCGAAGTGGTTTTGAACTGAACGTGTGGCGTGCCCCTCTTGCCAATGAAAAAGATGCCTGGACCATATGGAAAGCACACCTTACAGATACCAAACCCGGCATGGGAATTGATGCTGCCAATGCATGGAGGTCCCTTGGTCTGGATCACCTCAGATCATCTCTCGAAAAAATTTCCTGGGAAACCAATGAAGATGGTTCCATAACCGTTACTGTACTTTCCCATGCGGAAGGGAATGATGTTACCACAGCTTTTGATAATACCTTTGCATGGACAATCTATGTCAACGGACTGATCAGACTCAGACACCAGGTTATTCCGCAGGGTATCATGCCGCAATGGATACAGCGGCTTGGGATCCAATCGGTAGTCTCTGATTTTCTATATAAAATAAGCTGGTACGGAAGGGGTCCTTTTGAAAACTACCCCGACAGAAAGAGCGGTGCAAAAATTGGAATCTATTCCTGTACAACGGAAGATATGGAAGAACCGTACCTCATTCCTCAGGATCATGGACTGCGATGCGACGTCCGATGGCTAAACCTGGAAAGTCCCGATGGATACGGGTTAAGAATTCAAGGGAAAAATCTGTTCAATTTCAATGTATATCCCTACAGTACTGAAGACCTGACCCGTGCCGCCTATCCCTATCAACTGACGCGCCAGGACGGGTTTACGCTGAACATTGATTATGCAACCAGCGGCGTTGGATGCACCGCTGTATCGGTTCTTAACCAATACAGGGTAGTCCCCGCGCCTGCCGGGTTTGAGCTTGAATTAATTCCTTATAGGAAGAACCAGTAGGTGGTCAAATATTGAATTTTTTCTGTTAAGGGAAGCAATTAAATAAAAATGCTTCAGTTACTCTTCGAATAATCGCGTAAAAAGCTGCAGCCACAGTTGGTCGTACTTCTCCCATCGCTGAAGGTTGATGCCCCAGTGCGGAGAGGCGCTGGTGGTAAAAGCAGAAGCTTTCCCTTTTCCAAATCGCCGGGCTGCCAGCAAAGGATACCATTTCCCGTTGTAACCTATCTCCAGAATGCATTCAGCACCTTCTCTGAGAGATGTTTCATTGAATCCAAGAATCGGCGGTATTTCGTCGAAGGTAATTCCTACAATAACGGGATGTCCGGGATGAGGCGCACGAACAGGAAAGCTGGCCGTAGATTCGATCAGATCGTCACCCTGCAGGCAAACTACCGGCAAAACATCGTGAAACAAACTTCTCCCCCATCCGCCTTTGCCCATTTCGCCGCTGAATGAATTCCAGCCGCCGAGCATATGAAAATGCCCCCCGTTATTTACCCAATCTTTCAGAAGAATAAATCGATCAGGGAATGTTACGTACTTATCCCATTTGTTTCTGTTGAAAAAATCGGGATGCAGATGCAGGCATTTGGTTTCCACATCACCAAACACAATGGTGGTGGCCCACCGGAGGCGTTCATCAAACTGCTCGGGCGACATATTGTACAAATTCCAGGAAGGTTCGGAAATTACTTCCGCTCTGGGAATTTTCTTCAGTGCTTCAACAAAGTTTTTGGCATAGTTCAGAAACTCCACTCCTTTGGTTGACCGGAAAAAAGGAGATTCAATGTAGGTCTGACCGGTATGAAAACACCAGTTGCCCACATGCCAGATTCTCAGATTTTTCATAACATTTATTTTTTTGTTTTACAAAGGAATGCTCCGAGGGAAGGTTTATTGCCTATCGCCGGTATTAATCCGGCGAAATCAGGAAACGGACCGGGAAGATTTATACCGGTGTGGCACACCGGAGATTCTTCGGCCGGGCGAAACCAGGGAATGTCTTTCAGATACATAACATCAATTTTCAGACTGTCATCCTGTGGAGGAAGGTTCAGTAACGGATCAGCAACCAGCGCTTCTCTGTCAAACGAGGCCTCGGGTTGAGGAAGGTTACGGTACTGATGCCATTGCGACCAATAAAGGTTATGACGAAAGGTGGATGTAAGCGAATCGCCTCCGGCCATCTTTTTTTCCCCGCTGCCCACAAGAAAAATGTTGTTATAGAACAACATGCCACGATAACTTCCTGGCTGAAAATTACAGCCATAACCCGCGACATTGATAATGGTATTGTTGAAAACATAGGCAGTACCCATGGGGACAGCGTACGGATCACACCAGACAAAAACTCCGGATTTGCCGTTTTTCATCCCGTCGAGGTAGCTTATATTGCAATAAACAGTATTGTTGTCCCATTTGGTAGCACCGGCATACTGAAAGAGCCCATACCCACCCCCTTCATTGAAGGCCGAAAGATTCCACCGTACAACAGAATTGGTGACTCCTCCATCAAGATCAAACCCTCCTCCATCCGCACCCCGGGGGGATGTTTTATTGTGATGGGAATAGCAATACTGAATTACGATACTGTCGCTCATATAGGTCCATATTCCCACCGGACCGTTTCCCTCGCGGGGCATATCCCATCCGTTGTTCATGGCTTCGCAGTATTCAATTACTCCGCGGGTCACACCTCCAAGAAGGATACCGTTGCCACTGTGATTGTTCCGCACCATGGGTGAACCGGGATTGTTCGCAGCTGTACAAAATCCAACATAAACATCGTATACCGACTTTGTACCGGAGCAAGGTAAGCCCCCGCAATCACTACCTCCTGCTTCAACATTGATGCCGGCAAAACCATTGTCATGAGCATAAACGTGTGTTATTTTCACATGCTTACCGCCGGTAACCCGGACACCGCACCAGCCAAAACCTTCTGCCTCCACACTGTCGATAACAGCATAATCAACTCCATAAAGATCTATACCGCTGCCTGTATTGCCCATAAGACGACCGGAACCCATTACCCGGATATTTCTTACATTCACATGCGAACCTGCTTTGATTTTTAAGGCGGTACCTTTATCTGCCATGATAATGGCCCTGCCTTGACCATAGGAAGATATCGCTATTTCTTTTCCTGACTGGCCGTTTATGTTTTCAAGGACCAGACTATCATCAAATACTTCCCTTCCTGCCAGAAGAATTGCATCCCCCGGCTTAAGTGCAAGGCTTCCTGCCCTGCTAAGTGTCCGAAAAGGAAATCGCTCCGATAATCCGTCATTTCGATCATCACCGTTTACTGAACTAAAGTAGTACTTATGGCCGGAGGATGAACACCCGGAAAGCAACAGGAACATTAATAAAATACTGATACTAATGCGCATATATGTGAGGGTCTTTTTCACCTGCTGTAATTTTTATTGTCAATAGATTTTCTTTTGGGGGCAAAGGGCATGTGGCATAGGGAGTAAAGGCACAGGGAGGATTGTATGCCCGGTTGAAATCAAGGACGACCGTTCCGGTTGAATCCGGTTCGTCGGCCTGAAGGAATCTCCCTGCTCCGTATGTTTCCAAGGCACTGGTTCCGTCACCAAAAATGATAAAAAAGCCTTTTCCTTCACTGAACGGCAGAAGGATCTGTTTTTGCCCGCCGATTTCAAATACCAGTTTCCCCGGTACGGTATACTCCTCCCGGGTTCCTATTACGGTAGGCACATAAAGTTTTTCAGGTTTGTCGAAGGGAAGGAACCGGGCTTTAATTTTCCATATGCTGTCAGGAGGATAGCAGGGTATCGAATCGAGAGAGGCTGAGAGAGGACTGTTCAGATCTCTCAATCTTATCCCGAGAAGAGTATCCCTTTTGATAAGAAAAAACACGAGGGTTCCCATTTTGAGAACGGTGGGATGCCCGGAAGCATCCGATTCCAGAACAACCTTCCGGATTTGTTTTCCATCCGATACGATTCCTGCACCCGGATTGACTTCCAGGGTAACCAGGGTGTCTTTTCGAATAAATTTACCTGCCACCGGAGGAGCCGAAGTCGGAAAGATTAAGTCACAGGAACTATCGCTTCCGAATGTATTGTTTCCTTGTTGAAGCCAGTAAAGGCCGGCCAGATTCAGCCATCCGTTTTCGCTTTTCAGGCGTTCTATGCGGTTCTTTTGCCATTCTTTCCACGAATGAACAAAAGAAGAAGTTGTAGGTGGCTTATGACCGGAACAGGAAGACAATAAAAGAATTAACCCAAAAATGGAATTCCAGTAAACAATTTTTCTCATCATAACAACGGATAAAGAAAATGCTTTTTTGTGTATACATTCACCAGCAGTAAAAATAAGATATTTCCCATAATGCGATTCATTTGGGATAACATGAAAAAAATTTACCTTTGCAACTCTCAGGAGAGATGCCGGAGTGGCCGAACGGGGCGGTCTCGAAAACCGTTGTTCCGCTTCCGCGGAACCGAGGGTTCGAATCCCTCTCTCTCCGCAGCCGCAATACATCCCGCGTGAAGCGGGATTTTTTATAGGCCTGAGTCTAATGCAAGCACAATGAAAAATATTCTATATGCCATCAGTGACCATTTGTGGTTCAAGAAATATAAAAAACAGATAGCCACAGAAAAAGCTGAAAAAGTTAGATAACCATGTATTATTTAAACCGCGGCCATTCGGGATAGAGAATTTCATTCAACCATATTCCAGGCTTGCAAACGGCAAACAGCCAGCAAATAATCACTGCGGTTTATCCGGCTTCTTCACTTTCACCGACTTCTGCCATACAATCATTTCCCGGGCATGACGGTATAATTCTTCGGCCATCTCCTTATTTCCATCTTCCTCCAGCAGTTTTGCATAATAGCGCAGAGTAGCCGGGGCATATTTATCCTGGGCACGCAAAAGAAAAACCGGTTCATCATCGGGAATTTTGCCTTCCTTGTCGATGATTCGCCGTATATAGTCTTCACGGGTAAATTTCATATGATTAGTTTATTTTCTCCAGCAGAGCAATATTTTCAACATGTATAGTGTGGGGAAACATATCAACCGGTTGAACCTTAATAAGCCGGTAAGACGAAGACAGCAACGCAATATCTCTTGCCTGTGTAGCAGGATTGCAACTCACATAAACGATTCTTTCAGGGGATGCCTTCAGAACTTCCCTGATAATATCCTCATGCACACCGTTGCGGGGCGGGTCCATAATCAGCACATCCGGCTTACCTTCTTTTTTCATTAACTCCTCTGAGAAAATTTTCCTGATGTCTCCAGCATAAAATACTGCATTTTCTATGTTGTTGACCGCAGTATTAATCTTAGCATCCTCAACTGCCTCGTTTACATATTCCAGACCCACCACCTTTCCAGCCTGCCGCGATAGAAACAACGCTATGGTTCCGGTACCGGTGTAGAAATCATACACAATTTCTGTTCCAGTAAGCCCGGCATATTCCCTGACAATGCGGTACAGATTCAATGCCTGGTGAGTATTGGTCTGGAAAAAAGATTTTGGCCCAATTCTGAAGGTAAGATCCTCCATCGTTTCGTTAAGAAACTTCTGACCTTTAAAATGAATGACCTCCAGATCAGACCATGCATCATTGAGTTTTGGATTGATAACATACCAGAGGGAAACAATCTCCGGAAAACGCTCGGCCAATTCATTGAGAAATGCAGTTCGGCGTTCTTTATCCTCATATTTGAGCATCACAGCTACAAGAAATTCCCCTGAAGCATTGTTTCGGATCAAAAGATTCCTCAAAAGTCCCTCATGTTTCTTCGGATCGTAAAATTCCATCTTCAGCTTCAGTGCAATCTCTTTTGCTGCTCTTCGTATGGCATTGGAAGGTTCCGGCTGAAGGTAACATTTGTCAATATCGAGAATTTTGTCAAATTTTCCCGGAACATGAAAACCCAGGGCAGGCAAACCGGATGAGGGGATCTCCTTTCCGATCTCGTGATCATAAAGCCATCTAAGCGGATGAAAGGTAAATTCAATCTTATTACGATAGAAAAGAGTTTCCGGTGATCTTAGAATGGGTTGTAAATGAATGTTACTGATTTTTCCAATGCGTTCAAGTTGTTCTTTTACCTGATTTTCCTTAAAAAAAAGCTGTTTTTCATACGACAGATTCTGCCATGTGCACCCTCCGCAGGTTCCGAAATGGGAACAAAAGGGCTGTGTACGATCGCTGCTTTCAGTATGAATGTTCTTAATGACCCCTTCCCAGTAGTTTTTCTTTCGGCGGAAAATTCTGACATCAACCACATCTCCAGGCACAGCACCTTTAACAAAGACCACAATATTACCATATCGTCCCAGTGCTTTTCCTTCGGAAGCATAGGACGTAATTTCAATCCGCAGGGTATCTTCCTTCTCTGTTTTTGGATTCATGCAATAATTTAGCAGTATCTCCGGTGGCAAAGATAGTTTGATTTTGCCAGAAGCAGAGAATCAGGAAAAACTCTTGCCGGGCAGATCATGTGTCAGCCCAGTTCTCGGACGGCTGCAATAAATTCTCTGATGTTTTCAGTGGGTACATCAGGAGGCATCCCACCACCGCATGACCAGATAATCCTTGTTGTATCACCAACTGAATCACCCGCTTCTCTTACATGTTTTCGTATTTCTTCGGCCGAACCATGAGCAAGAATATCCCGGCCCGGAATATTTCCCAGAAGGGTAACTTTATTTTGTGTCAGCTTTTTCATTTCGTCCAATCCATGTTCATGGCTGAAATTAAACAGATTGATTCCCATTTCGTGCAGATAGGGAGCACAAATCAATCCATAAGCGTCGTTATGGAAAAACTTTACCTTTACCGGGAAACTTTCATAAATTTTTTTCAGATAAGGGTAGGCAAACTCCTTGAAATTATACTCGTCAAGAAATCCAACGATATCGTCCAGGATGAGGATTCCGTCAATCTCCCGGAAGGTTTCCATCTGAAAAGATATCCAGTCGATGATGAATTCAGTAATCACATCGAGACCTTTCCTCGTTTCTTCAGGAGTCATGGTGACTGCCATCAGGAATTCCGTTGTTCCTGTGAGGAATGATGCAATATTGAGAGGTCCCCGTGAAACGGCAAATTTAATCTCATGGCCTGTAGCACGGATTCTTTCCTGGTTATGCACCAGGCGTTTGATGACGAAAGGAAGCAAGCCTTCTTTCCTGACATCCGGTTTGAGAAGTGAACCAAAACCCTTTTCCGTATCATGAATCTTTCCGGGGAATGGAAAATCATTTTCCGGCCAGATAAGCTTTGCTCCGAATGCTGATGGTTCGGTACACATACCAAATTCTGACCAGAAACCAGGGAAAAATAATACTTCGGAAAAATCCTGTACCACTTTGCGATTGGCCTCAAACCAGACTTCAGGATTGACGTAGTAATCCAGTATGGATACTTTGTACCAGCCAGGGATCCAGGGACTGTCAATAATAAATCCGATCAGTTTTTCCTTAGGTTTTTCCCCGGCAATTACTTTAAGCAATAATTCCCATTGATCTAAGGTCATTTAATTCAAGATTTGCGTTAACTGATTTAACCTTTTCTAATCAGAGGTCAAAGCTCCCTTTTTTCTTGCTTCAGACTGAGATTTAGATGAAGATTTACCCAATCTGGCAGAAGATTCCCGAATGATAAGTGAATGGCTGAGAATAATGGTGCTAAGAATTTCGGATTGTCTGTTAGTGAGCAGGTTAATGAGGGAACCAGCTGCAATCTCGCCCATTTCACGTCCCGGATAATGGATCGTCGTAAGATGAGGTTCAACTACACTGGAAATAGGATCATTGTTAAAACCCACTACCGCAACTTCCTCCGGTATTTTTACACCGTTCTTCTTTAGTTCACAAATCAATGAAACAGCCGAGGTGTCATTGGCCGCAAAAACTCCGTCGGGAAGTTTTTTCCAATCAAGCATCTGCCGGGCGACTTCTTCTCCTGACTGTCGGCTCAGATCGCTGTAAATAATCAGATTTTTATCGGGTTTGATTCCATGGTCCATCAGGGCCTGTATATACCCTTTGTAACGTTCAGAATATACATTCCGTAACATGCTCCCGCCCAAATGAACAATTCGTTTGCAGCCCTGATTTATCAGATGTTCTGTAGCCTCATACCCCGCCTTGAAATTATTGATTACCACACTTTTGCATTTAGGATGATCACAAACACGGTCAAAGAATACCACAGGAATACCTTTTCTGAAAAGAATACTCAGATGTTCGAGCGACTGTGTTTCATAGGATAGAGAAATCAGTAATCCATCAATTCTGCTGTTGTAAAGGGTGTTGATATTGGCAACTTCTTTTTGCGCAGATTCCTGCGATTGGCTGATAATGAGCTGATAACCTGCCTGATTGGCAACCTTTTCCATACCTGAAATCACGGTGGACATAAAGTAGCTGTCGAGCCGGGGAATGACGACCCCAATGGTATGCGTCCTCCGCTGCCTTAAATTACTGGCAAATTTATTCTGTTGATATCCTAGCCGTTTTGCAATTGCAAGAATCTTCTTCTTCAGTTCCGGCTTTACATGGGGATGATCTTTCAGTGCCCTGCTAACAGTTGATGCAGAAATACCAAGTTCTTCAGCAATATCATATATGGTTACATCCTTACCGGTAGTCATCGCCTGTGATTATAATGCAAATTAAACACAAAATTTAAATTAAGGAAAATTTTTTCAAAATATTTTGCAATCGGTTGCAATATTTTTATTTTATCTTTAAAAAAAAAATTTCATATGAAGAAGTTCTGGATATTGCTGTTTCTGAATTTGATAACACTCTCTGTCACGGGGAAAATCCGCCTTCCGCGACTGGTCAGCAATGGCATGGTTCTTCAAAGGAATAGTGAGATAAAAATATGGGGGTGGGCCGATCCCGGAGAAAAAATTACTGTTGCATTTCTTGGAAAAGATTACTCAACGAAAGCAGATGCGGTAGGAGATTGGTCTGTTGACATTATGCCCGCCAGCGCCGGAGGGCCTTACTCCATGACGATTATGGCTTCGGACACAGTGGAAATCAAAAATATCCTTCTGGGTGACGTATGGATTTGTTCCGGCCAGTCGAATATGGTACTGCCAATGGAAAGAGTCCGTTATGCATACCCTGAGGAAGTTGCCCACGCAGAAAATAATTTTATCAGGCAATTCCTCATAAATACCAATGCTGTCTTTTCAGGCCCACAGACAGATGTCCCAAACGGAACATGGGTTCCTGTCAACCCAGGCACAATACTCCGGTTCAGCGCTACGGCCTATTTCTTTGCGAAGAATCTGTATGAGAAATACCATGTGCCTATAGGAATTATCAATGCAAGTGTTGGAGGAACTCCCATTCAGGCCTGGATGAGCCAGGAATCGCTTAAAGATTTTCCAGTATACCTGGAGGAGGCTGAAAAATGCAAAAATCCAGAATATATCAGCAGCATTGTAGAAAAAGAAAAAAGACAGACTCTGGAATGGTACAATACCATCAAAGCATCTGACCAGGGGCTGCATCAAACTCCTCCCTGGTATGATCCCTTATTTGATGATTCGCAATGGCCAGTTATGTCCGTTCCTTCTTTCTGGGATGAAGAAGGTCTGAAGCAGGTCAATGGAGTGGTCTGGTTCCGGAAAACCATCGTTCTGCCTGAAAACATTGCCCAAAAACCAGCATCACTGTTGCTGGGCAGGATAGTAGACTGCGACTCAGTCTACGTTAACGGTATCTTCGTCGGGACCACATCCTACCAGTATCCTCCCCGCCGGTACAATGTGCCGGCAAATATTCTGAAACCGGGCAAAAATAGCATAGTTATACGCGTTATCAATTTCAGAGGCAGGGGAGGATTCATCAAAGACAAACCTTATCAGCTGATTGCTGAAGATGACACCTTCGACCTGAAAGGGGAATGGCACTACATGACCGGAATTGAAATGCCCCCTCTCCCCGACCAGACCTTTTTCTACTATAAACCCACGGGACTGTACAACGGGATGATTGCCCCTCTTCTCAAATACCGCATCAAAGGAGTTACATGGTACCAGGGAGAAAGCAATACGAATAACCCTTCAGAATACGGCGTGCTGTTCAAGAAAATGATTACTGACTGGAGAAAGAAGTGGGGACAGGGTGATTTCCCTTTTCTTTTTGTCCAGCTTCCCAATTTTTTGGAACCAAAAGTCAATCCCGGAGAAAGCCGATGGGCTGAGCTGAGGGAAGCACAGACGGAAGCGCTTGAACTTCCCCGCACTGGAATGGCCATTACCATTGATATTGGAGAGTGGAATGACATTCATCCCCTCAATAAGAAGGATGTCGGGAAAAGATTGGCCCTGGTAGCAGGCTCTTTAGCTTACGGAGAAGGCAAATTAACCAGTTCCGGTCCATTATTTTCTACATACAGAATTAGAGACAAATACGTAATTATAAAATTTAAGAACACTTATGGAGGGCTGACAACAAAAAACGGCCTTCCGCTAAGGCAGTTTGCCATATGTGGTTCTGACCACAACTATATCTGGGCGCAGGCTGTCATCCGGCATAACAGGGTCATTGTATGGAATGATCAAGTGCCACATCCTGTTGCCGTAAGGTATGCCTGGGCTGATAATCCAGAAGGTGCCAACCTGGCCAGTAAAGACGGACTTCCTGCTTCTCCTTTCCGGACAAGCAAAAAGTACTGATAATGAATTCAAAATTGAAAAAAATGAAAAGAATCTTTATCTCCGTTCTCTTTGCAGGTATTTATCTTATTTCATTTGCCCAATTTGACAAAGAAACGATGGATAGCCTGAGGCGGCTGACCGAGATGGATTATCAGTATATGCTGCACGAACTGCAAATCAACCATGTACGACCAGGAGCTGACGGAAACAATCCCTCAGCTCCGAACGCAGCCAACTACGATGAAAGCAGAGCCAATCCGTATCCATTGCTTCCTGATCCGTTGATTATGAAGAACGGGGAAAGAGTTGTTACTCCTGAAATGTGGCAGCAAAAAAGGAGACCAGAAATTCTGGAAGATTTTGACAGGGAAATATACGGGCGCATTCCTGAAAATGTGCCTTCGGTCCATTGGACAATTACTGGTACAATCCATGATACACTAGATGGCATTCCTTCAATCAAAAAGAGTTTAGTGGGCACGGTTGACAACTCTGCATACCCTGCTATTCAGGTTCAGATAAAAGCCGAATTGTATATCCCAAAAGCTTTAAAAAAACCGGTACCGGTAATGCTTGAATTCGGATTCATACTTTCTCCTGAAAGGATTAACATAATGAGGCAAAACGAAAAAATGAGACAATATATTCCAGACTGGCCCGGAAAAATATTGGCCAAAGGGTGGGGTTATGCTGTTCTGGATCCAGTTTCCATTCAGGCAGATAATGGAGCAGGGCTTACGCAGGGCATCATAGGACTTACCAATAAAAGCCAGTTCCGAAAACCTGATGACTGGGGAGCATTGCGTGCATGGGCCTGGGGAGCCAGTCGTTTACTTGATTATTTCGGATCCGACCCGGATGTGGATGCCCAAAAGGTTGGAATTGCCGGTCATTCCCGTTACGGGAAAGCCGCTCTTGTTGCGATGGCTTATGACCAAAGATTTGCCATAGTGTATTGCAGCTCTTCGGGAGAAGGAGGCGCAAAGCTTCACCGGCGCAATATAGGAGAAATTGTTGAAAATCTTGCCAATCCAGGAGAATACCATTGGTTGGCAGGGAATTTCATTCGATACGCAGGTCCATTAACCTGGAATGATTTGCCGGTTGACTCGCATGAATTGATAGCACTATGCGCTCCACGTCCCGTATTTATTGGATGTGGCTCCCTGGGCGAACGCTGGGTGGATCCTAAGGTATGTTCATGGCAGCCGTGGCGGCTGGACCTGTATATGAACTTATGGGGAAAAAAGGTCTTGAAACCTCGGAATTTCCTCCAGTCATGACCGCACTTACCAGTGGCGACATTGCTTTTTATCAGCATGACCAGGGACACACCCCGGCTCCTGGCTGGCCTGTTTTTCTTTCCTATGCAAAAAGGTATTTTGAAAAATAATCTCACCTGCAATATGATCCGTTATCTAATCATTTTGCTGTTAGCCGGCAAGACATTGCTTTTAGATGCAAAAACCTACCAGCCTAAAGAAGATCTTGTTTCCGAAAAAAATGCAAAAGGCTGGTTCCCTCTAGCCGAAGAAAAGAGAACGGCAGCAATGATGGTCAGCTCGGAAGATTTCCCAGGTGTCATCAGGGCCTTTAAAGACCTGCAGGATGACATCAGAAAAGTTACCAGTATCCTTCCCTCCCTATACGAAGACAGGTTACCCTCCTCAAAGTTCATCATCCTTGCCGGAACCATCGACAAAAGCCCAATAATTAAAAAGTTATCCGATGAAGGCAAAATTGACGTCCACGATATACGCGGAAAATGGGAAGCATTCGTTATCCAAACCATCCGAAATCCTTTTCCCGGTGTCAAACAGGCATTGGTCATAGCAGGAAGCGACAAACGCGGAACCATTTATGGCATTTATGAACTTTCGGAACAGATAGGGGTTTCACCCTGGTACTGGTGGGCTGATGTTCCCGTTCAACATAAATCTTCTCTTTATATCAGACCGATAAAATACCAGGAAGGAGAGCCCTCGGTAAAGTACCGCGGAATTTTTCTCAATGATGAATATCCGGCTCTCACGAACTGGGTAAGGGAAAAATTTGGAACAGCGGAAGCGAGAAATGATCCTCCTGTACCCCCCGGTGTGGCAAATTATGGTCACGCATTTTACAGTCGGATTTTTGAACTGTTGCTTCGTTTTAAAGGCAATTATCTTTGGCCGGCCATGTGGAATAACGCTTTCAACGAAGACGATCCTGAAAATCCCAAATTGGCTGATGAATATGGTATAGTTATGGGTACCACCCACCAGGAACCTATGTTAAGAGCACAAAAAGAGTGGGACCGAAGGTATCTCAAGACACTTGGCCGGTGGAACTATGCACAACATCCCGACGTTCTTGAAGAATTCTGGAGGGAGGGCATTCGACGGAACAAAAACTATGAAAGTATAATTACCATCGGATTGCGGGGTGCAGACGATACGGAAATGATGCCCGGCGGTCCTTCGGTGAATATTCCGTTCCTTGAAAAAATCATTTCCAGGCAACGACAAATCATCTTTGAAGAAATGCAGCAGGATATAACCAAGGTGCCCCAGCTATGGTGTTTGTATAAGGAAGTACAGGGATATTACGATCAGGGACTTCGGGTTCCTGATGATGTTACCCTCCTCTGGTCCGACGACAACTGGGGAAACCTGCGTCGACTTCCTACGGCCGAAGAACGTAAGAGAAGTGGCGGAGCCGGAATATATTACCATTTTGACTATCATGGGGGCCCCCGCAGTTATCAGTGGATCAATACCAATCCCATTCCCAAGATCTGGGACCAGTTGGCTCTGGCTAAACAATATGGAGCCGATCGTATTTGGATTGTTAACGTCGGCCATTTTAAAGGATACGAGTTCCCCACGGAATTCTTCCTCAGGATGGCATGGAATACAGAAGAATTTAACGGAGAAAATCTCCGTAGCTATACAGAGTGGTGGTGCCGAAAACAGTTTGGTGAACAGTTCGATAAAGATATTGCTGAGCTTATCGCACTGTATACCAAATACAACGGCAGAAGAAAACCCGAGCTTCTGTCGCCCATAACATACAGCCTGGTGAATTATCATGAGGCAGACCGGGTAGTCGAAGAATACATAATCCTTGAAGAAAAAGCAGAGAAAATTTACCACCAGTTGCCTGTGGAGGCAAGGGATGCTTTTTATGAACTTGTGATGTTCCCCATACAGGCATCCTCCCTTGTTAACGAACTATATATTGATGCTGGAAAAAACAATCTTTATGCACGACAGGGAAGAACCAGCGCCAACGATATGGCATCAGAAACCTGCAGGCTTTTTGAGGCTGATACTGCACTAATGGGTTATTTTAACAGAAGTTTTGCCGGAGGCAAATGGAACCATTTCATGGACCAGGCACATTTGGGTTACACTGGTTGGGCGGACCCTCCGTTTAACAGTTTACGGGCTATTACCTTGCTTCATACCAAACCCTCTGACACGGCAAACACGGGAATCAGTATTGAGGGAACAGAAAAGGTCTGGCCCGACCATGAACCGGAAGCGGTACTTCCCCTGTTTGATTCCTATAACAGGCAGAGGTACAGCATCGATATTTTCAACAAAGGAAAAACATCTTTCTTTTTCAGTGCCCATGTCTCCGATCCGTGGATTGTCTTGAGCGATACGGCAACCATCGTGGAAAAGGACAAACAGATATGGGTGAGCATTGACTGGAACAAAGCACCCGCAGGAATTTCCACCGGAACGGTTTGTATAAACGGACCATACCAGAAAGTAACCATACAAGTTCACGCACGTAATACAGAAATACCCTCCTGTGCAAAAACATTTTTTGTTGAGGGTGACAAGTACATCTCCATAGAAGCCGAACATTATGCATATAAAACTGATTTCAAAGAAAGACGATGGGAACGTATTGAAGATTATGGCCATACCTTATCGGGTATGCGGGCCACGGCCGAAACTGATCTTCCACCTGCCGTGAAGATGGAAAACTCTCCCTGCCTTACTTACGGTACTTATTTATTTTCTTCTGATACAGTAAAAGTTACGTGTATATTTTCTCCATCACTAAACGTCTTTCCGGGAAGGGGGTTACATTATGCAATTTCCTTTGATGACGCAACGCCGTTGGTTCAGACCTTGGTTCCTGAAAAATATAATGCAGGGAACGGAAACAGGGATTGGGAAAGTTGTGTCATGAAAAATGCGCGCTATAGCAGTTCGATTCATTTTATCAACAAACCCGGGTACCACACACTAAAGATCTGGATGGTAGAACCCGGAGTAGTACTGGAAAAAATTCTGATAGATGCTGGGGGTTTGAAACCAAGCTATCTGGGACCTCCCGAAAGTTGCCGCATCGAAACACATTAAACTACCCTTCAGAGCAGGAAATAATTGAAAATAACGCTGGCCAATGTGTTATTCTATAGGATGACGCAGAATCTTTATTTAGCGATATCAGCCGGTTGGTGCTATGCTCCAACCGGCTGATATGCATCTGTAGAGAGTGTCAAAAACGTATCTTCTGTACTCCTTCAATGTCAATCAGACACTGAATCAATAGCCGGGATTCTGGTAGGCGGCTTTTTCATCAGCGCTCATTTCAAGGGCATCAATCTGGCCCTGTGGAATAGGACGCAGGTAATGATATGGCTGGATGTCGCGTGTATAGGTTGCCGGAGTATGGTCTCCCCAGGCAGTTCCACAAATTTCGTATGAAGCCGCTACCGTTGCCCATTTCTGTGTACGGACCAGATCAAACCAGCGGTACCCTTCACCAAAATATTCGCGGGAACGTTCCTGAAGAATATAATCGATTGTTATGGTTGTAGGAGTAGCTGCCACCATTTCTGCGCTATGATCCTCCACCTTTGCGACATTTCCGTTATTATACCAGCGCCATTTTCCTGCACGTGCACGGATAACATTAATTAAATCATAAGCTGTTTTCCCGGCCTGCGTTGTGGCTCCCTTCACAGCAGCTTCAGCTGCTATAAAGTACAATTCGGAAAATTTGGCAACATTGAAAGGACGTGTGCTGCCCGCATTAGGCTGCCCCAGGCCGGTACCGTTGTCGGTACGATAAGGTCCAAGTTTCCAGAGGCCCGGGTAGCAAATCCTGCTTATGCCGCTTGGTGCAATCACAAAATCCGATCTTCCTGGCAACACACCTGCCCCTATATTGCTCTTGTAAACTGAATTCGAGTAATCGATTGTCTCAGCCGGATCGTCATCAAGAAATGTCAGGATGGGTTCACCCGGATGAACTTCCATGTTGTTGGCATTATACACAAAGGGGATGTTGACAAAATTTCCTCCTCCTTTGGGCCAGTTACCGCGATAAACGGTGGTAAAAGTACCATCATACCGTGAATCATTTACCTTATCAGCAAAGGTATTTTTAAATACACCAATGGGAGGAGCCATACGGGTCCATGGACGCCCAAGATGTTGCTCCGCTTCCCTTTGAACGGAGCTAATTACCGTACTCCAGTCAGTGGCAGTAGCACTTCTAATAACTGTATAATTCCATGTCATCATCCAGCCGGCAAAGTTATCTGGAGCTGCGCCACTGCCGTACGTAAGACTACCTCCGTTATAATATTCGCTTTTCTCGGTATGATCTGCATACAACAGGCACTCATTATTACGGTCATTCTGGGCAAGATTAACATCATAGAACGTTGGCTGAAGCCCATATGGGCCTGGATTGTCAATTGCTTCAACAGCAACATTATACGCTTGCTGGAAGTACCATTGTGCGTCGTGTCCGTCGGGATCAACCCTCTGGCATTCAGGATAGGTAGGTATGTTGTTGGGGTTTTCGAGCCACCAGCCATAGGTTAGATAAGCTTTTGCCAGGAATAGACGAGCGACGGTTTTGGTAACAGCACCAGTCACACGCGGGGTCTCCGGCAGGTCCTGCACTGCTTTGAGCAGGTCAGGGAATATGGCTTTTGTATATACTTCTGGCACAGTATTCCGCACGGACGTTCTGGACGGTGAAGTGTTGAATTTGAGTTCACCTGAACCCAGGTCAAGGGGAACTCCGCCAAATGTCTGCACCAGAAGGAAATAATCGAAAGCACGGAAAAACCTTGCTTCAGCAACCAAAGCTTCGGAAATAGTACCCACAGCAGAAGCATTTTCAATAACCCCGCTTGCCGTATTGATGTTCGAGAATGCCGTACCCCATAACACATCCGAACGGCTGCTGGTGGGAGTAAGTGAGCCAACTCCCGACATATCATGATCCTTAAAGTTGGCATCAGCACTCTGAGCCCACGTCGCTTCATCCGTGCCCGTCTGGCAGGCATTGTAATAATAAGCCTGCCCGTAAATGTAACGCAGATGAGCGTACATGGCCGTCAATCCGCCCAAAACGCCTTTCTCAGTTTTAAAGAAGCCTGGTTCATAGATACTACGCGGCTGTTCCTCAAGAATATCAGAGCACGCGAACAGGAACACCATCATCAGAGTTGTTCCTACCAAATTTTTCATATTTATACGTTTCATTATTATCCGGTTTTAAAATGACACATCAATACCTATCAGATAATTGCGGGTTGAAGGAGTATTGGTGCCGATAGTCAGCAAACGCCGCAAATTGTATGAATATGGTACCGCCGCATTTTCATTGGCGTATGAGTTGGTTTCGGGATCCATGCCTGATTCCTTATAATAGGGTGAGAACATAACCAGGGGATTTTGAACCGTCACATAAAGGCGCAATCTGTTAATCCCAGCATTCTTAACCACTCCGATACGATCCAGGCTATAGCCAAGGGTTAGTGTACGAATCTTAAGATAAGAAGCGTCAAAATATCCAAGAGTACTTGCATATTTCGGATTATCACCGCTCAAAACACCAGCCGGATTCGGATATTTGGCATTCGTATGCTCCGGAGTCCAATAATCGACCTTGACATTATTCCTGCGACCAGTCATCATGTTCAGATATCCCGCTCCGGAATAGAGGGTGCTGATCAGAGTCCCTCCACTCTTGAATACTCCGACGGCAGTAAAATCGAACCCTTTATAAGAAACGCGGGTATTGAATCCACCCTGAAAATCAGGTTCCAGGCTAATAATCTGCCTGTCAGCAGGTCCAATCTGCCGGGTAGGAGTTCCGTCAGGATTGTAATCGCCGGTATATTTCACCTTGATCATCCCAGCATTTCCTCCGGGTTCCAAAATATCCCGATAGGGATCACCTTCTTGCCAGAGTCCGATTTTTTCATAATCGAATACGCAGTCAATCGGATACCCGACAAACCACCAGTTTGCTTCATCTCTTTCCTGGCCCGAAGCCAAAGCAACCAGTTTATTGCGGTTGGCATAAAAATTAACCCCTGCTTCCCATGTTAACCCACCCGGGGTATTCAATATCACACCATCAAGAGAAAACTCGATACCCTTGTTCTGCGTCTCGCCAATATTCGCCATATAGCTTCCCACCCCGGAAGTACCCGGCAGGTTTACGCTCAGCAGAATATCTTTTGTATTGGTAATGTAGTACTCAACGGTACCTGATAGACGATTATTCAAAAGACTGAAGTCCAAGCCGAAATTATAGGTTAGTGAATATTCCCATCCCAGATTGAAGTTGGGCAACTGGGAAACATAATAACCTGTTGAAAACGTATTTCCAAAGTTATACGGCCTGGTACTCAGACGACCCAGAGTGGAATAGGGATCGACGGACTGGTTTGAGGTTTGTCCATAACCTACGCGAAGTTTCAACAAGTCAATCAGTGCCACATTGCGCAGGAACTGTTCGTTTTTCATATTCCAGCCAAGTGACACAGCCGGATAGGTATGCCATTTATGACCGGGCGCCAGTCGGGATGAAGCATCAGAACGAAGGGTGGCTGTAATCATATAACGGTTATCAAAAGAATACATTGCCCGCCCCATCCAGGATATCAGTCCGGTTTCATAATAGTTCTGGTTATCGGGGTTAACAGTAATTTCGCCCTGGGCCCGGCCGATATTGTAAAACTGGAATGCATCGGCCGGAATATCTTTGGCCGAAATATAGGAACTATGATAATGCGTTTTTTCGGCGGAATACATTCCTACCACATTCAGTCTATGTTTTAGGGCGAAAGTATGATCATATGTCAGCAGATTTTCAACTACCCAGTTGGTAGAAAGTGAATTACTCACAGATGCAACGGAAGGATTTGTCGGGTTGTAGCTGAATACCCCTTCGCCTGTATAGCTACCGCCAGTACTCATGCGAAGGTTTGCTCCCACATTGATACGGTACCGCAAGTCCTCAATGCCTGGGACTTTAAACTCTCCGAAAAGATTGTTGTAAGTACCAAAAGCCTTGGTTTGATCTATCCATTTGTCGCCTAGCGCTTCAACTGTTTTCCTGGTTTGCACCCAGTTCTCGTCCAATGGCATTTTGATAGTGCGTTTCAGACTCCCGTCTTCATTGTACGGATTGGCAATCGGGCTGCTGCTCAGGACATTGTATAGTCCCAGGTTGTAACCGTTGCTGATTGAATAGTTGTTATTCGAAACGAATCCGAAACGGAAGAATTTTCCAATTCCCTGGTCAAGGGCACCCCGCAACGAAAACCGATTAAAGTCCTGGCCTGGAATAACAGCTTCATCCCTTATGTATCCTACACTGAAATTATAGTTTCCTTTTTCTGTACCACCCAGTATGGCCAGATTGTGGTTAGTCGTCATTGCTTTCCTGTAAAAAAGATCCTGCCAGTCAATATTCACATCGTCCGACTCATCCACTCCATTGGTATATTTGCCAGCTGCCTTACGCAGCGCAACAAACTCCGGCCCATTCATCATAGGGTAGGGAGCAAAGACTGTCTTTTGTCCAACATAACTGGAATAGGAAATCTGCGGTTTCTGCCTGTCCTGTCCTTTGATGGTTGTAATCAGAATAACCCCGTTGGCCCCTCGTGAGCCATAAATGGCCGTTGCTGAAGCGTCCTTCAGAACGTCAACACTTTTGATGTCGTTCAGGTTGAGATCGCTGATGGATCCGGAAAAAGGAATCCCATCAACAACCAGCAGGGGATCGTTACTGGCATTTAAGGACCGAGTACCACGAACGCGGATCTGCATGGAAGCCCCGGGTTTTGTGGATACCTGCGACAACTCAACGCCTGGCACACGCCCCTGCAGCGAATAGGAAATATTCGACGAAGGAATATCCCGCATAACATCGCCGCTGAGTGAAACAACCGATCCGGTTACATCCCTCTTTCTGGCTGTACCATACCCAATTACTACAACTTCATCCAGCCCGGACACTGACTCCCGCATGACCACATTAATTGTCGTTTTGTTTCCCACAATGATCTCCTGTGTTTCATAACCGATGAACGAATATACCAACACTGGTTCTTTGGTGATGGTAGTGATGGAATAATTCCCGTTTACATCAGTTGAGGTCCCGTTAGTTGTTCCCTTTTCGATAATATTCACACCGGCCAGTGCCTCTCCCTTTTCATCGGTAACAGTACCGGTAACCACAAGCTGGTAAACAGGTGACAAAGACCCTTCGAAACCGTTCCTGCCGGAATGACCACCTTTCAGTCCCGGATCCGAACCGGAAACCGAAATGCTCATACCGGACAAAACGGTTATGAGCCATAGGCCCAGTAACATTTTCTTCATGTCCTCCCTGAAAAAAATGCGCTTCATGGTTTTTACTCTCATAGAATTTTTGATTTTGAGGTTAATTTGGTTTAGTTAGTAAATGATCATATCTGAAAAAATTACGTTTCTGCCCATAAAAAACAAACTGTAGTCAATGGATTATCACCATTTCGGCTTATCCTCACACCCTCCCCTTGCCTATATACTGCTTTCTCGCTGCCTTAATCGAATCCAATCGCCTTCAGTTCTTTGATATGGTAAATATAAAAAGATATTTTTTATTTGCAATCGGTTGCAGATAAAAAAATTTTATAAAAAAGCAATTAACTATCATACTTTATAAGAATTTATATTGTGTATAAAGAATATTTAATGCATTATTTCTGCAATCGATTGTTTTATTGAACGGATTTTCGAATTCCCGGAATGTTGATGCATTTTTCCGGCAGCTAATCCTTCACCTATTGAAAAGTCTATTAATCAGCTGGTGGATTACATTTATCAATCAACTGATAACTAAGAAGTTAAATACAGAGCGTTTCAGTCCCAATGGCGTACAGGCAGCGGAACGAACTAATGCATGGAGGGTTATGCATCATGCAGTATCTTTAGGAATAGAAACGTAAAATATGGTTGAAATCCACACTTAATATTGTGACAAACGATTCTGATGAGAATTGAGATAATATTCTTACCGTACAAGCAGGAAAAGCAAGGCAGCCAGTGCGGCCCCCGTACAGGGTCCTGCTATTGGAATCCAGGAATAGGTCCAGTCGCTGGTTCCTTTTCCCGGAATGGGCAAAAGGGCATGCATTGCACGCGGAGCCAGGTCGCGGGCCGGGTTGATGGCATATCCCGTTGCTCCGCCCAGGGCAAGTCCAATAACCCACACCAGCAAAGCCACCGGCAAAGCACCTAGAGAACCCAGTCCGACCTGCGTGCCCTCAACATTTTCCAGGTGGGCACCCTGAAATGATAGAACAACAAAAACCAGCACAAACGTACCGATTACTTCGCTGAGAAAATTGGACCAGTAATTTCTGATAGCCGGAGTAGTGCAAAAGATAGCAAGTTTTCCAGCCGGATCATCAGTAACGGCAAAATGATCACGGTAAAACACATACACAAGGAATGCCCCGAGGGCAGCTCCGACCAGCTGGGAAAATGCATAGCCCGGCACGAGGCTCCAGGAAAACTGCCCTGTAATTGCCAACCCAATACTGACGGCAGGATTAAGATGTGCTCCGCTATACGGACCGGCCACCACAACTCCGATAAAAACACCCAGAGCCCATGATGTGGTAATCACTATCCATCCTCCGTTGTTTCCTTTGGTACCTTTTAAAATTACATTTGCAACCACTCCGTCACCCATCAGGATAAGGAGCATGGTTCCCAGAATTTCAGCAATATAAGGATTCATATGCAGGAATTTGATAAAAAGGTTATGCTTCAATCCATTGCCGGGATCTCTCCACAGCTCTGTGCCATTGTTTCATTAGTTGGTCGGCCTGAATGCGGGGAAGAGACGGATGAAAGAGCCGGTCTTTTTTCCACTGATACTCCAGCTCACCGGTATTTTTCCAGAAACCCACCGCCAGGCCGGCAAGGTAGGCAGCACCGAGTGCTGTGGTTTCCAGTACTTCGGGCCGGATTACGCGGCATTGCATGACATCAGCCTGAAATTGCATCAGCAGGTTGTTGACAACAGCACCTCCATCGACCCGCAGCTCGGCAATAGCTTTTCCTGCGTCAGCTTCCATGGCTTTCATAACATCTGCGCTCTGATAGGCAATAGCTTCCAGAGTTGCGCGGGCAAAATGCGAAGCCGTTGTACCCCGTGTTATGCCAACAAATGTACCCCGCGCATACGGATCCCAATAAGGTGCCCCCAATCCTGCTAGGGCTGGAACAAAATAAACTCCGCCATTGTCAGGAACTTCAGCAGCCAGTTTTTCCACATCCCCGGAAGACTGAATGAGTTTCAGTCCGTCGCGTAACCACTGCACGGCCGCTCCGGCAATAAAAACACTTCCTTCCAGAGCATACGTTGTTCTGCCATCGAGTTGCCAGGCGACAGTTGTTAAAAGATTATTACGTGAATATACCGCCTCCGCACCCGTGTTCATCATAAGGAAACATCCGGTACCATAGGTATTTTTTACCATTCCCTCTTTCAGGCACAACTGGCCAAACAAGGCAGCCTGCTGGTCTCCGGCAATTCCTCCGATAGGTATTGCCCCGTTCAGCTGAGCGATGCCGGTTTCAGCAATTACTCCGCTGCTGGATACAACCTCCGGCAACATCGATCGGGGTATATGAAGTATATCAAGAATTTCCTGGTCCCACTGCAGGGTATGAATATTGAACAGCATGGTACGACTGGCATTTGTTACATCCGTACAATGGACCTTTCCGCCTGTCAGATTCCAGATAAGCCAGCTGTCAATGGTTCCAAAACACAATTCTCCTGCCTGGGCTCTCTTCATAGCACCAGGTATGTTCTCCAGTATCCAGTGCACCTTTGTTCCTGAAAAATAAGCATCTACCACAAGTCCGGTCTTCTTTTTGATGGTTTCCTCATATCCCTGTTGTCTGAGCTGATCACACAATCCGGCTGTCCGCCTGTCCTGCCAAACAATAGCATTGCATACCGGCTTTCCATTCTTCCGGTCCCAAACTACCGTAGTTTCCCTCTGGTTAGTTATTCCCACGGAAGCAACTTCTTCCGGTGAAACGCCGGCCTGCTGCAGTGCTTCAATAGCAACAGAAAGCTGCGTATTCCATATTTCTGCAGGATCATGTTCCACCCATCCCGGTTGCGGGAAGATCTGCTCAAAAGGTTGCCGAGCCATTGATTTAATAGCTCCTGTTTTGTCAAAGAGAATGGCACGTGAACTTGTAGTGCCCTGATCGAGGGCCAGGACATACTTTTTTTGTAGCATACAGATTTGTTATTTAGATGGGACAAACCGGGAAGCAACTTCCCGAAATGCTTGTATCTGATTATCAATCCATGTTTTGTCTTTTTTCAGCTCAGCGGCCATAATTTCAGCAACTACTGGTGCACACTGCAGGGCAGCCTTTGCATCGAGAAACAGTATACGGGTGCGGCGTGCCAAAACATCTTCAACCGTGCGGGCCATTTCCTCGCGTACAGCCCAAACTACTTCAGCAACCGTATAAGGAAAATCGGGATGCAAAAAACGGTCACTATTAGGATACTTTTTCATGAGTTCCCTTATTGGTTCCGCCTCGGTTCCGTAAACATGAAGCGGATCGGTCCAGTCGGGTTTTTTCATGTATCCGTGTAAAGGGATCTTTTTTGTAATGCAGGGACGGGAGGGGAGGAATCCGTTTTTAATAGCAAAATCAAGTGTTTCCTCGGCCATCCTGCGGTAAGTTGTCCATTTTCCTCCGGTGATGGTAATCAATCCTCCGGCAGAAAGTTCAAGTTTATGACGCCTTGAAATTTCCTTCGTTTTCTGCTCCTTCCCTTCCGAAACAGCCAGCGGACGCAATCCGGCAAAAACAGCCAGAATATCGTTACGGGAAGGCGGACGGACAAGGTATCCGGCTGCTGTTTTCAGGATGAAATCGATTTCTTCCTTCAGGGCTGCAGGTTCAATGTTGATTTGATCTACCGGTGTGTCAGTGGTGCCAACAACCACCTTTCCATGCCAGGGAATGGCAAAAAGAACACGCCCGTCATCCGTTCGGGGAATCATCAGCGCGTTGGTTCCATGCAGAAAAGATGCATCTAATACAATGTGAATACCCTGGCTGGGCCTGATCATTTTTTTAGCCTGAGGATCTTCCTTTTTTCTCAGTGAATCGGCAAACACTCCGGTAGCATTGATCATACAACGGGCATGCACTTCAAACATCTTTCCTGATTCGGAATCCTTTGCCCATAATCCGGAAAGTTTTCCGTTTTCATCTTTTATAAAATCTGTAACAGGCATATAGTTAAGAAGGCAGGCGCCATGTGCAGCAGCTGTTTTTGCCAGGGCCATGCCCATCCGTGTATCATCAAACTGACCATCATGATAAAGAATTCCACCCTTAAGTCGCCCGGGTAATACTGAAGGCAAAGCCATGCGGGCCAGTTTTTTTCGCAAAAAAACCGAGCGGCCGAAACTCCATTTTCCTGCTAAAAGGTCATAGAATTTGAGCCCGATAGTATAGAAAGGACCCTCCCACCAACGATCGGCCGGAATTATAAACGTCTGATCCTTCACCAGATGAGGCGCATTGCGCAGCAGGATCCCCCTTTCCTTCAAGGCCTCCATCACAAGGAAAACATCTCCCTGGGCCAGATACCTAACCCCCCCGTGTACCAGTTTGGTACTCCGGCTTGAAGTACCTTTACAGAAATCAAATTCTTCGAACAGTACAACGGAAAAACCGCGCAACGCGGCATCAACGGCAATACCCAACCCTGTAGCTCCTCCTCCGATCACAGCAACATCCCAATACCTGCGTGTAGCAAGCACTTCCAGAAAATGTTCCCGGTTCATAGTCATTAAAATTTAGCATTGAAAGATAATTAAAGGAATGGTCCGTTATTTAGTTTCTTCTGTTTTTAACAACATTTTGTTACCTTAGAGCCCTCCAAAGGTATTCTCTATGCGTATTGGCGTTGACCTGGGCGGAACCAACATCCGCGCTGCTCTCTGTAGTGAAGGGAATATTATTAATCAGCAGAACCATGAGCTTGTTCATAAAGAATCACTCGAAGAAACCCTGGAACAGCTGAAAACACTCCTTCATGCTGTTTTTCATCCGGAGATAAAGGGAATCGGCATAGGTGTGCCATCCGTGGTTGACATACAGCATGGAATTGTTTATAATGTTACCAACATTCCTTCCTGGAAAAGGGTTGAACTGAAAGATTACCTTGAAAAAGAGTTTCAAGTTCCTGTTTACATCAACAACGATGTAAATTGTTTTGCGTTGGGTGAATATCATTATGGGATGGCCAGGGGATATGATCCTGTGGTAGGTCTTGCCATCGGAACAGGGCTGGGTGCGGGCATCATTACCGACGGAAAACTTTTTACCGGAGCAAACTGCGGGGCAGGCGAAGTTGGCCCTATGCCTTACCTTGGCAAAACGTTGGAATATTACTGCAGCGGAAACTTTTTTAAGGTTTTCTGGCAGTCTTCAGCCCGGGAAATGGCAGAACAGGCCGGTCAGGGCAAGCCTGCTGCCATCAGGGCATGGGAAGAATTCGGACATCATTTTGGAAACGCCATCAAAATTGTTGCCTACGCTTATGATCCGCAGGCTATCATATTGGGCGGAAGTATTTCGAGAGCCTTTCACCTCTTCGAAAAAAGCATGAATCGTTCGCTTACTGAGTTTGAATTTCCCGAATCCCTCAAAAAACTAAAGATTCTTGTTACAGACAATCCCGATATCACTATTCTTGGCGCTGCTTCATTAGTCCCATAATTTGTTTTTTTTACACTTTCTGAATTCGACCTGATTGACTAACCAAATACACTAAACCATGAAAACCTTCCGGAAAAAAACTTCGATTTTCCTGATTCTTCCGGGCCTTTTGCTTGCGATAGTTTCCTGCAGCCGCAGCCCGCAAAGTATGATTACCGAAATAACCCTGTCGGATAACTGGTTTCTGGCACCCGACAGCCTGCTGAAAGCTGACGGCAAATCCATCACCCAAAGCGATTTTTCTTCAGCCGCCTGGGTACATGCAAAAGTACCTTCCACTGTTCTTGGAGCTCTTGCCGATGCCGGCGTGTACAACGATCTCTATTTCGGAAAAAACCTCGAAGTGGTGCCACGTAAACAGTTTAGCCAGCCATGGTGGTACAGAAAGGAATTCGAGATAACTGACAGCACGGCTTTCCCCGTCAACAGACTTCGTTTTGAAGGAATCAACTATTATGCCAATATCTGGATAAATGGTCGGCTTGCTGCAGCAGCTGACACCATTAAAGGAGCATTCCGCACATTTGATATTGATATCAGCCCGTTTGTGCATCAGGGAAAGAATATTCTGGCTGTTCAGGTACTCCCTCCCAAACCAGGCGATTATTACATGGGATTTGTCGATTGGACTCCCCGACCCCCGGATGAAAACATGGGCCTGTTCCGGCCGGTAATCCTGCGCAGAAGCGGCGAAGTTTCCATCAACAATATCAGCATCCAATCGAAAGTGAATACCCAGACCCTGGCAGAAGCATTTCTCACTGTGGAGGCTGAAGTAGTGAATCATTCAGCAGGCAAAGTAACAACGATTGTTTCGGGCGAAATTAACGGAACTGCATTTCAGAAGAAAGTTAACCTGAAGGCCGGTGAAAGACAGAAAGTACTGTTCACAGCCGACAATTACAAGGCATTGCACATTAAGAACCCCAAGCTCTGGTGGCCTTACCAGTATGGCGATCCGGCACTATACACCGCATTGTTTGGTTGTTTTTCGGGAAAAAAACAAACCGACTTCCGGCAGGTAACCTTTGGTATACGGCAGGTGGAAGATTTTCTTAATGAATACGGCAACCGCGCTTACAAAATCAACGGGAAGTACATTCAAATCAGGGGCGGAGGCTGGGCTGACGATCTGCTGCTACGAGAAGATACGGCGAAACTGGAAGCCCAGGTGCGGTACACCCGGCTAATGAATCTCAATACCATCCGTCTGGAAGGCTTCTGGGGAAGCAGCCATGCCCTGTACGACCTATGTGACCGGTACGGGATTCTTCTGATGGCCGGATGGAGTTGTCAATGGGAATGGGAACCGTACGTAGGAGGAAAGCCATGCGATGAATTTGGTGCCGTAAAATCACCCGAAGACATTGCTCTCGTCTCCCGGATGATGCATGATCAGGTGACCATGTTCCGTAACCATCCCAGTATTTTCGTATGGGTTCATGGAAGTGATAAACTTCCCCGGCCGGAGCTTGAGAAAAGATACTTTGACGACCTGAAAGTCACTGACCCTACACGACCAACACTGGGTGCCTGCTCCAAACGAACCAGTGAAGTTTCAGGCCCCACCGGAGTAAAAATGGAAGGACCCTATGACTATGTAACTCCCAATTACTGGTTTGTTGATACCCTTCATGGCGGTGCATACGGGTTCAATACCGAAACCGGCCCGGGACCTCAGATTCCGCCCATAGAAACATTGAAAAAAATGTTCCCTCCCGACAAAATGTGGCCAGTCAATGATTACTGGGATTACCATTGCGGACGAAATGAATTTAATACCATCAATCGTTACCGGCATGCCATGGATATGCGCTATGGCCCCTCCCGGAATCTGGAAGAATTTGTAAAGAAAGCCCAGCTCATGAACTACGAAGCCATCCGACCTATGTTTGAAGCGTTCGCTGTCAACAAGGCAAAGGCTACAGGAATCATTCAGTGGATGCTCAATGCCGCATGGCCAAAACTCTACTGGCAGCTCTACGACTATTACCTCACACCCAATGGTGCCTTTTTTGGTACCATGAAAGCATGTGAACCCTTGCATGCCATTTATAATTATGGTGATCACGGCATCTATCTCTCGAACGACTTTTACCAGCCTAAGAAGGATCTCCGACTTACCATCCAGGTATTTGGCCTGGAAGGCAACCTTCTCCTGAACGATTCGGTAAAAACTGATATAGGGGAATATAGCTCACGAAAAGTTTACGATCTACCGCCGATGCCAACTGATACAAAAGTATATTTTCTCAGTCTGCGCCTCGCTGATGAGGAGGGTTCACTGGTCAGCGACAACTTTTACTGGTTGTCAGCCAAAGAAGATGTTCTGGATGAAGCAAAATCGGAATGGTTTGTAACACCCAATTCGGCCTTTGCTGATTTTACGGCTTTGAACCGTATGCCGGCTGTCAGCCTTGAAGGAAATGTAACCACTACCGAAAAGGATAATAGGACAATTCTTTCTGTTACCCTGAAAAATGCCTCGCCTGTAATTGCCTTTTTTACGGAGCTGAAGCTAAAAGATCCGGCTACCGGCGAACTGATTCTGCCCGTTTACTGGTCAGACAATTACGTTTCCGTACTTCCCGGCAGCAGCAAAAGCATAACGGTTCAGTACGAAAGCCGTTCCCAGCAGGGCAGTAAACCTGTTGTTGAAGTATCCGGATGGAATGTTTCAAAATTCACGATTGAATAAGTATCACCATGAAGCGGAATGTTTTTATTGTTATTCTGATACTGGTCATCTTTTTTGCCATTTCCTTTCTGACCAACATTCTGGGACCCATTGTCCCAGCTCTGATTGATTCGTTTCACCTGAGTACCGGGCTGGCAGGATTTCTGCCCTTTTCCTTCTTTGTTGCCTATGCGGTAATGTCCATTCCCGCGGGCGTACTGGCCGAAAAATATACTGAAAAACCGGTATTGCTGGCGGCCTTTGTTCTCGCATTTGCCGGTGCATTTTTCTTCGCATTAAAACCATCCTTCGGGGTAGCTCTTACTTCCCTGTTTCTTATCGGAATCGGAATGGCCATGCTGCAGGTAGTTATCAATCCCTTGCTAAGGGTTGCCGGAGGCGAAGAACATTTTGCCTTCAATTCGGTTCTTGCACAGCTGTTTTTCGGATCTGCCTCTTTTCTCAGCCCGCTCATGTACAGCTACCTGGTACAGCACGTCCACAAAACAAACAAAGGTACTCTCATTAACCTGCTCAACCGGCTGGTGCCGGAAAACCTGACCTGGGTATCGGTATACTGGATTTTTGCAGCAGTAGCCCTGGTTATGATTCTTGTCATCTGGTTTGTAAGGTTTCCGAAAGTCGAACTGAAAGAAGACGAAAAAATTGAAACCGGAAACATTTTGTGGGAACTGTTTCAGAAACGTACGGTCATTTTGTTTTTCATTGGCATTTTTGCCTATGTGGGAACCGAACAGGGAATTGCCAACTGGACATCGCGTTTTCTGCAAACCTATCATCAGGTAAACCCTGAAACCACAGGTGCCAGGGTAATCTCACTTTTCTGGGGACTTATGACAGTAGGCTGCCTGCTTGGATTACTTCTGCTGAAGCTTTTTGACAGCCGCAAAATTCTTATGACCTTTGCCGCCGGCGCCCTTATCACCCTGAGCCTTTCGCTCTTCGGGCCCAAAGAAGTTGCCCTGGTTACCTTCCCTCTTTGCGGATTCTTTGCTTCTGTCATGTGGTCAATCATTGTATCGCTGGGGCTAAATTCCCTTCCCAGTCATCAGGGCACCTTTGCCGGGATTCTGTGTACAGGAATAGCAGGAGGGGCAGTGGTTCCGCTCATCATAGGGGGCCTGGCCGACCTCTTTGGTCTACGCATCGGAATGCTGTTCCTTTACCTGACCCTTGGGTATATTTTCAGCATCGGAATCTGGGCCAGACCTTTGGTAAACAATAAAACCATTGACTGGAACCTGAAAAGGCTGTTTACGTCAAAAGGAACGGAATAGGATTATTCCGGCTCACCTTAAGATGTTCTGATAATCCTGGCTGATTGTCATACTAAACAGGCAGGTTAAGGGGTGTGTATTATGGAAATATTTCCGTTATCCTTTCCGGAAAAAATTCATCAGAAAATCTTTCCTCCCACCAATAAAAGCCCGCAATTTGCACCAAGGACCCCTTTTACCTGCGTTTCAGCGGCGCTAATCGGGATCTCATGGCCTATACCTGGTCCACTTTGCATTAGTTCCTGCCAGTCTTAATGCATCTTTCGGGATAAATCTCCTTATCTTTGCATTTTTCATCAAACCTTGGTTTCGGTACAGAACATATCCGTCCATTTTGGAAGTTTTGAGCTGCTGAAGGAAGTTTCGTTTCTGATCAGGCCGCAGGACCGCATTGGTCTTACCGGAAAAAACGGAGCAGGGAAAACAACCTTACTCCGGATAATTTGCGGACTGGAAGAGCCGTCGTTCGGGAAGGTTGAAAAACCCTCCGGACTCCGCATCGGGTACCTACCGCAGGAAATGACACACAATGATGTGCGTACGGTGCGGGAAGAAGTGAAACTGGCTTTCAGTGAGGTTCTTGCATTGCAAAAGGAACTGGAGGAAGTGGACAAGGAAATATCACTGCGACAAGACTTCGCATCGGAGGCATACCATCATTTGCTGGACCGCTCTGCCTTTCTCCATGAACGCCTTGCCCTGCTGGAGAGCGATTCCATGGAAGGCCGCATCGAAGCGGTACTTACAGGCCTGGGCTTTCAAAGAGAAGATCTCGACCGACCGGCATCCTGGTTCAGTGGTGGTTGGCGTATGCGCATTGAACTGGCCAAAATCCTTCTTTCCGATCCCGATCTTCTCCTTCTCGATGAACCCACCAACCACCTCGATATAGAGTCAATCCAATGGCTTGAAGAATTCCTCTCCGGGTTCAGGGGAGCAGCAGTTATCATTTCGCACGACCGTACCTTTCTTGATAATGTAACCCGACGAACCATTGAAATTGTCAAGGGGAGAATTTACGACTATGCCGTACCTTATTCAGAATTCGTTACGCTGAGCAAAGAGCGAAGGGAACAGCAGAAAGCCGCTGCAGCCAGCCAGCAAAAAATGATTGAAGATACCGAACGATTTATCGAGCGTTTCCGATACAAAGCCACAAAAGCTGTGCAGGTTCAATCGCGCATAAAAATGCTCGAAAAGCTTGAACGAATTGAACCGGATGAAGAAGATGATGATTGTCCCGTTATTCGTTTTCCTTCGGCTATCCGGTCCGGGACCATTGTTCTTGAGGCCGTAGACCTGACAAAATATTATGATGGCAACCTTATTCTCAACCGATTGAATTTTGTTATTGAACGGGGCCAGAAAGTTGCCTTCATCGGCCGGAACGGAGAAGGGAAAACCACCCTGAGCAAGATCATTGTGGGAGAAACAGATTATTCAGGGCTGCTGAAAATTGGCCATAATGTCAGCATTGGGTATTTTGCCCAAAATACCGATGAACTGCTTCAGCCAGAAAAAACCGTTTGGGAAACGGTCGATCAGATAGCAAAGGGAGAAATCAGAACCCGCCTTCGCGACTTGTTGGGGGCTTTCCTTTTCCGGGGAGAAGCTATCGAAAAAAAGGTCAAAGTTCTGTCAGGTGGGGAAAAATCACGGCTTGCCCTGGTAAGGCTTCTTCTGGAACCCCATAACCTGCTGGTGCTTGACGAACCCACCAACCACCTTGACATACGCTCAAAAGAAATTCTCAAGCAAGCCTTACTTGCCTTCGAAGGAACGTTGATTGTTGTATCGCACGACCGGGACTTTTTACATGGTCTGACCACCGGTATTTTTGAGTTCCGGAATCATTCCATCTACCAGCACCAGGGTGATATTTCCGATTTTCTCGCCAGGCGCAAACTTGCATCAATTAATGAACTCAACCTGAAAAAGGAATCAGGAAAAAAACCTCGGGAAGAAAACCAGGAAAAAGAGTTGTCAAGGGAAGCTTACCGGCAGAAAAAAGAAACGGAACGCAGGCTGCGTAAAATCAATGCTTTGATACAGCAATCCGAAGAACGTATTTCCGAAATGGAACAACAAATAACTGAGATAACAAAAAAATTATCGGGCAATATTCCCCACAGCCATGGAGCAGAAAATACCGATTTATATACTACCTTTGAAAAGCTGAACGTGCAGCTGCAGGAAGAAATGGAAAGGTGGACCAGTCTGCATACCGAAGCAGAGCAGATAAAGAATTCCAATGAAGGTTAATTCTATGAGACAAGGTTACCTTCTCTGTATAGGGAAGATGCTGGCAGCCCTCTTAATGGCAGGATTTGCCGTTTATTCCTGCCGTCAGGTTCCCGTTTCTTCACTGCGCACTCCAAAACGAGATGCTCTTAACCTGGCTTTCATATATAATCCTGCCGAATCGGCCATCCATCCCGAAGCAGGGATACTGCACCTGAATGATTCCGTTTCCAACCTGTATGTCAGTATTCCCCAGTCGGAACTGTTGTTCAATCAGGCTAACCCCGAAGGCAGATTCCTTACCTCTCTCCGCTTTCATTACGAAGTCTATGAACTTTATGAAAAAGAAATTTCACGGAGGCTTATCGACAGCGGATCCTACAAAACCGATCTTGAAAAAAACAGACTGCACGGGTTATATTACACCGTTTTTCCCTTGCGATGCCGGTTCGGACGACAATACACTCTCCGTCTGTTCACATACGATAATATGCGCAACAAATCCATTCAGACCTTTCTCCGCATTGATAAGACCGACCGTAACGGAAGGCAGTATTTCATGGCATTCACTCCAGCTTCCCGTTATCCGGTATTAAAACCTTATATAGCTGCCGGAAGGAGCATCGTTCTTCGCTACGGCCCGGGAGGAATCGATTCCGTTTATGTACAGTGGTACCGGAAAAGCCAGCCGCTACCTCTGCCTGTCTTTTCTTCCGAAACCCCGAAGAATCTTCTTTCCCGACCTGACAGCATCTGGAAAATTGCTCTTGCTGACACCCTGGTATTCGATACCACCCGTACCGGATTGTTTCACTTCCGTGCCGATACGCTGAGCATGGACGGTTTCACCCTTCTATGTCCGGGAGAGTATTACCCCGAAATAAAAACACCAGCCCAGATGATTCCCCCTCTTGCCTATCTGACCTCAGGACCGGAACAAAAAGCCATTGAGGAAAACCCCAATCCCAAGGCAGCGGTGGATAATTTCTGGCTAAGCTGCGGTGAAAATATACAGACGGCACGCGATTTGATACGCGCATATTACAATAGGGTGTTCTTTGCCAATTACTATTTCACGGCCGACAGAGAAGGATGGAAAACCGACAGAGGAATGATATACGTGGTTTACGGCCCTCCCCGTACCATGCTGAAGACCGATAACCAGGAAGAATGGACGTATTTTACTGAAGCTGGTAAAAAGGTTGTTTTCACCTTCCGGTATAAACCAAGTCCTCTCACTGAAAACCTGTATGTTTTAATACGGAATCTGGAGCCTTCACCTCACTGGCGCCAGGCCGTCGATTCCTGGAGAGCAGGAAAAGTTTTTGCTACCCAATGAAGCTAAACACGCCTTTTATATACGGAACAAGGCCTTTATTTGAAGCGATTGATGCAGGAAGGCAAATTGACAGGGTGCTGATAAAAAACACCCTGCGGGAAAACCTGGAAGAACTTCTCACCCTCCTGCGGAAGCACAATATACCTTATCAGTTTGTACAGGCTGATCGATTGAACCGCATTACCCGTCATAACCATCAGGGAGTAATCGCTTTTGTTTCCGAAATTGAATATTACGATCTTGAAAAGATAATTCCCATCCTGTTCGAAGAGGGCAAAGTGCCATTGGTATTGGCATTGGATCATATTACCGACGTAAGAAACTTTGGCGCTATTGCCCGCTCAGCCGAATGTGCCGGAGCCCATGCCCTTCTTATTGCAGAAAAAGGGCATGCCGGCGTGAATGCAGATGCCATAAAAACATCAGCCGGAGCCTTGCATCATATTCCGGTATGCAGAGTAAAATCCCTTCACAGCGCATTTACCTATTTGAAGGAATCAGGTCTTCAGATTATTGCTGCAACCGAAAAAGCTGAAAAGATTTATACATCGGTTGATTTCAACTTGCCATCGGTCATAGTTCTTGGCGCAGAAGATACAGGCATCACTCGTGATCTTCTTCGCATGGCCGATCATCTCGTGCGCATTCCCATGCTGGGCAAAACTGCTTCTCTCAATGTTTCCGTAGCTGCAGGAATTCTCCTTTACGAAGCGGTACGACAACGTAATCCCAAGGTTCGTATTTGACCCAATACACGCATTGTACTAAGCGTATTTTTTTTCAATGGAGGCTTCCACTGACCTTTCAGCGGGAATAACCCGGATGCCATTAAACAAACCATAACCCTCCCTGCATTGGTTCGTTTTGCGCCCAAGGAATAATTCGCCTGGATTAGTATTCAGTCATGCAAAAAATATTCAAGCAATATTTATCCCAAATTAAGCATTAGGAATGTAATGAACTAATGCTTAGTGTGATGAAAAGCTGGGCAGGATTTGGGTTAATCCCGCTGAAACAAAGTGAAAGCGGCCCATGGGGCGGATTACGCATTTAAAATGCGTAATCCGGGTTTATAAGGATTTCTTTTCCCAAAGGGTATCCCATCCATAACAGTAAGCCTCTTATACCTTTTAACTGAAAACAATCATTATTTAAATATATATCTTTTTTATTTTTTATTAATTTTAAATAGGGGTAATTTGATTTTTTATATATTTATAATATTTTTGTATTGTATTTTTAAGGGGGTATAATAAATTTATTTATCTTTTTAATCGGAAAATTATGAAAGTAAAAAGAAAATGGCTTGTATTTTCCTTCGCTTTGGCAGCCGTTTCGTTGGCTGGTGCTTTGTTACCCCATAGTGAAGCAGGGGGCACAGATGCTGCTTTGTCGGCCGGTGATATTGCATGGATTATCAGCGCCACCGGCCTGGTTCTTTTAATGACCCCGGGGGTGTCTTTTTTTTACGGGGGTATGGTGCGTACAAAAAACGTAATTTCCACCATGTTACAGAGTTTTGTTGCCATGGGAGTTATCAGCATTGTATGGGTGGTTGTTGGCTTCAGCCTTGCATTCGGTAAGGATATTGGCGGACTAATAGGTAATCCGCTGACGTATTTCATGTTTCGTAACGTAGGAGGAAATCCGGAACCTGCCTTTGCAGCAACGATTCCCCTGGCTCTGTTTGCTCTTTTTCAGTTGAAATTCGCCATTATCACCCCGGCCCTTATTACGGGATCTTTTGCAGAGCGGGTAAAGTTTTCTGCATACCTTCTTTTTATGGTTCTGTGGTCGGTAATCATTTACGCCCCTCTGGCTCATTGGACCTGGCATCCTGATGGTTTTTTGCGTCGGCTGGGGGTTCTTGATTTTGCGGGAGGTACGGTAGTGCACATGGCCGCAGGGGTTGCTGCCTTAGCCGGAGCCTTATTTCTTGGCCAGAGGGCGGAACACAAAGTAGCCTACCGCCCGGCCAATATTCCTTTTGTGATGCTGGGCACTGCCCTGCTGTGGTTTGGCTGGTTCGGATTTAATGCCGGTTCGGCACTTGCCGCGAATTCGGTGGCCGTGGAAGCTTTTCTGAATACCAATACTGCTTCGGCGGCTGCCATGCTTGCCTGGATGTTTTTTGATACTTTACGCGGACGCAAGGCTTCCGCCATGGGTGCCTGCATTGGTGCAGTTGTCGGGCTGGTAGCTATCACTCCTGCCGCCGGCTACGTTTCCGTGGGAGCCAGCCTGTTTATAGGTACAACCGCAGCAGTTGTGAGCAATATTGCCGTACACTGGAAAAACAAAACCTCGGTTGATGATGCCCTCGACGTTTTCCCTACGCACGGAGTGGGAGGAATCATGGGAATGATCCTTACCGGTATCTTTGCCCGGGATGTGGGACTGGTTTTCGGCAAACCAGAAACATTTTTGTATCACCTTCTGGCTATTGTGATAGTTGGCGTATATGTATTCTCCGGATCCTTTCTCATTTATAAAGTAACTAATCTTTTTATTCCGGTTCGTGTTTCAAAGCAGAGCGAAACCATTGGCCTGGATCTAAGCCAGCACGATGAAATCTATGCACTCAACGTGCAGGAAAGGGAACTGGAAGAATATGCCGTGAATGGAACTACCGAGAACGTAAATAAGGCCCAATAAAAAAGGCCGGCATTGAGCCGGCCTTTTTTTATCCGTTCAGGAATGCGTTAATAGTTGCACCCCGGTGTAGGCTGCTTAATCTTTCCGCCGGCCAGTTCGATCTGCTGAACAGGAATTGGGAAATAAAGATCGCAGGGCTCATCAAAGCTGGCACCGATGAATTGCTGTCTCTTTTTCCTTTCCTTGTTGATGTACGCGTTCAATTCTGTCTGTGCAGTACCCCAGCGTACCAGGTCGAAGAATCTGTGGCCCTCCATAGCCAGTTCGAGTTTGCGCTCATAGCGTATAGCCTTTATGGCAAAATTCTTGTCGGGGAAATTGGTATATTGGCCAACATGGTAGTTGGCAGCAGGGGTTCCGTCATCGAACTTCACCACGGAATTGGCTGCTCTTGCGCGCACCTGGTTTACATAGGCCAGACCAAGGTCACCCGAATTAGTTTCCGCCTGGCATTCGGCCGCCAGCAGAAGTACATCAGCAAAACGCATCAGGCCGGTGTTCAGGGCGCTGCCCGGAGCCCACCAGTCCTGAAGTTCGGTCATGCCGGCATCATAGTCGCGCTTGCGATACACATTCTTCTTGGGAGAATAAGGCCCCCCATATTGCTGGTCGCGGATCCAGTCCTTGCCCGGATGGATACCCCAGTCGAGATAGGGAATACCACGGCGGCCTACTGTCCAGTCGAGGCGGGGATCAAGCGGAGTTGTGTTGTCGGGAGTGAAAGATTCGCTGGATTCCAACCCTTCATCATTTTTCAGGTCAACCTCGAACACAATGCTGTCGAGGAAAGGAAGCCCATCGTTGTCCACCTTATAGGAATTCACCAGGCTATGGGACGGCTGGAAGAATCCGCAACATCCTCCCGGAGCTGAACTTCCGTAAGGATAATTCAGGGAGTGACCCGGGCTGCCATGGATACGGGTACCGTCGCCGATGTTGTTCTGGATGGCAAAAACGGATTCCTTGCCATTATCATATGTAACATCAAAGTTATATTCAAAATGGTCTTCGAGGTCATATTTGTCACCTTTGGCTGTAACGCCATGTTCGATGACATCAGTAAGAAGTGGCAGTGCTTCAGCAAATTTTCCCTGGAACATTTTGACCTTAGCCAGAAAAGCCTTTGCAGCCCAGCTATTGGCCCTTCCGGCTCCCGAACTTCCCCATGACTCAGGGAGATTATTTGCAGCCCATTCAAAATCCGCTTCAATTTTATCCCATATCTCAACATCATTTGGTACAATAGGGTTATTAATATTATCCTTGATAATCTGTTCGTCGAGATAAGGAACCTTTGCCGAAAACACCTTGGCCAGTTCAAAATAATAAAATCCACGCAAAAAACGCAATTCAGCCAACTTCCGGGTTTTGTACTCAGCAGTAACTTCAGCAGCCACAGGTGATTCCTCTATCAGTATAATTCCATCGTTGCACCGGCGGATACCGTCATAACAGGTCGACCACTTATCAGTGAGATATGAATTGTCAGCATGGGTAGCATAAATCTCCAATTGATTAATGGGAGGCTGGTCAGTAGCTTCAGTCCCTTTATAAGCATCTCCGCCGCAGATTGATCCAAATGTCCAGTTGTTTGGGTCTTTTCCCCAGCCGTAAAGAGGAGGATTAATGTAAGAATAAGCACCCGTTACGATCATTTCAATACCAAGGCTGTTCATCAACGTATTCCTGTCAACACTCCCCAGAGGTCGTACTGTCAGGAAATCTTCTGAACAGGTTACAGTTAAAAAAGCCACTGTAACCAGCAGAATAAGTTTTTTATATACATTATTTTTCATAGAGTAAATTCTTTAGTACAGGGTTAGAAGTTAATCATGGCTCCGAAAATCACAGCACGTGGTTGTGGGTAGGCTCCATAGTCGAGTCCACGTTGCCAGTCGCCACCACCGCCAAGATAAAGTGAACCAACATCAGGATCAAGACCGGTGTATTTCGTTATGGTAAAGAGGTTTGTAACCTGACCATATACCTTCATATTGTCAACCCCAATCTTCCCAAGGAGGCTTTTAGGAAGATTGTATGAAAGCTGAACATTTTTGCAACGCAGGAAGGAACCGTCCTCTACATAATAAGATGTAGAATAGTTGCATTCATGACTGTTGATGTCGAGGATAGGTAATGGAGTGTCTCCCTTGCCAAATTCCCATGAATCGGTCAGGATCTTCTTGCTTCGGTTACCGATAAAAGAACCAGCGAAATCAGTCCAGTATTTTACGTAGTTGTAGACGTCATTACCCTGTGAACCCACAAAGAAGAGATTCAGCTCCCAGTTCTTCCATGTAAAGTTAAAATCAAGGCTGTAGGTAAAATCGGGATGCGGATTGCCAATAATGGTTTTGTCATTTTCATTAACGATAGTATCTCCGTTTACATTTTTGTACTTGAATTTTCCCAGGGAAGCACGCCACTTGTCGGATGCAAGGGATGCTGAATCATTGTTAATTTCTATCTGTCTGGTATGATTTTTCAGTTCATCGTAGCTTTTGTAAATCCCTTCAATCTGATAACCATAGAACATTGAAATAGGCTGTCCTTTGGTAATAATAGTAGTATATCCGAAACGTGATTCACCACCTCCATAGAATTTAGTGGCATCATTATAATCGAGTTGTGTTACTTCGTTTTTATAATGGGAGATGGTTGCCGTCACGTCATAACGAAGTTCCCCTGCTTTACCACGATATGTAAGAGCCAGATCAAAGCCGGTATTCTTCATGCTTCCTATGTTTATATATGGAGCACTTGCAAGACCGGCCAGATTTGAATAAGCAGCTTGAACGAGCATTCCGGAAGTATTCTTCTTATATACGTCAAAGTTCAATTCCAGAGCCGAATTAAATAGTACAGCATCTATGCCTCCGTTTGTCATCCTTGTTTCTTCCCATTTTGTTTCGGGGTTTCCAAACTGGGTAAGGCGCATCCCAACAAAACTACCTGTATTAGAACCCGAAATATCATAATTGAAGTTTCTAGGATCAGTCCCGTAAGTATACGCATAGTTATATGCAGCAGGAATTTCCTGATTTCCGGTAATTCCATACCCAGCACGCAGTTTAAGATCGTTTACAAAGGTAAGCGACTGCATGAAATTTTCCTTGGACAATCTCCAACCAAGTGACACAGATGGAAAAACTCCATACCTGTTTGCTTCAGCAAAACGGGAGGATCCGTCACGGCGGACGATCGCAGTCAACAGATATTTGTTCCTGAATGCATAATCAGCCCGGGCAAAAATACCAAACAAAGTAAATTTGCCATAGTACCAGCTGTTATTTTCCATGCCGGTAGTACTTCCGTTTCCAAGTGTCCAGGTATTTTCATCCGAATAAAAGGGATAATCCTGACGTCTTCCATTCAATTCGCGGCCTATTCCGTCAGCAATAGCTTCTGTGCCTGCAAGAGCTGTAATAGTATGATCAGAACCTATGGCATAATTGAAAGTAAGTGTGTTATTATATACCCAGCGCAATCCCCAGTTCATGTATTCATAAAGGGTCGTAGCGTTGGAACCTTCGCTATGTTCTGGGTTGGGCCAGCGGAAGCTATACCCGTTAAAAGCGCCATAACTTAAACCAAAAGAAGATTTAAAGTTGAAGTGTTTCAGGAAATTTACTTCGGCAAATAAATTTCCGAACAAACGAATTCCTCTGTCTTTGTTATGACCATCGCGCCAGAGCATGGCATATGGATTCTGGGCATTTCCGGCACCGTCGGCTCCTGTACCTGCAAATTGATGGGCCACATCATATACAGGAACCCAGGGAACCATACGATAAACCATGGAACCGGGCCATCCCTCGTTCTGCCAGCCTTCGCTATGAGAATCGGTATAAGCAAAAGTGAAATTCTCACCAAATCTGATGGCGTTTTTAACTTTTAGCTCGGTATTGGCACGGAAGGAGTATCTTTTCATGAAGGTTGTATATACAATCCCTTTCTGATCGAAGTAGTTAAAACCAAAGTTGTAATTACTATTTTCCGTACCTCCACTGGCAGTGATCTGGTGGCTCTGCATGGGGGCAACCTGGGTGATCTCGTCAAACCAGTTAGTATTGCCAAGCTTCGTTATGCGGTTGGTAGGACTCCATGAATCCGTAACGTCTCCATGATGCCCAGCAGGAATGATATAATCAGGAAGGCTTGGGTTGGAAATGGGACCAAATTGGGCATGACTGGTTGCATATCTGCTATCATTAGCCCAGAGGTTTTGATCATTGTAAAGTTCATTGAAGGTTTTGCCAGTATTGATACCTGCTCCCCAGTTACGGAGAATGATGGAAGTTTTTTGTGCACGCACCCAGTAATCCATCCATCCTTTCGTGTCGAGTAAGTCGTAAGACTTAGTCGCTTTTTGGGTTCCATAGTACCCGCTGTAACTAATCTGCATACGGCCGGCCTTTCCATGTTTGGTGGTAATAATCACAACCCCGTTGCTGGCCTGGGCACCGTAAATGGAAGAAGCAGAAGCATCCTTCAGAATCTGAACCGACTCAATGTCGTTGGGGTTGATGTTGTTCAGGTTCTGGTCGCGGGTGGAAACACCGTCAATAACAATCAGAGGTCCGTTGTCGTTGATGGTTCCGATACCGCGGATACGGATGGTAGCGATTGCTGTCGGGTCACCAGAAGTATACACAGTCACTCCTGCAGCGCGTCCCTGGAGCTGTTTCCCGATGTTGGGAGCCGGCTGGGAAACAAGGGCGTCGGCATCAACTACCGAAACAGCACCGGTAATGTCGGTTTTCCTCTGGGTACTGTACCCAACCACTACAATCTCGTCCAGTCTTGTGAGTTCTTCTTCCATCGCAACGTCGATGGTGGTGCGGCCTTCGATGGGGACTTCAACCGTTTTCATCCCCACAAAACTGAACATGAGAGAAACCGCATTCGAGGGAACTGTCAACTTATACGTACCATCAATGTCGGTAATGGTACCTATGGTTGTCCCTCTCACAACAATGGATACACCGGGTATTGGCTGCCCGTCAGCAGCGTTGGTCACCTTACCGGTAACCTGCAAACCCTGTGCATACACCAGCTGCATTCCCGCTACAGCGAGTAGCAGCAAAAAAAATGCACATTTTTTCATAGGTTAAATTTAGTTAGTTAATCAGTGAAAATTAGGTTACCGCCAAATTATAAAAATTTTATTCACATTATACACTTTGCGGCATTTTTTTGCTTTTTGTCGGTAAATCAGCAGGAATTGTCGTCAGAAGCAGGCTGATCGCAACGGGAGAATTGCGGAAAAATACATACAGAAAGCGAATGAAATTTCCAGCCGGTGGGGGGAGGATACAGACTTTTACATGATATGTATTTTACCCATAACAGGTGTCGCTGCTCCGAGTGCCTCACTGCGTGGAGAAGGCGAAGATTCACCAACAACAATCTCATAAGTTCCTTCTATTTGCACAAGATTTCCCTTTTCATCCACCACCGACAGGTCTTCCGGCGTCAGTGTGAATTCAACATCCTGTTTCTCTCCCGGAGCAAGAAGGACTCTTTTCACCCCCCGGAGCGATGCAAAAGGAACACGGAAGGATGCTTTGGGAGGTTTAACATACAGTTGTACCACTTCTTCTGCTTCCCGTTTTCCAGAATTGGTAACAGACACTTTTACCTGAAGATTTTTCCCCTTCTGAAGCTGGTTACTGCTTAAACGGATATCAGAAAAAGAAAAAGTTGTATAAGAAAGTCCAAAACCGAAAGGATACAACGGTTCCTTTTCCATAAAGCGGTAGGTGCGGCCATTCATACTATAATCCTCAAAGGGAGGAAGTTGATCAACCGACCGGGGAAAGGTAACAGGCAGACGTCCGGATGGAAAGGCATCACCATATAATATATCACCTACAGCATTTCCTCCTTCCTCTCCGGGATACCATACAAACAGAATAGCATCAGCCAATTCTTCAACTTCAGGCATGGCAACAGGGCCTCCTCCGGTCACGATCACAATAATGGGTTTGGTATTTCCTTCCCTGAGTTTTTTGAGGAAATTAACCTGGTTGGCAGGTAAACCTATATCCAGTCGGTCTCCTTTAGTTGCGGAAGCAATGGATTCTCCCTCTTCCCCTTCGAGGTTGCCGCTAAGTCCCATAACGGCTATGGTTGCGTCAGCCTGCTTGGCTTCTGCAGTTGTCCAGTCAATAGGATTGATGTTCTCCCTGTCAAGAAGACAGCCCTGTTTGTATTGGATGAAACAACCCGGAGGAACCTTAGCGGCAATGCCGGCCAGAATGGTGTTCAGATTATCGCTTACACCGTAGTAATTGCCCAAAAGCACTTCTGCATTGGTTGCATTGGGTCCTACTACATACACATATCTGGTATCTTTTTTCAGCGGAAGAACGTTGTTTTTGTTTTTCAGCAGAACAATTGATTTACGGGCTGCTTCACGGGCAAGGGCTTTGTGCTCCTGGTTGTGAATTATGGATTCCGGCGTTTTGGCATAGGGGACTTTCGAAGCAGGATCAAAAAGCCCCAGCCGGAAGCGGGTGAGAAAAAGCTGAACCAGTGCACTGTCCACTTCCTGTTCTTTCACCAGTCCTTGCTTCACCGCATCCACCAGAGAGGGATAATATACGGAACCACAGTTGAGGTTGACACCTCTTTTCAATGCAAGAGCAGCGGCTTCCACAGCATTTTTAACCACCTTATGGCCTTCATAGAAATCTACCAGAGCCCAACAGTCGGATGTTATATAGCCGTTAAATTTCCATTCCTTACGAAGTTTTTCCTGCAAAAGGAAAGTATTTCCGCAACAAGGTTCGTCATTGGTGCGGTTGTAAGCACACATTACACCTTCCACACCAGCTTCCACCAGTTTCTTAAAGGCAGGGAGGTAGGTTTCGTTCATATCCTGCATGCTGACCACTGCATTGAATCCATGGCGCAGGGCTTCGGGACCACTGTGTACGGCAAAATGCTTGGCACAGGCAGCTGCTTTCAGGTAATGGGGATTATCACCCTGCAAGCCTTTCACAAAAGCCGAACCGAGTGTTCCTGTCAGCCAGGGATCTTCACCGTATGTTTCCTGTCCCCTTCCCCATCGCGGATCACGAAAGATATTGATGTTGGGTGTCCAGAAAGTTAATCCGCCGTACTGAAGCCGGTTGCCCCGTTTATCAGCTGCATGAAAGAATGCCCTACCTTCATCACCAATTGCAGAAGCAATTCTGGAGATAAGGTCAGGATCGAACGATGCAGCCATACCGATGGCCTGAGGAAATACTGTTGCTTTTCCAGCTCTTGCCACTCCGTGCAGGCATTCACTCCACCATGGATAGGCAGGAATTCCCAGCCTTTCGATGGCCGGTGCATTGTACATCATCTGCTGCACCTTTTCTTCGAGTGTAAGACGTGACACCAGATCCTTAGCCCGTTCCTTTATTGGAAGGGAAGGATCCTGAAAAGGATACTGAATGGATTTTGATTCCTGTTTAGGCTCACCTGATGGTATGCAGGCAGGGAGTATAAGGATCAGCAAAAAGGAGATGAATAACGTTTTTTTCATGGTTGTGCTATTTCTTCCGGATGAAATCCTGCCCAATTTATAAAATTATTGCCAATCCGGAATCATGTTCTATTCAACCTATTTTATTATTTTCATATCGTGAATTATTTACTTTCCGATGCTGTTTCTCCTCCTGTTTCTCATCTGCTTATCCCTGTCTGGAATCCCTGCCGGAGCCCAGACCGCCTCGTCAGTGAAACCAAACCCGTTACCGGAAGATCTTCAGGCATGGAAACGGTACGAACCGGCCTTGAAATATTCCGGATTGAAAGTTACCGCTGATGGGATCATATTCAATGCAGGAAAATACAGGGATGCCGCTCTGTTTTTCAGGGAGAAGTTTGATGGAATGATCGCAGAGATTGTCCCGTTTGCACCCTACGAATGCTCATCAGGACAGGCATTTACGGAGCCTTCGCGGCGCAATGGGAAAAAAGCTTTCAACGGAGTACCTGTTGTACCGGTTTACCGGTCAAAGATACTTCGGCTCAATGCACAGGGGAGATCTAGTTATAAGCCCAACGATCTGGTATTTGTCAATCTGGGACCCCTTGAGGCCGGAATTCCTGACCTGCGCGAAATCAATGTATTGTTTCTGAAAAACAACAGGATATGCGGAATTGTGAGTTTTCATCATCTGCGCGATACCATGTTCCGTTATTATCCTATAATACCTCTTATTCCCCTTCCTCCGCCTGATCTGTGCACCTGTTACCAGCCTCCGGAAAAACTGCAAACTGTCGCGTTCCGGTTTTACTATGCCGTCAATGAAACGATACCCGATCCGCAGATGATACAACGTGTACAGAACTTTCTGCACGATAATTTTTCCGGCATTTCGCGGATCTCCATAACTTCCTTTGCCAGCATTGAAGGAAGTTATCCGCTCAACAACCGGCTATTCCTCAGCAGGGCATCTATCTTGAGCGATTCCATGCGCCAACACGTTCCGGCTAATGTTTCCTTCAGCGTCCAGGCTGCCGAAAACTGGGAAATGTTTCGACAGCAGATAAACGATCCTTTGCTGAACTTCCTGAAAAATTCCGATACTTCAAAGGTAAGAAAGTATGTAAATGAAAATGCCCTGGGTTCCCTGCGGCCTTTGCTGGATGCCCAGCGATACAGTGAAGTGTTGGTATCATTTTTCCCATCCGTTCCTGCTGCGACCATCCACAGACAGGCGATAACTGAATACCTCACCCTATTCAGGAAATACCAGAGTCAGTGCCAGAAACAACCCGGAGCCTCGCTGCCAAAGGAAGCGATTAAGAAGATGGCTGATATTCTTGATTATTTGCTGCTCGAACTTCAGGCTGGAAGACTTTCCTATCAGGCAGTTGATACCCTTCCCCTTCTGGCCGATATGCAGGTATTCCAACAACCTCTGATGCCCGGCCTTTCGATGGCAAAGGATCCATTGATGCCCCTAGCGGCCAGAAAAATCTGGTACGACCTCTGTTATAGACCACACGAAATAAATGAAGACAAGGAATTGCGATTTCTTCTGCTGCTTTCCGGAGTCGGAGGAACACCTCCTGAGGTGGAATACAATTTTCAGGCCCGGTTGATCAATTCGGCCGCTCTTAAAACCCCTTCCGATTTTTCGTTTTTCAGCAGCCCTGAACGACTTCTGAAGCTTACCCAGCTTACCGGCACCAACCTTCCTGACAAAGGTCTGGAACAAATGAAGCTCTTTGCCCATTTCGAAAAAATCAATCTCACTTTGCGAAAAGGTTATGAGAAATTCGGCGAAGCAGCTTCCTCTCTCCGTTATATATATCAGTACTTCAATGCGAATCCTCCATCCCCGAAATTCAGAAAAGATCTTGCCAGACTATTCATGACCTTCCTGGCATACGATTATGCAACCGGGATACTTGAACCACTCATTTTACCGGAAGTAACCGACCAGGAAGCATATAGCCTGTGGCTGAAGATTTATTACGTAAAAAACGGCGTCAGAGACCTTAAACCTGCAATGTACGAACCATTATTCAAAGCAGCATCCGTTCTGTCTCCTTCCTCTTTCTGCAAACTGTTTGAAGAAGAGGAAAGGATTAATTTTCAGATTCTCGATTACAAACCTTTATGGGATCTTTACTGTAAAAGCCATAGTTACTAATATTAAAGACCTAAAACCCAAGGTATGAAAACGTACACCTATTATATAATCATGTTTTTGCTGGCAGTTCTTCCTCTAACGCCGGCGCTTGCCCAACCCTGCCTTCCTGGAATATGGAGCGGAAAACTGAAGGTTCCAGGCGGAGGAGAACTGACAATTGCTATTACATTTTTCACTGACGACAACGACAGTCTCAAGGCAAGTCTTCGTTCCATTGAACAGAGCCCGAACGATTTTCCCTTCGATCAGGTAACACATGCCGGAAAGAAGGTGACGCTGAGCATGCGTTCGCTTCGGATAGAAGTGGAAGGCACTGTTGATTCGACCGACAGGACGATGGTATGCGATTTCCGGCAAGGTGGATTCAGGCTTCCCCTTGTTCTGCATAAAACAGACTCAATGCCCGGGCTAAAAAGACCCCAGGAACCAAAGAAACCATTTCCATACAAAGAAGAAGAGGTAACCTTTGAAAACAACCGGGACAAAATTACGCTTGCCGGCACCCTCACAGTTCCGCAGGGTAAAGGTCCATTTCCGGCAGTCATCCTGATTTCCGGTTCAGGCCCACAAAACAGGAATGAAGAATTGTTCGGTCATAAACCGTTTCTGGTACTTGCTGACTATCTTACCCGCAGGGGGATTGCCGTACTGCGTTTTGATGACCGTGGTACCGGACAATCTTCCGGCAATTTCAACGATGCCACAACCGCCGACTTTGCCACGGACGTGCTGGCAGCTCTTGCTTATTTGAAAACACGCCAGGAAATTGATCCTGCAAAAACAGGACTTATCGGGCACAGCGAAGGAGGAATGGTGGCTCCTGTGGTCGCTGCACGATCAAAACAGGTGGCATTTATTATTCTCCTTGCCGGTCCGGGCATAGGAATGGATCAGATCGTTCTTTATCAGATTGGACGCCAGTTAAAAATGCTCGGAAAATCAGAAGAGCAGATACAGGCCGAAATACGGTTCCGTAAAAAGATTTTCGAAACTATGGCAGTGGCAAAAGATACCGTTCTTGCTGCCGCTAAAATACGAAAGGCCTATGCGGACCTGCCCGAAGCCGAAAAAAAACTACTCTCCTGGACGCCCGAACAACTGGATGGAATGATCAGGACATTCTCCAACCCCTGGTGGAGATTCTGTCTTTCTTACCAGCCGGCAAAAACGTTAAGAAAAGTGCAATGTCCGGTACTGGCACTGAACGGAAGCAAAGATACCCAGGTACAGGCCGACCCGAACCTGGATGCGATTTCAAAGGCTCTCAGGGAAGGAAAATGCAAATCTTATACCATCAAAAAGATGGACGGACTGAATCATTTGTTTCAGAAATGCAAAACAGGTGACGGATTGGAGTATGGATCAATTGAAGAAACAATCAATCCGGAGGTTCTTGAGGTTATAGCTCAATGGATTGAAGGAATAGTAATCAAAAAACAGATATGAAAAAATTGGTATGGATTGCTGGTCTGATTTCATTCTTTGCCGTCAGGCCCGTGAATGATGTCATAGCTCAGAACCTGAGCGACAAACGCATTGATGCTGATCATTTCGATACGGGTCTGATGGAGCATTTTGTGAAAATAAAAATCGACAGCGTGAGGAAAGCCCATGGACTGAATGCACTGCAGAACGACACCCTCCTGTACCTGGCAGCATTGGATCAGGCTAGATACCAGAAAGGGAAAAAGGAGCTGACTCATTTTCAGACAAACCGCAGAAAGAAAACACTGAAAGAACGCCTTGATTACTATGGATTTCCTTTTACTGCCGCAGCTGAAAACCTTGCAAGGGGTTACGTGCTGGTTCCGATCTATGCTACAGGTTCCAGAACAAAAACCATCGTTGTAGAAACCTATGAACAAGCAGCATATCAGATGGTTGACGGATGGGTTCACAGCAAGGGGCATTATACCAATATAACAACTCCCGGTTACCGGTTTACGGGAGTTGCCATGGTATTTGACAAGGTAAAGAAAGAAATAAACGGGGCACAGGTTTTTGCCGATGCTCCTGAAAACTACCGGCCCGTGAAAAAACTGAAGTGATAGTTTGTGTTTTAACCCTAATCTTGCAGGCTATTTCTGCCCATTATGCTGACCCCTCGTGCAGCAGAACATTGATTTCCTGACGGTTATTCTGTTTTTAATTGAAACACCAGCGTCGGATCAAGAGGATACCTCCCGAATCGTTCTCCATATATGGCCAGTCCTCCTGGTAATCTGTCATTTACCTCCAGCCGGATAATAATATCTTTCCCTTCCTGCAGAGACTCTAGGGGAATTACAGCCTGCACCAGGTATCCGTATGAGCCGGCTTCGTCAAGCTTTCCGTTTTGTGGCTGGGAAAACCACGACAGAATTCCTCTGTGATCAGCAGGATCATCAGGAAGATAATATTGCCCGGCCGCAACTCCGTTCACCCTCACCGTGAGAAGGGAAGGGAATTTCCGGGTATCGGTCATGGGGTAGGCATTGGGATTGCGTCCCGGGTCATGGAACCCTTCCCCCCGCATATAATCTCCGTCCCGTTGCTGGCTGTCAGGCCGGTCTTTGCCCAGCAGTTCCTTTGCCGATGCCTCAAAAAGAAAAGTAAGTCCGCCAATTTTGTCCTTTTTCAGACCCGAGGGCCATTGAATCCTGTATTCAAAATAGCCGCTTCCGTCGCCCCATACTTTCAGCCCGTTCAGTACCTGTCGGGTTTTGGTCGTCCAGCTGGCAGAAACATACGATGCAGGCCGGAATCGTACCAGATCAAAACTGGTTCCCTGCCGTGTAAGTGTTTCCCTTTCGGGTGTATTTCCAGCGGTTATGTAGAAAGTTGTGAAGTTCCTGTGCAGAATCTTGCCGGTACGTGTTTCCAGCCGCCAGGAAAGCAATGCCAGTCCTGGATAGCAAGGCATGTGCACGTTCAGGTCGGCCAGATGGCCTTGAAACCATGGTTTATATGGTATCATATTCTCACTGGAAGCCACATAATTATGATGTCCGAACTGATCCCATGCCTCCATTTCATGAACAACAAGGAGGGAATCTCCTACGGAAGCATCCGTCATGAAAGAAGCGAAGAGAGGGAGAATAATTTCTTCGTCAGGAAAAACCTGCCGGCATAATTCGTTTCCAGCGGAAAGATAGAACGGGCTGTGCAGGTCGTTAAGGCTCATGCCTGGAACCAGTTCGCCCAGTCCGGTTTCCTTTTCACTGCGGTCATAGCGGTAGTATCCGTTCCACTCGTTGATAACATCATGATGTTCGGTATATAGCCATCCTCCCATTTTGGGATGCATCCGGAACTCATTGATCATGCGGTGGTAATCCCAGCTCCAGTCCACATCGCCGGTACTCCCATGATACCCCCAAACATTACCGCATTCGCTGTTGATCATAGGGGCCTCCTTCTGAACCGCAGGATGCCGGTAATTCCATGAAGAACCAGGGAATGTACTGTCAGTAACTACCTTCATAAAGTCTTTCCATGCGTAACCGGGCAAATAGCTATGCCACGAATTGATATCACTCACGACATGGTCGTAGTTACAGGCTGAATTATCCTCCACCAGGCGGGTCGGATCAAGTTTTTTTGCAAGGTGATACACCTGTTCCACCCATTGCGCTGTGCTATCGGCATATACTCTTTGTTCCCCATCGCGGGAAAACAACCCCCAGGTTTCATTGAAAAGAACCCAGGAAAAAATGGAAGGATGGTTGAAATCCCGATCGATCATCTGTTCCATGGCATATTGCCATTCTTTTCTCATTTCAGGCCCGGGTTCTCCCCAGCTGTTGGGCACATCGGCCATGATTAGCAACCCCAGTTTATCTGCCCAGTATAGTTTGCGGGGAATTTCAACCTTGATATGCAACCTGTTTCCATTAAGACCAATCTTTTTTGAACGAAGAATTTCATCTCGCATAAAGGCATCAGAAGGATAGGTATAATAACCTTCGGGATGATAGCATTGATCGAGTGTGAGCTGAAGGTAGACCGGTTTGTTATTCAGGGCAATATAGGGAAAGGATGTGCCAGGAAGATGCATCACACTAATTTTCCGCATACCAAAATAGGTTTTGACCTCATCCACTGTTTGGTGGTCGGTAACAAGTCTAAGCTTTGTGTCATAAAGCCATGGATCATCGAGGTTCCAGAGGCGGGAACCGGGCAGATAAATGAGTTGGATTCCGGACTCTTCCCCCTTCTTCAGTTTTTTCATAATGACAGTATCTTTTCCGGAAGGAAGAGAAATGGAAATCATCAGTTCAGAAGGCTTTTCCAACGGCTGTTGGAGGGTATAGTTTATCTGCACCATGGAACGATCAATGTCAGGCACAAAATGTACCTTTTTCAGGTAATTGATTCCACGGGCTTCAAGGTAAACCGTTTGCCAGAAGCCACGTGCAGGACCATACCCTTGTTTCCCTTCCAGGTTATAAGGTGCTGGGGAGTCGTCAACTTTTACAACCAGCCGGTGGGTTTTCCCGGGTGTAAAAAGCGGGGTTATTTCAAACTCAAAGGGGGTATAACCTCCCTGATGAAAACCCAGCCTGGTACCGTCAAGCCAGGCTGTGGTTCTCCAGTCGGAGGCCCCAAAAACAATAAAAATCCGTTTCCCTTTCCAGGATTCCGGAATGTTAATAGTACGTGAATACCATCCTATGTCAGCTTCGTTGGCCACACCCGATAAGGGAGAACCCCAGGAAAAAGGAACCAGGATTTTCTTTTCCGGCTGAAATTCCCTGTACCATAAATTTTTCTCTCCTGAATTTTCCTTATCGAAACGGAAATCCCAGACTCCGTTGAGATTCATCCATTGCTGTCGCTCAAAATCGGGTCGCGGATGCTCCGGAAGCGGTATGCCCTGATCCTGTGAAAACAACCCCGGCGAGCAGAAAAGCAAGGGGAGAACAGCTGATGCCAGATAAAAAAACTTTTTCATTATTGAAAGGATTTGGCGGGGTTGAAGATAGAAAAAATGGACTGTTGGTCAAAATGACGGAAAAAATTCCAACTTTGATAAAAAAAGACTATGAAGTTGAAAAGCATCAATCCTTACACAGGCAAATGCATTGCCACTGTCTCTGAATTTTCTGACAAACAGATTCAGGAAGCCATCCATCAGTCAGAAAAGGCTTTTCATCACTGGAGCCATCTGGCCATTGCAAGGCGGGCCGATCTGATAATGGAAACCGGCCGTATATTGTTGGCCAACAAGGAGATGTGTGCCCGCACCATAACTTCCGAAATGGGGAAGCCCATCCGCGAATCCATAGCCGAGGTGGAAAAGTGTGCCTGGGTTTGTTCCTGGTATGCTGAAAACGGCCCGGATTTTTTGCGGGACGAAGGTATTCTAACCGATGCAACGCGCAGTTATGTCCGTTATGCCCCGCTGGGGAGCATTCTGGCCATTATGCCATGGAATTTTCCTTTCTGGCAGGTATTTCGGTGTGCCGTTCCGACCCTGCTGGCCGGAAATTGCGTTATATTGAAACATGCATCCAATGTACAACAATGTGCAGCCCTGATGGAAGATATTTTTCTGCAGGCAGGATGTTCTGAAGGCGTTTTTAAGAATATTCCAGCAGGCTCCGCAAAGGTTCCTGGTCTTATCGCTGCTCCCTGTGTAAAAGCTGTAACTCTTACCGGAAGTGAAGAAGCTGGATCCGACGTAGCTGCTCTGGCCGGCCGTCAACTGAAAAAAACAGTACTCGAACTGGGCGGTAGCAATCCTTTTCTGGTGCTGGACGACGCCGATCTTTCCTCTGCCGTTGAAACGGGGTTCAGATCGCGCATGCAGAACGCGGGCCAGAGTTGCATTGCAGCAAAACGGTTTATTGTTCACGAAAAAGTGTACGATGCTTTTGTTGAAATGTTCCTGCAAAAAGCCCAAAAAATCATTGTTTCAGATCCCATGAATCCCGGTACGGAAATGGGACCGCTGGCAGGGACAGCGCATGCTGTTAATGTGGAACGTCAGGTTACCGCTTCGCAGTACATGGGTGCCACTGTCCTGTACGGAGGTCATCGGCAGGGAGCTTTCTTTGAACCTACCGTAATGATCAATGTGACCCCTGAAATGCCCGTTTTCCGGGAAGAAGTTTTCGGGCCGGTGGCTGTCATCACGAAGGCCCCGGATGAAGAGAAAATGATGGAACTGGCAGGCTGTTCCGCTTTCGGGCTGGGGGCCACCATATTTACATCGGATCTAAAACGGGCTGAAAGGATGATTCCTGGCTTTGGTGACGGAGCCGTCTTTATCAACGAAATGGTTAAATCCGATCCGCGGCTTCCCTTTGGTGGTACAGGAAAGTCTGGTTACGGCCGGGAACTCTCATGGCACGGAATCAGGGAATTTGTAAATGTTCAGACAATTTATATTCGTTAGCAGAAAACATGAACCGGGTCCTCCGGTCAGATTTTTTCCCCCCTCCCATTTTACGAAGAAATGTTAGACAAATTTTTTTATAACCATGCGTTAGGCAGGGGTAGCCAAAGTTTTATATGATTGATTTTCCGATTCTTATAAAATTATTTAGAATCATTCCAAATCATTTTTAGGGCGAAAATAACTGTAACGACCTTACTACTTTTCGTCGTATAAAAAATTGCATTTAACATAGAATTTTAATCTCCTGACATTAAAAAATGTCACTTCGTCAAAAATGGCTTTTGCCATTTGAGGAGGATGTTTTGTGCCATTACGAACAGAAAATGATGTTGAACCAAAAGAATGATGCGATGAAGAAAAGAAGAGAAAAACGGTTTCTGTTACTGGTAGTAACAGGAATCATTCTGCTGTTGTTATCGGTACTGACAGCGCCGGCTCAGACCACGTACTACCTCGACTCCCGGCAAGGAGATGACCGGAATGCAGGTACGACAGAAACAAGTGCCTGGAAAACCTTGGATAAACTCAATAACATTGCATCCCAGATCAAACCGGGAGACAAAATCCTTCTGAAACGGGGCAGCCGTTTTTTCGGGCAAATAAGTCTGAACAACCTTGGTTCGGATACAAAACCCATTACTATTGATGCATACGGAAGCGGCGATTTGCCGGTTATTACGGGAGCCCAGCCCTATTCAGGCTGGATACAGCATAAGGGGTTAATTTACAAAGCCATTGTCAAACAGAAACCCTTGAGTGTTTATGTAAACAATTCCCTGTATTTCCTTGCACGGACGCCCAATGCGGGGAACTGGTTTACAGCCGACAACAGCAATTCAACCACCTGGATAGGCGATGCAGAGCTTACCCAGCCTTCCGGATACTGGAACGGGGCAACATGCCGTGTCCGCACGAGCGACTATACCTGGGATTATAGCACGGTATCATCTTATACACCCGGAAGTCTGACCATGAATCCGGGTGTGGAATACACCATTCAGCCAGGATATATCTATTACCTTGAAAACACATTCTCCTCACTTGACACTCCCGGTGAATGGTACTGGAGAAACGATACCCTGTATGTATATCTGAAAGCGGCCAAAGACACTTCCGCCATACAAGCCTGTTCCAAATCCTACGGCATATATGCAGGTTCGGTGAAGAATCTTGTAATTAAGAATCTGGCATTTGAGTACCAGACAATCTCGGCTGTTTATCTTTCCAGTTGCACCAACATTGAACTTTCGGGATGTTCTGTTCGCGAATCAATGGTCTCGGGCATCGAGTGCAAAACGGGCGATCAGATACGAATCCTTTCCAATCAGATCAGCTCCTGCTATGGCAAGGGCATTTCAGCCACCTCGTTGCAGAACAGTGTCATCAACAACAATACTGTCAAACAGATCGGGCTGGTTCCAGGATATGGTAAAAACGGATATGACGGAGCTATTGGAATTTTCATCAATCATATGGGATCCTCCAATAAAATAACCAACAACAGAGTTGATTCGACCGGATACAGCGGAATCAGAAGTGATAGCAAAAATACACTCATCGAGCACAATGTGGTTTCCAATGCCCTGCTGACGCTGAAAGACGGAGCAGGTATCTATATCTGGGGTGATTATTCGAAAAATTCCACCATTCGTGAAAACTACATTGAAAACATCCACCTGAACGAAACCATTAAAGCTTATCATAATTGGGGATTCGGCATCTATCTTGATGATTATTCCATTGCCAACAAGGTTACTGGAAATATCATCAATGACCGCCAGGCTACAGCCATTTTCCTGCATAATTCCCTCGACAATACGGTTGACAGTAATACCGTTTACGGAGGCGGATTATCCATTCTTATCGACAGGGCTCTTTCTTCCAGCAGTTATGCAAATACCGTTATGCACAATACATTTTTCACCATTAATCCGGGAGATGTTAGTCTTTCGTTAAGCAGTAGTGAACCAACTACCTTTGGAAATTTTGATTTTAATATTTATGCTAATCCGTTTACACGTGCTACTATTTTTCACAAAGTTCAGGGTTCAGGCGAAACATTGTTCAGTCTGAGCGGCTGGAGAACCTTTCACGGCCAGGACGCCCATTCATCCGAAAGCCCTGTATGGTGGAGCACACAAAAGGTAACCGATACTCTGTCGGCCGATCTGCTCAAAAACGGAACCTTTGCTACCAATCTGAACGACTGGTGGGGATATCCCGACAACTTCCAGCGCACATGGAAAAATGACGGTAAAATGGACGGTGGATATGTTCAGATCCGGTTCCTTTCTTCCAGTCCAACATACGGAGCTTTTCTCAGCAGCCAAAACATCAGCTACAGTGCAGATGCAAGTTATCTTATTTCCTTCTCAGCAAGAAGCGATAAACCCGGAACCATTCAGTTGAAAGATGATGCCGACAATCCCGTACAGTTTAATTATGCTGTAACCTGCGATACAGCCAGGGTGGAATACCGCTATATTTTCACTTCAAGGAAAGCGACGACCGGCAAGTTTCTTTTTGGTACCAGCAAGTACTTTGATGCCACCATGTATTTCGACAACATCCACTTATATAAGGTTGCCACTTCCCCCTTCGATCCGTACATCAATTCCCGACTTCTGGCAAATACGTCAGCATCTGTTGCCTCCATGACAACCGGGAAAAATGCTATTGATGCGAGCGGGAAGAGTCTGCCGGCATCAGTAAACCTGGGTCCCTGGAAGGCAGTTGTCTGCATTTTTGATGGAAATGCAGGCACTCCGCAACCAGATCCTATTATCAATCCTCCGGCAACCGCTGCCGACAGTCTGCAGAACCTCCGTCTGCAGGAAGGCTGGAACATGGTTTCCTTTTTTGTGGTTCCTGCCGACGACAGCCTCAGCCATGTTTTCGCACCATTGATTGCCGGCAAGCAACTCATTAAAGTACAGGACCGTTCCGGGCGGTTCATGACCCAGCTGCCTGATGGTACTTGGTTCAGTAATCTCGAACGTATTCATCCTGAAGAAGGATATCATGTCTGGATGCGTACCAGTACATCTATGCAGATTAAGGGATCGCCCGTTCCCGGAAACATAATGATTCCTCTTGTAAAAGGAAAGAACCTGATAGGATATCCCTCGAAGAATCCATCTGCATTTACCGATCTTTTTGCCTCCCTGGTACAGAGAAAAACCTTCTACAAGCTTCAGGACGATCTGACAAGAATTAACGTGCTGCAGTCGGGCAAGCTCACCGTTGGCGTGGACAGTTTGAAGCCGGGAGAAGGATACTACGTCACCATGACCGGCTTTGATTTTCTTACCACAAGTACGAGCGGAGACAAATCGTCTGTAGAAAATAACTCTCCTTCGGGAAAAGGATTGACCCATTTTACCGAAGTATTTCCCGGTGACCTGTATGCTCCTATGAACTTTGTTCTGACAGGATTTCAAGGAAACGACGGATTGAAGCCAGGAGATGAAATAGGAATTTTCGACGGAGATTTGTGCGTTGGTGCAGCTGTCTACGATGGTGCCGAAGTTTTCGGGATGTCGGCCAGCATGGCAGATCCTTCATCGGATATTCCCCTTCCCGGCTTTACTGAAGGACATAAATACGCCCTCCGTTTCTGGAACCATGAAAAAATGCAGGAGTACAGCAACCTATCCTGGGCGGCCACTACCGGTTCTTCCCTCACCTTTGCCAGCTTTGGGACAGCTTTTATAACATTTACCGGTACAGAAACCACAGAAGTTTCAACAAGTGAAGCAATACAGGCAATTATGGCTTATCCCAATCCATTCCGGGAAACTGTTAACCTCCGGATGCAACTGGCAACGACCACAGACGTTTCCCTTGCATTCTACGACGCAACAGGAAGGCTTGTGGACAGGATGGACCTGAAGGCAATGCCTGCCGGAGAACATATTATTAGCTGGAAACCCGAAGAGACTGACAACAGCAATCCGAGTATCACCGTGTATTTGGTAAGGTTGACCACACGGGAGGGAACAAAGACTTTACGGCTAATGAGGGTTAAGTAAGCTGTTACAGGCAGCTGCATCTCCGGCTCATTGCTTCATGTTCCTGGGTTCGTGTTTTTCGTCGGGCAAAGGGATTGGGGCTTACGGAGTTGATTTTGACCACAGATCACAGATTGCCAAAATCGAAACACCGATCAATACAATTCAATTCTGTGATCTGTGGCCATATGTAAAAAAACACGTAAAACCACAGAGTAACACAAAGCGACACAGAGTAAATGCAGTAACAATCACTGCCCCTCTGTGATCCTCTGTGTCCTCTGTGGTTTGACGTTCGCCCAGCCCACTCCCTTAACTTCGCAAACAGCCTGAAATATCTCGGTGCGATGAATTTAAGCTTGTATCATGTGAACTTCTGCAGTCGCAAAAATGTTATATTTGTCATGGCAATTTTTAAAGTAAATCATCATCCCTCCTATGAAGCATTTCATCAACTGCCGGCTTTGCATCCCCGTTATTCTGTTCCTGTTTCTGGCCTTTACGGGCTGTATTCCGCAAAAGCAGCTAGTCTATTTTGACCGGAAATTCGACTCGGTTGAAGTACACAAATCTCCACGGTCAGAAAGAATTATTGCTCCCTATGATCAGTTGTACATTAAAGTCATCAGCATTGATGAAAAAGCCACCAGAATTTTTAACGATAACGCTACCCTTTGGGGACAGACACAGGTTGATCTTGTAAGCTATAACGTTGACTCGGAAGGCAATATCAATTTCCCTTTTGTTGGAAAGATTTACCTGAAAGGGTTTACTACCCGGGAGGCTTCCATGCGGATTGAGAACCTTCTGGCCAACTATCTGCCCAATACGGCAGTTATCGTTAAGTTTGTCAACAACCAGGTAACTATATTGGGGGAAGTTGAACGGCAGGGTACCTATACTTATACCGACGAGAAAATCAATATTTATAAAGCGCTTGCTCTTGCCGGAGGCATTTCCCGATACGGTGACAGAAAAAAGGTTGTAATCGTCAGGGAAACAGGAGGGGAAGTTATTTACCGGTACGTCAATCTTACCAGTAAGGATCTGGCTTCAGGAGATTATTATTTTCTGTATCCGAACGATGTCATCATTGTTGAACCACTCAGGGCCAAATCGACAAGTTATCAGAACACCACTATTTCAACCCTGTTATCGGCCATAACAACATTAATTGCCGTTCTGTACTTTGCCATCTCCGTGAAGTGAAATGAGTATGTAACACAGCTTATTTCTTTCTTGTCCTGGGAAGCCTGCCGAACGAAAAGAACTTTCTCAACCGCTCTGACATTCGTTTACGCTTTCGTTCCTCCTGCACGTAACTGTAATCATAGGAATATTCATCCCTACCGCTGCGCAGTTCATAGTTGTTGAGCACTACCTGGAGATTTCCGATGCTGTTGTTCTCCAGATTGGCCAGAACAGCCATAAACAAATTCTTCGGGGTGGTATTGCGGCAGGTTATCAGGATGTTCATATCGGCGTGTTTCATGAGCAGATAGGTGTCGGCCACAGCCGCTAGCGGGGGAGTGTCCAAAACTATATAATGATAACGTTGTTTCAGAAATTCAAACAACTCATTTACTTTCTGTGTACTGATTAGCTCGGAAGGATTGAAGGGTATAGGACCTGACGATATAAAATCCAGCCCTTCAATTCCTGTTGAAAGAAGAATCTCATCGGGTGCAGCCTGCCCGTCAAGAAAATTACTTAATCCTTTCCTTGTCTTAAGTTGCAGTTGATCTGTCAAAACGGGCTTATGCATGTCGAATTCAAGAAGAACCGTTTTCCCTCCAAAGGAAGCAAAGGATGAAGCCAGATTAAGGGAAACAAAGCTTTTACCTTCGCGGCTGGTGGAAGATGTAACCACCAGGACTACAGGCCGATCGGTTCCCAATCGTATTTGGATATTGGTACGTAAAGCCCGGAACGATTCAGACACGATAGACCGTGGGTGTTCCTTTACAACCAGTGGGGTTTCCTTTCGGCTTCGCACAATGGCCCCAAGAAAGGGTAGGTTGCTGATGGCTTCAATATCGCGGATTTCTGAAATTCTGACATTGAAGAACTCTTTTAAAAGAATATACACTGTGGGGAGAAGAATCCCCAATAACAATGCGAGTACCAGGTTGAGTCTTCTCTTGGGCGATATGGCTTTGACCATCGAATCTCTTGCCATATCAATTACTTCAAAATCGGGTGTATTCGATGCTCTGGCAATTTGTGCTTCGGCTCTCTTCTCAAGCAAATAGGTATAGATTGCATCACTCAGTTTAAACTTCCTTTCAATTCCTACAAGCCGAAGCTCGGTTCCCGGTAAGCGGGCAATTTCGCCTGCAAGTACCTTACTGCGGTAATCCAGTTCATTAATTGAAATCTGAATGGTATTCAGGTTATTCTGAGCGTTTTCCAGAATGGTTTTTTTCAGATTCTTAATTTTGTTTTCTATTTGCCCGAGGAACAAATTTTGAACATTTTCATTTTGCAAAATGGAAGCTCTTTCGGCATTGTTGTTGATCAACTCAACCACAAGCTGGTTCATGACTGGATCGACGACATTCATGGTAGAAGGAGGAACCAGGTCGGAACCATCCTTGTTTGAGGTAAGATATTGCACCAGATAATCATAATACCGTTTCTGCAAAACAAGCTTTGCCTTTTCATTTTCAAGCTGGGTCTGCTGTTCGATATACTTCTGCCCCTGAAAACTTAGGTTGGTTATTTGATGAGCAGAACGATAGGATTGAAGTGTTCTTTCGACCGTGGTAAGCGAATCTGATATATCAGAAAGCTGTGAATCAATGAATTCAATTGTACTCACCGCTATTTTATTCTTCTTATTCAGGTTATTGGTGAGATAGGTATCTATATGTTTGTTGAGAAAATCCGTAACCTTCTTTTCGTGATTTCCCTTCAGCGTGATTTTAATTACCGATGAACCGGGATTTTTGGCTTCTGCCTTGATATTTCCCTGATACTGCAAAGCTACCTGTTCCGGGTGGTTCAGAACAAATGCCAGCTGTCCGTTCTTTTGAAGCTCCCTGGCTCTTGCAGGGTCAGTCAATATGACAGAAAACCGACAGAAACTGGTATCAATCATTCGTCCGAACCTGTATAATTTCCGAAGCTGAATCGGACCTGTTTGCTGAAGACCGCCGTCGAGGTAATTGTACAGATAGGGTTTTTCGACAGAAGTTTCCAGCATAAAAACCGAATCATTGACAACAGAGATATAGAAATATGAGTTAATTGGCTGAACATGGGTTTTATCGAGAACGATTTTAAAAGGGGAACTTGTGTAAAGTTCCCTTGTCATGGCCGAATTCCCGAGGATCTTTCCTAAAAAATCATTCTTGATATAATAATAGGATACGTCAAAATCGAGTAAGAAAAGAGTGTTGCTTACAAGGGTGTAAGATGTAAGGACAGCCAGTTCGTTTTCAACATTATTGGCAAACTCAAGAGCCTCAAGCCCGGTAAGCATATTGCCTCCTCCCAGCAGGGACTTAGGGTTCTTGTTCAGAAGAATGGTAGCCGAATTCTCATAGGTACGGGGGGCATATTTGTTTTTCCCGAGAAAATAAGCTAAAAATAAGGCCAGACAGATGATGTAGATCCATTTGTACTCAAGTGCCTTAAAAATCAACTCCTTGACAGGATTAGTCTGTTCAATGGGAATTTCACGATTTTTCATCATTTAAAAATATAAAAAGCCAGTTATGAGTATCACCCGAAAGTTACACAGAAAAATTGACATTCAGGAACAAAAATGGTCAGGCACCTGTGCGAAGAAAAACGGTGCGGAATGTTTTTAAGAAGATAAGTAAATCCAGCTTAAGTGACCATTTATCGATGTATTCCATATCGAGTTGCATCCAACGTTCAAACCGAACAGAGTTTCGGTTGGGAACTACCTGCCAGGTACAGGTAATTCCGGGTTTTACGGAAAGTCGCCGCAAAAACTGATCAGGATATTGTTTCACTTCGCTTGGAAGAGGAGGCCTTGGACCTACCAACGACATTTCACCCTTAATAACGTTAAAAAGTTGCGGAAGTTCATCAAGTCCGGTTTCGCGAAGGAATTTCCCAACCCGTGTGACCCGCGGATCATTTCTAACTTTGAATACCGGACCATCCATTTCGTTCTGTTTTTCAAGAAGCTTTTTTAATTCTTCCGCATTTTTCACCATGGTGCGAAACTTGATGAGATTGAACTCTCTTCCCCTGAGTCCGACCCTCTTCTGAAGGAAGAAGACCGGACCAGGAGAATCCAGTTTAATTGCTATAGCAATCACAGCAAAAACCGGAAGAGAGATCAGAACTAAAGCAAGCGAAACAGCATGATCGATAAACGACTTAAACATTAGGGAGATATTGTCGCCCGGAAGATTGAGAAATACCAGATCAGGCATCTTGTGGAGTTGCTCAAGGCGGATCTTTATGTCGTCAACGGGCGAGAGCTCTGATTGCATCCGGAAAATAATTCCGGTCTTAAAGCAATAGAGAATCACTTTCCTGAACTCCTCCTCGTTAAACCTGTAGCGGCTATAAATAACTTCATCCACCACATGCTTTTTAATCACTTCAACCGGGTCTTTTTGAGAGGAATAAACAGGAACAATATGTTCAAACTTGCTTCTGATAATCCTTGAATCAGAAATGATGGCAACAATTTCAAATCCCCATTCCTTTTGCTCCAAAATTTTCCGTATAAAATCTTCCGAATAGGTATCGGCAAATACCAGAACTTTATGGATATCGTACCCTTTGCTTCGGTATATCTTGAAAAGCCTTACCGAAACAATATGAGCCACTGAATACGTTATGCCAGCAAGTGCTGAAAACAGAAAGATCAAAGCTGGTGTAACCTGCCAAACACCAAACAAATACTTGAAAATAAAAAGGATAATCAGACCTATGAAGCTGATCCGAAGTACATTAAAAACCAATACCAGTGTTCGTGTAGTGCGCGGTATTTTTGGCAGGTTCGCTACCTGCAGAAGAGAAAACCAGATAACAAACTGGACAATACAAAATAAAACAAGCGGGAAGGTTAACGTTGGCGTCCAGTCGGGATCAATCCTTTTGTAAATTCTCCAGGTTAACAGGTTAATAAAAACAAGAAGCAGGATATCCGAAACCTGAATAAAAGTGGCTAACACCGGCGAATACCCCTTTAACGACTTGGAACGCACGTACCATCTTCGTGTCAGGAAATAATTCGCTAGATTTCGTACCATACTTTCTGTATTTTTATTTATGTAAATTTACTTCTACCTTAAGCAACAAGCAACTCCGGAAAGAGTTCCACCTTTTTGACAAGGAGTTAATATAACCTGACCGGCGTATGAAAAATTGGCACCAATGACACTCTGCATTAATTTTCCGGTTGCCCGAAAATTTGATGAACGAGCATTCATAATGGGTCGAACGGCCATGGAAGAAGATGAAAAAATCAGGCTGTTTTTTTCTGAGTAATTTATTATATTGCAGTTAGATTAATAATTTTTAGATTTAATGGAGGATCTATATATACCAGGGACAGATAAGACATTCACATTCAACCTGAAACCAGGCTTTCTCCACATTCAGGGATGTTCTTATCCTCCAAGCGCCTCTGTTTCATTTAGGCAAGCTCATGAATGGGTAAAGAAGTATGTTGAAAATCCTAATCCTATAACAATAATGGACTGTGATTTTGAATGCTGTGATTCGTCTTCAGCAAGAGAACTCACTGATCTCTTGTATTTGCTAATGAATGGAATCAAGATGGCAGGAAAAGAACTGAGGGTCAGATGGAGAATCGATGATGACGAAGACCTGCTGATATTGGCAGAAGCAATCGAACAACGATTAAACCTTCGGTTCGAATATTACAAATAATCATTCTTCTCTGGATGATTGCACTGTTTTTTCCGCAGAACCATACATTTGAAGAGGTCAAAGAAAAAAAC
>JAKPTE010000043.1 GCA_029571215.1 Bacteroidota bacterium
AGGGGCATCACTCCTGGTATAATCGCTGAAACTTCTGTTCTGCACAGAGAGCGCCATACAATAGACGAAATTGAAAAGAAACCCTCCTATCAGCAGAATGGCATAAACCGGATTGTAATTCCACAGACTACCCGGGTTGTACGACTCAGCCAGATCCACCATCTCCTTGCCGGAAGCTTCCCCGAAAGCGAAGCAGGCACTCATGATACCGGCAATCAGCGCAACTGTAATTCCTTTGCGGAAATTTCTTTCTCCACCCAGTCCCCCGGTTTGCCTGTTGAGCTCCATTTCTTTGCGGTGTCCGGCATATCCGGCAATAGCAATTCCTACAAGGGCTATAAGAATGCCGGCCAGCACAAGGCCAAATTTATCGGAAGAGACAAATGCTGAAAACTTACCCTGAAAGACAGGGGTAATCAAAGTGGAAAGGGCTGCCGTGAATCCGAGAGGAAGAGCTGTGCCAAGACCAATACCCAGATAGCGGTTGGAAAGACCCCAGGTCAGACCACCTATCCCCCACCCTGCACCGAAAAGAATCGGCAGAAAAATGCTCTTTGAAGGCGATTCACTTATTATCTGACCAAGATGAGGAACCGTTATTAATGTAACGATCCAGGGGACCAGTACCCAGGCGAACAAACCCTGGATAATCCATCCGGTTTCCCATTTCCAGTTTCTTACGTATTTGAGCGGAAGGTAAAAACTTCCCGAAGCAAGAGCTCCGATTGCGATAAATAAAAGACCATAGGTCGGATTGGTTTCCATATTGCATTGTTTTACAGAATTACGAAGATGCAAAAAAAAAGTGCAAATGCACTCTTGCGGGAAAAAATTACTGAAACGTACCGGTTTGAGTTATAAAAACGGCCGGCTGGCGGTAATGCCAACCGGCCGTATATCAACATTCAGGGAAACAGGCAAAAAGAATTTCGCCGTATCCTCTCTTCATCATTTACTGGACGACCAGGTGTCCCCTGATTTTCCTGTTATTCCCCTCTGCCTGAATGATATAGATTCCCTTTGTGAATCCATTCAGATTAATTTCCATGACCCTGGAAGTAACAGGAGTACGGAGGACTGTCCTGCCAGAAAGATCAGTAACAGTAATCGTTTTGAATTCGGCTGAGGGCAACGTTACTTTTACCGAAACGGAAGCCGGATTCGGATACAGAGCCAGGTGTTCCTCTTTGGCATTTTCAATTCCCTGTGGCGTGTAAACAATGATGTAGAAAATGCTCTGTACCTCATTGTTTTGCTGGTCGCGCAGAGTAAGAGTAACCTTAGCTGAACCGGTTTTATCCTGAGCCGGGGTGAAACTCAGTACAGCCGTGTGGTCACTCTGCACATCAGAGATGGTAAACTGATCAAACAGGGAAGGATTATCACTTTCTGCTTCAATAGAAAGACCGGTAACCTGTCCGGATGCATCGGAAATGCCCGGTATGGTAACCGTTGTTTCGCCGGAATTTTTCGCCACTTTCACATTGGCAACCTGGCCTATGGTCAGAGC
>JAKPTE010000034.1 GCA_029571215.1 Bacteroidota bacterium
TACCCTGGCACCGGACTGGGTCTTGCCATAACCAAAAACCTTGTGCAGCTGCTGGGAGGATTCATCAATGTCGATTCTCAGAAGAATATCGGTACCCGCTTTTCTGTTTTCCTGCCCCACGAACAGAGTAACCAAAACAACCCGACTATGGTTGCTGATGCAGAACAAAAAGGAATCCCTGACTGGAGTGCAAAAACCATTGTTCTGGCCGAAGACGAACCGGCAAATCTGTATTACCTTCAGGAAATACTCCAGAAAACAGGAATTACAATCTTAGCTGCCGGTAACGGAGAAGAAGCCGTAAAACTATGCCGCCTGCATCCTGAAACAGATCTGGTACTTATGGACATTAAAATGCCTGTGATGGATGGATTTACTGCAACACGACTTATTAAACAATTTCGTCCTGATATGCCGGTGATTGCCCAGACCGCATATGCCATGCATGATGATGAAGAAAGGTGCCTGAAGGAAGGATGCGATGGATATATTGCCAAACCAATATTTCAGGATGCCCTGTTTGCCAAACTGGCTCCCTATCTCAACGGATGAATCAACCGGTTTTTCTTTCTGAAATATTCGAAAAACCCTGTATTGAGGAGAATCAGGCTCATTCCGTAAAAGATATCTTCTGCCGGAATGGTCATTATTCGTAATCCCAGATTTTCTGCGTTGTTGTAGCTCACAATTTCTCCATCAATCCAACTGCCAGTGAGAACTCCATTCACCAGAACAAATGGAACAAGAATAATTCCATAGGCAAGGTAAAATCTTCCCATCCATGAAACCCTCAGCACAAACTGAAAAAACAAAACCAGCAGCCCACAGAAAATAAGATTGGACGAAGTATACAATCTGTCATAAAAAATCAGTCCTGACGGAATCAGAACGACAGCCAGAAACAGGGAAATGAAACGGGCATATTGACCTAGGTAATCCTTTTGAACATATACCCTCAGAACCTCGTACGTAAACAAAGCGGCATAAGGGACCACCATAAAAAACAAAATTTCTTCCACCGGAAGGTTGAAAACATAAATTCCCGAAAGATATTGCCGATTGAAACTCCACACCCCCAGATGGGTAAAGAGAATATCCCAGAGTATAAAAAGAAATGCAGTTATCAGAATAGCCGGAAAAATATATTTCCAGAGCCGGTAAAACGCAACCTTCCGGTCAAAACTCAGCAAAACAGGAAATACAATAGCTAAGAACAATACCAGAAAATAACTCATTAACGATATGATTTGTAAAAGACCTTATTCACTATACCTGGGTTTCCCGTAGATACGGTTATAATAGCTTTTCTGGTTTTCCGGTTTGAAATATTTCCATGGAAACAGAAGCAGAAAGCCAAAGTTTTTCTTTCCTCTGTGATGATCTTCATGCGCAGCAATTACAGCCCGTAAATAATTCACACCATCAGTATTTCCCCATATTCTGACCCGTTGATGAACCAGTGCATCATGGAACAGAAAATAAGCCAAACCATAAAGAGCAATCCCTATACCAACATAAAATCCATATCCTGCCTCAGGTAATCCCGTGTAAATTAAAATAAAGGAAGGAATGGCAAACATCAGTGCAAACAGATCATTCCATTCAAAACGCTTTCCTGTTTGGGCATGATGGTCTTTATGCAACACCCACAAAAAGCCGTGCATAACGTATTTGTGGGTAAACCAGGCCATGAATTCCATAAAGCAGAATGCACCGGCAACAAGAACAAGTTTCAACAAAATAACCATATTCATTTTCTTTTATTAAAAAATCACATATCAGTAACCTTTTTCCAGCATTGCCTTCTGGGATGCAGACAATTTTCCGTATTGTATGATGAGACGTACCATGGTTTCTTCAAAGGATCCCTTGGCCGGCCGTTTTTTCCCGAAATACTGTACCAGAAACTCCCGATCTGCTTCCATGGTATTGTATTTCAGAAAAGGAGGAATATGGAGTTGTATCATCAGGCGGAGGAACCTTATTTCGGGATGGGCCGGCTGCAACTGTATTGCTTTTTCAATATTATCCCTTCCTTCGGTAAAATATTTGTATTTTGTTGCGGGCCATGTTGCCGAACGGGCCATCATTGCCCTCGAAGAGCCTTTGTAAGCAAGTAAAAGTGCATCATCAGTAAAATTCCATTGGCTAAGGTAACGGTAAAGTGCTGCATTCATGTCATCATCCTCCATGGCGTATAAAAACATCTTCTGTACCGTATCAATGGAAAAAGGCTGGCTGTATGTTACAGACTGCGATATCCCGATAAAAACGTACAGGTAGAATAAGACCCTCATGCTGCATCCGGTTCATATAAAAATAATGATTCCTTTCGATTTTTAACAAAATCTCTGTTATCAGCTCTTTATTCTCCCTATTTTAAAACGTATATAGGAAAATATCAGTAGATACCATTTTTTCAGGTCGGGAATCCGCACTCTTTTCCGGATCAATTCTTCCGGAGTGGTTTTTTTAATTTTCCTCAGAAGGGCTGTGTAGTAAACATAGGTTAGATAAACGCCTAATCGGGCCGCCGCAGGCAACTGCTTTATTCCATCCAATCCTGCTGCGAATTCCTTCTCAATTTCCTCCTCAATCTGACGTTTTGTTTCAACGGTAAGATGGCTGATATCAATGTGCGGAAAATAGTTTCTTCCCAGTTCCCGGTTGTCCTGACGCAGATCACGGAGAAAATTGATTTTCTGATAAGCGGAACCCAGTTTCATAGCGAAAGGTTTCAGACGCTCATATTCACCGGAATTCCCTTCGCAAAAAATTTTCAGGCACATGAGACCAACCACTTCGGCCGAACCAAGTATATAGGTTTTGTATTCGTCCTGTGTGTATTCCTTTTTTGTCAGGTCCATCTCCATGCTTTGCAGGAATGTATCAATTAACTCATTATCGATCTGATACCTGTTAACTACCCATTGAAAGCTGTTAAGTATAGGGTTCATACTGATGCCTGAACGGATCGCCTCATGCGTCTGTTGACGGAATTGAGCAAGAAGACATTGTTTATCAAACGCATGAAAAGTGTCAACTATTTCATCGGCAAACCTTACAAAACCATAGATGGCATAGATGGGATCACGAAATTTCCTGTGAAGCATTCTTACTCCCATGGAAAAAGATGTACTGTAAAGCCTGGTTACAAGGCGGCTGGTTTGTATGGATGCTTTGAAAAACAAATCCTTCATACTGAAGTACTTTTTAAATATGCATCGATTTGTCGGGATGCAACATACCCTGAAATGATGGCAGGAGGAACGCCGGGACCGGGTACAGTTAGCTGTCCGGCATAAAACAGATTCTTCAGTTTGCGACTTCTGAGCGAAGGCCTGAATATAGCAGTCTGATCAAGGGTGTTCGCAAGCCCGTAAGCATTCCCCTGAAAAGCGTGATAATCGACCGAAAAATCACTGTGCGCATACATTCGCTTATAAACAATGTGCTGCCTGAGGGATTCACCGGTTAGCTTTTCAATTCTGTCGATCGACATCTCGAAATAACGTTTCTTGATTTCTTCCGAGTCGGTAAGTCCCGGTGCTACCGGAATGAGAACAATCAGATTTTCAAAACCGGAAGGTGCTACCCCCGAATCCGTTTTCGAACTGCAGGAGACATATATGGCAGGCTTTTCCGGCCATTTTGGAGTTTTGTAAATCTCTTCGGCATGTCTGTCAAAATCCTCATCAAAAAAGAGATTATGATGCAATAGTCCATTTATCCGCTTGTTTAGGCCTATGTAAAACAAAAGTGCCGAAGGAGCCATTTTCCTTTTCTTCCAGTACTTTTCGGAATAAGAACGGTCCTTTTCTTCTAGCAGAGCAGATTCTGTATGATGGTAATCGCCTGTTGAAAGAATGAGATCGGCTTCCATCATCTGACCGTTCAAACTGATTCCCCTGGCCAATCCGTTGTGGGTATGAATATGCTCAACTTCAGCATTGTAATGAAAAACCACACCCTGTTCCTCTGCCAGACATACCATTGATTCAACTACAGAAAACATTCCCCCCATAGGATACCAGGTACCCATACCCATGTCTGCATAATTCATTAACGTATACAGTGATGGTGTTTTCCAGGGTGTTGACCCCAGAAATATGACAGGAAATTCCAAAATGCGCACAAGACGCATATTCCTGAAATTTTTTCTCACAACCGACGAAACTGACCGGAGAAAATCACCATGAAAGATACCCCTGAGTAACCAGGGCTCAAAGAATTCAAAATACGACAGGGAAGGCTTGTACACCAGCTTCTTCATACCCAGCTGGTATTTGTAACGCGCATCTTCCATAAACTTTTTCAATCGCACACTGCTGCCGGGCTCCCATTCTTCAAACAATTGGTAAATAGCATCCATTCCTGCCGGCACGTCAATAAAATCACCCGGTCCGAAATAGACCCTGTAGGATGGGTCTAACCGAACCAGATGGTACATTTCATTCACTTTTCTGTTGAATTTTTCAAAAAATTCTTCAAACACATCGGGTAACCAGTACCAGGTTGGCCCCATGTCAAAGGTGAAACCGGCTTCGTTAAAGTTTCTGGCCCTTCCTCCGGGCCGGTCATTCTTTTCATACACTTCCACCTGATAGCCTGCCCTTGCAAGCATCGCAGCGGCTGATATTCCTGAAAAACCTGCGCCGATAATGCGGATATTTTTGTGCACTTATTATAATGTTTAATTGAACATTTTTCTTTTTATCCTTTTAAACAATAACTTTATGTAAATTGTTCATCAGTTGCCAGGTAGTAATTTTCTTCAGAGTGAATATGAAATATCTCAATCAAAGAAATTTTTCCATTCTGATGTGGTTTCTCTTTGCCTGCGGAATCTTTTTTCATTGGTTTTCATTCACCAGACCCATTGTAATCAGACTTACTGATATTTTCCTGTTATTAATGAATGCGGGTGTCTTATTTTTTCTCATTCAATCCTCCTATGATAAAAAAATAGCTCTTTGGCTTCTCGTTACGGTATCTCTAACCTATCTGGCTGAACTGGCAGGGATCCACACAGGAAAAATATTCGGACATTATCTTTATGGCAATGGAATGCAATGGAAGCCCGCGGCAGTTCCGATTGTCATTGCGCTCAACTGGGCGGTACTCATTCTTGCTTCCTGGTCATGGGCCCGACTAATCACAAGAAAGCCGCTTCTGGAAATACTGGCAGCAATCTTCCTCATTGTCGCCTTTGATCTGATCCTTGAGCCGCTGGCAATGAAAATGGATTACTGGCAATGGGAAAACGGAGCTATTCCGGTGCAGAATTACCTTGCATGGGCCTTTATTGCCGGCATCTTTCTCCTGTTCCTGAAATCGCTCAAAATTTCTTTCGACGGGAAACTGCTTCGACAATATTTCCTTGCACAGATTATTTTTTTTCTGCTTATTTTGTTTTTGATACCCTAAATTTATTCTATGGATCTCCGGATTTATTCCCTCAATGTAAACGGTTTGCGTTCCGCAATGTCAAAAGGATTTGGCGAATGGCTGCTGAAGGAACAGCCTGATATTATCTGCCTTCAGGAAATAAAAGCTTTTCCTGATCAGATTGATACCAGCCGGATACAGGATGCCGGTTACCATACCTTCTGGCATCCGGCAGAAAAAGCTGGATACAGCGGAGTAGCTGTTTTTACCAAAATTCCTCCCGACAAAACAAAAGTTGGCTTGGGCTTTCCTGAATATGACAGGGAAGGCCGTATGCTGCAACTCCATTATCCGCAATTCACGCTTTTATGCACCTACTTTCCCTCAGGAACCACCGGAGATGTGCGACAGGCCGTGAAAATGAAATTTCTGGAAGACTTCCTCAACTATACAAAAGAGATACGAAAAGAACATCCATCCCTCATCGTATCAGGCGATTTCAATATTTGTCATAAACCCATTGACATCAATCATCCGGAAAAGCATACCAAAATGTCAGGCTTCCTGCCCGAAGAGAGGGAATGGATGGACAGGTTTGTGGAAAGTGGTTTCATTGACTCGTTCCGTGTTTTCAGCCAGGAGCCCGGTCAGTATTCCTGGTGGAGCTACCGTGCGGGCGCCCGTCAGAAAAACCTTGGATGGCGCATCGATTACCATATGGTCACTCCTCCGCTGAAACCATATCTTAAAGATGCCGCCATTCATAAAGAGGTCAATTTCTCTGACCACTGTCCTGTATCGATCCTCCTTTCGTTCTGATGTAACTTCAGGGAAAGGGCATACATCAAGTACAGACTACAAGGCGTAAAATTACTGACCTGGTAGCTGAATATTCAGGAGTACTCAGGAGAGACAACCATTGGCCGCTTTGTACGCAATCCACATTTAAATAATTTGCTCCTGAAGGAGAAGTGCTTCTCCTTATTCGGAAGAGTCCCCGCTTCTAGCGGTTATGCGAAAAGCATATCGCTGAACTCGAATTCAGGTCTTATATACAATATCAGAAAACCAAAATATTTTTCTCACGGATGTAACAAACGGGAAATTTCTTCGTCTTATTTAAGATATCAAACATCGCATTATATGATCAAAACAGTCCAGCTCACCAAAATTTTCCGTACAGACGAGGTTGAAACCACTGCTCTTAATCAGGTTGATCTTGAAATCAGGGAAAAAGAATTTGTTGCGATAATGGGCCCGTCGGGCTGTGGAAAATCCACTCTTCTGAATATTCTTGGGCTTCTTGATAATCCGACAAGCGGCGAACTGTATTTCATGGACAGGGAAGTATCCCGTTTCCGTGAAAGGGATCGCACCCGTTTACGCAAGGGAAATATAGGTTTTGTTTTTCAGAGTTTCAATCTGATTGATGAACTCACCGTTTTTGAAAATGTTGAACTTCCTCTGCTGTACCTTAAAGTTCCTTCTGCACAACGCAGGAAGCGGGTAGAGGAAGCCCTTGAACGAATGCGGATGACGCACCGGCGGAAGCATTTCCCTCAGCAACTCTCCGGCGGCCAGCAACAAAGGGTTGCCATCGCAAGGGCCGTGGTTTCCAATCCTTCACTGATCCTTGCCGACGAGCCTACCGGTAACCTTGATTCAGCCAACGGGGAAGAAGTAATGAATCTTCTCTCTGAACTGAACAACGATGGAACAACCATTGTGATGGTTACCCACTCCCCGGCAGATGCAGAAAAAGCCCACCGCATCGTACAGTTATTCGACGGACATATTGTCACCGAAAACGTGCGAAAACTTCTTTGATTGTCTTTCATGTTAAATACCGGCTCATGATCCGCAATTTCATTCTTGTTACCATCAGGAATATCAAAAGAAACCCTTTTTATTCCATCCTGAACATTCTTGGCCTCGCTGTAGGACTGACGGCCACATTTTTCATCATCCTGTTTATCAAGGATGAAACAGGATATGATAAGCAGAGTCCTGCTTATAAACGAATTTACCGTCTCGAATCCCATTTCACCATAAACAACAAGGATGATCTATTTGCGATCTCCCAGCTTCCCCTTGGCCCAACCTTGAAAGACGAATTCCCTGAGGTGGAAGAGTATGTTCGTTTTTTATACCCGGGAACCATGTATTTCCGTTATGGCGACAGGGAATTCAAGGAAGACAGCGTCTGGCTTGCCGATTCAACGGTTTTCAGAGTCTTTGAATACCCTCTCGAAAAGGGTGATCCGCAAACCGCTCTGGCCAGACCTTATACCATGGTGATTTCAGGTTCCCTGGCCAGAAAAATGTTCGGTGATGAAGATCCAATGGGAAAAATTCTTGTTACCATCGAAGGAGATCAGGCTGAAATTACCGGCGTTTTCAAGGATCTCCCGGGAAACTGCCATCTCCGGTACAACGCACTTTTATCAACCTCCACCATCGCAAAACGGATCGGCCCCGAACGCTTTAATGACCGTAGTTCAGGATCGTTCTGGAACATCAACTGCTTTACCTACATCCTGCTGAAAGAGAATGCCAATATCCGCAATATCCTCGATAAATCGGAAGATTTTTACAACCGGCATATGAAAGACATCGGTGACCGGATCAACGGACATTTCAGGCTGATGGCCAAACCCCTCGCCAAAACCCACCACTATTCCTCCGATCTTCAGTACGATCAGCCAAATGGCAACTTTATGTATGTATGGTTGTTTGCTGCCGTGGCTTTCTTTATTTTGCTTGTTGCCTGTATCAACTATATGAATATGGCCACAGCCCGATCCTTTAACCGGTCGAAAGAAGTCGGGCTGCGCAAAATGGCAGGAGCCCAGCGTTCCGCTTTGATGCAGCAGTTTCTTAGCGAATCAGTATTTTTTGCTGTCCTCGCTTTCCTTATTTCACTTGTCATTGTGAAATTGCTGATGCCTTTCTTCAACCAGATTGCCGGTAAGGATATTTCATTCGGAGTTATTTTCAGCGGAGGCACATTCCTGATCATGCTTCTTCTTACCTTTATTACGGGAATTATCTCCGGCAGCTACCCTGCTTTCTACCTCTCCTCTTTCCAGCCGGCTCTCGTAATTAAAGGACGAATGGATTCAACCGGTGGTAATGGTATTCTCCGGAGAATTCTTGTGGTTTTCCAGTTTTTTATTTCTGCTCTCATGATTACGGCAACGATTGTGCTTCTGAAACAACTTAATTACATGCAGAAGGGAGACCTCGGATTTAATCCTGAGAATCTTATGGTGATGACTGTCAGGGATACAACATTTGCCAACAACATAAAATCTTTCCAGAACGAACTCGCTCAGAATCCGGCTATTGAAGCAACTTTCCGCTCCGATGCCAATCCTTTCTCCGTTATGGGAATTCGTGTTATGAAAGCCGAAGGGGAAAAAGGTACTATGATGGAACGGGCTGTAAACAACTATTTTATTGACTATGATTACATTCCAGGCATGGGGATTACCATTCTTGAAGGCAGAAACTACGACCGGAGCATGACAACCGACAAAGACAAAGCCTATATTGTAAATGAAACAGCAGCACGGAGGTTTGGCTGGATTGACTCCACCGGAGCCTCGGTGAAGAATTACAGTTCAGCTCTGGGCAAGAAATTCTTTCCCGGCGTATCCCTTGATACCACAGCCGAAAATTATGGTTTTATTATCGGCATTATGAAAGATTTCCATTACAAAGGTATGCAGAACGAGATTGAACCTCTTGTATTGCTCCTCACTGATGAACCTCGCCGGACACCTCTCCTGAATATCCGGATAAAAAAAGGAAAGGAACAGGAAGCAATTGCCTTTATTGATCAGAAACGTAAAGAATTCGGTGATAAATACCCCTTCGAATACCAGTTCATGGATAATATGATTGCTGAAGCCTATAAAGGTGAAAAGCGGATGGGTATGTTGCTTCTTTCCTTTACGGTTCTTACAATTTTCCTTGCCATTCTTGGACTCTTAGGACTTGCCTCCTTCCTCACGCAGCAAAGAACCCGGGAAATTGCACTCCGAAAAGTTGTAGGTGCCAACCCCTCCAGCATACTTTTGCTCTTTGCCCGAGAGTTTTCCAAATGGGTCCTGATTGCCAATCTGCTGGCTTTGCCCGTTGCCTGGTACCTGCTGGGCAAATGGCTTCAGAATTTCCGTTATCATATTCAGCCGGAAGGTGGAATTTTTATACTTACCCTTTGCGTTACTTTGGCAGTTGCCCTTCTTACTGTATCATTTCACGTTTTGAGAGCTTCCCGCACCAATCCGGCTGAAGCGCTCAAATATGAATAAATTGGACAATACAAGCCGCATTTTATGCGGAGAACTGAGGAAATGGAGGTAATCTTTAACCTCAGAGTGCGCAGATTGAAAACAAATCAATTCAATAATATTCTGTAATAAATCCAGACTGTCTGCGGTTTAGGATGTACACTTTATGCTCCTGCGGATGGCGACTTGAACCCGGCCAATAATTGTATATTTGCCGCATGAACCTCCCTTTCATCCACAAATATTATATACTGAATTTCAAGCCTGAACCAGTGGAACCTGCCACTTTCATCTATCCCTCGGATGCTGTTATTATTTATGAAATAATTCGTGTTATTGACGGAGTTTTTCTTTTCCTTGAAGACCATCTCAACCGGTTGCAGAATTCCCTGCTTCTTACAAAATTGCCCGTTTCAGTCAACGAAAAAGAGATTTTGCAACAGCTTTGCCTCCTGCTCAAATACAACCGTTGCTCTTTAGGAAATGTGAGAATCGAACTGATTTTTCATGATGGACAAACTGAATTTCTTGCCGGATTTGTGCCACATTCGTACCCTTCTCCCGAACAGTACCTGAAAGGGATTAAAGTTGTCCCTCTTCACTCCGTCCGCAAAAATCCGAATGCAAAAATATTCCAGCAGGAACTGCGGCAAAAAGTGGAAAACATTTTGTCCGGTAGAGATATATATGAAGTGATCCTGATCAATGAAGAAGGAATGATCACCGAAGGCAGCAAAAGCAATTTCTTTGCCATCAGGGAAGGAAAACTGTTTACCCCACCACTGCAACAGGTGCTTCCCGGTGTTACCCGCCGACAGATTCTTGCCATGGCTGCTGAACATGGCATACCGGTATCGGAAGAACCCATTTATCTAAAACAGATTGACCATTACGAAGCTATGTTCATCTCCGGAACTTCACCGAAAATTCTTCCTGTGGCTGAATTTGGAACCAGCAAATTCGATCCCCAACATCCGGAAATAGTGCAACTGAGGCAACTTTTCGACCAGCGCATTGATCATTATATCCTGTCGCACAAACATATCTGCAAGGAATTCTAAAACTGCACTCAACAGGCAGGCTGTAAAAGTACAAGACAAACAAAAATGACAGTGCATTTCAATCTTTTTCCATTTCCTTCTCCTTTTCGTCATAAAACATTATTTTCGTCATAAAACTTGATGAAACGTCTATTTACTTTCATCATTCCATCCTATGGAATATGATTATGTCATAATTGGCGGAGGCATTGTAGGGTTGACCACTGCATGGAAGCTGGCATCAAAAAACCCCCGATTCCGGATTGCGGTGCTTGAAAAAGAATCTGCACTTGCCTCTCACCAGACGGGTCATAACAGCGGAGTCATCCACTCCGGCATTTATTATACCCCCGGAAGCCTGAAAGCACGTAATTGTATTGAAGGGTACCGGCAACTGCTTTCTTTCTGCCAGGAAGAAAACATACCCTATGAAATTTGTGGTAAGCTGATTGTCGCAACCGGCAAAGAACAGCTTACCCAGTTGGATGAATTGTATAAAAAAGGGTTAGCAAACGGCCTTCGCCAGATTAAGCCTCTGGGGTCGTCCGAAATTAAAGATTATGAACCCCATGTGTCGGGGCTGGCAGCTCTTTGGGTGCCCTATACCGGTATTGTAGATTATACGGCGGTTTCCGAGAAAATAGCTGTGAAATTCAGGGAACTCGGAGGTAGTATCTTCCTGTCTTCAAAAGTCACAGCGTTGAAAGAAAAAGGCAACACCATTGAAGTCATTACCCCGGACAAAACTTTTCTTACAAAATTTTACATCAATACTGCCGGTCTGTATTCTGACAGAATTGCATTGCTCTCCGGAAAACGTCTTTCCGTACGCATCATTCCATTTCGGGGAGAATATTATACACTCCATGAAAACAGAAAAGGACTGGTAAAAAATCTGATCTATCCGGTACCCAATCCCGATTTCCCATTCCTTGGCGTTCATTTTACCCGAACCATAAAAGGAACTGTTGAAGCCGGACCTAATGCTGTCTTTGCCTTCCGTCGCGAAGGGTACCGTACATGGGATATTTCCCTTCCCGAGCTGGCCTGGTCACTCTCATGGAAGGGTTTTCGCCAGGTTATGGCAAAATACTTACGGATGGGACTTGCAGAGTATTACCGTTCCTTTTTCAAATATGCATTTGTAAGGGAATTGCAGAAACTCATTCCGGAAATCACGGCAAATGATCTGATTCCCGGCGGTTCAGGTGTGCGTGCCCAGGCATGCACCGATACCGGAAAACTGGCCGATGACTTCATTGTACTGGAAAACAAAAAAGGAATGGATATCCTGAATGCTCCATCTCCCGCAGCCACCGCATCCCTGGCAATCGGCGATTATATAGCCACCATGTGCTGTAAACAGGTAGTTACTTAATGCAACCAATCTGGCATTTTTTCATAATAAATCATGCCATTGCATTTTTTCCTTCCTTCCTGACTATCCCAGCAATAATGTCGTATTTTCCCATTTTATATAATTCTATTTACTGCTATAACCGACATTAAGGAACCTCCGGGGAAATTACCCCATTCCATTTCCCACTCAGAGAAGCAATTAATATGCAGGAATATTACCGCACAATGCTTACATTTGCAATAAAATATGGTATTTCATGCAAAGAATCCTTTCCATTGCCGCCTTCTTCGGCCTGGTAGGTCTGCTGAGTTCACAGGCCCAGTCCAGAAAATTATATCAGACTTCAGGAGGGGAGTTTATTTTCTCCCTTGCTAATGCTGAATATATGAACCACCAACGCGTACCCGTTAATCTCCGATTTACTATGTTCTTGCATCTTTCAGATTACTGGAATTATGATCTGAACGATCATCTGGGTCTATTTACAGGTCTATCCCTTAGAAATATAGGGATGATTACCAGGGAGGATTATACTTACAGGGAGAAGCTTTATACCGATGTAAAAACAAAACGGCGCAGCTATGCAGCCGGTGTTCCTCTTGCAGTCAAAATAGGTATTTTCAGCAAAAACTTTTACCTGTTTGCCGGAGGACAATATGAATGGCTATTCCATTACAAAGAAAAGCACTTCGTTAACAACCTCAAGATAAAATCCACTGAATGGTTCAGTAATAAGACCAATACCTTTGTTCCATCTGTTTTTGGAGGTATTCAGTTTCCAGGAGGCATTAACCTTCGGTTCACCCAAATGCTTGACAATTTTCTAAATCCCCACGAATTCCCCGAATTTTCAAGAACCCGGCTTTACTATTTCTCTCTTTCCTTTCATTTCAGAAACAAAGCCCGGCAAAGAGAAAAAAGTGAGGAACCGAAGGAATATGTATACTCTTTATGAAAGGAATTGTTACCAAAACCACCGGAAGCTGGTATACCGTAGCCTGCGAAAACGGACAAACAATTCCCTGCAAAATCAAGGGAAGTTTCCGCCTTCAGATGTCAAAAACTACCAATCCCGTAGTTGTTGGTGACCGTGTAACCCTGGAACCTGCTCCCGACGGAAAAACCGGAACGATTACTTCCATAGAGGAACGCAAAAACTATATCATCAGGAAACCTTCCAACCTCTCCCGTCAGTACCATATCCTGGCTGCTAACATTGACCAGGCTTTGTTGGTTGTTACAGTTGCCTTCCCCCAGACTCCCTTTGAATTTATCGACAGGTTTCTGGTTACAGCTGAAGCTTACAGAATTCCTGCCTTCCTTGTTTTTAACAAAACAGATCTTTATACAGGCCCTTTGAAGGAGTTACTCGACGAGGCTACCGAAATTTACCAGAAAGCCGGTTACAGTTACTTTTTAACTTCTGTTATCAAAAAGGACGGCCTTGAAACGTTGGCAGAATTACTAAAGAATAAAATAACGTTGATTTCCGGATTGAGTGGTACAGGAAAATCAAGCCTGATCAATGCCATTGAACCGGGTCTGCATCTCAAAACAGGAGATATTTCCCATTACCACCTGCAGGGAAAACATATTACAACCTTCTATGAAATGTTTCCGCTCAGCAACGGAGGCTATGTTATTGACAGTCCGGGTTTAAGAGGATTCGGACTGGTTGATATGAAAAAGGAAGAAATTTTTCATTTTTTCCCCGAAATTTTTAAAACAGCACGCGATTGCCAGTATTACAACTGCCTCCATTTGAATGAACCCGGTTGCGCCGTTCGGAAAGCAGTGGAAGAAGGAACTATCCCTCTCTCCCGGTACCGGAGCTATCTCAATATTATTACCGAAGAGGATACGAAATACCGTACATAGTTTGCTGGCTCATTTTTTTGTCTATTTTTGAAACCGGAATGAGTATCCAGACGATGACGTAACCCATTACCTGCAGCACATAATACCCGATACATGAAGATGCCCCGTAAATTTCTCCTGGGCGGTATTGTTCTTCCGCTTTTTTTTGCAGGTAATGTACTCTATTTCTATTTCTCCTACCGCGACCATCTTCATTCCCGCCAGCAGCTGATGATGAAACAACTGTCCTATTTCACCTCCGAGACGGAGAATCTTTTTGCTGCTCTCGAAAATGATCTCAACTTCTATGTTTTCAATACCGACCTCTCTCTCTTCTTTTCCGGCCAGGATTATCAGAATGAACTCCGGAATCTGGAACTTTTCTATTCGCGGTTCGGGAATATTGTATCGTCTGTAACGGTTTACGATACCTCTCGTAATGTTTTTAGTCTGTACCGCAACAGAAAGGATGAATTTATTATTGATATCTACAAATCCCAGAGCCAGACCCAAATAAAAAGCAAGGAGTCTGTTACAGAAAAAGATGGCCAGATTACTTACACCCTGCCGTATTTCAAAAACAAAAAGTGCGCAGGGAACATAGAAGTCAGCTTGCAGGTTATCCCTTATATTTCTTCCGTCCTGCAACGCTATACGATGATCAATGAACTACTGGAATGGGCTGTCAACGCTGCCGGAAAAGTTTTCCTGCTCAATCCTGCCGTGGAAGAATTCAAGCCACAGAACGCATCGGTTATTCTTGACAGTATTTCCAATGATTTACCTGGAACCCTCCGGCACAAAATTCTTGTCGGAAATTCCGGCATCCGGGTTTTGTCGGTTTATTATCCCTTGCAGGTCTTGCGGTTACATTTCGGCATCATATTGAGTTTTCCCTTCCATATCCTTCTTCAGGCAATTCTCAGGTCCATACTGGTCTTTTTCATCCTTAGTTTAATTCTTATAGTTGTTCTTCTCATATATTATGAACGATCGCTCAAGGTTATTCAAAAACAGAAACAAACACTCACAAATACAGAGCGTACTTTCCGGCAGGTAATTGATGTTCTGCCGGTCGGAATCATAATGCTTTCCAAAGAAAAGCGTATCAAAACCATTAATAAAACAGCCATAGAAATTCTGAATCTGGACCCTTCCGTTCAGTGGGTTGGTGAAAACATCTCCGACCGTTTTCTGATCCCCGACAATTACCTGTATACCGATTCCTTCAATACAGCGTTTGATTCGAATCAGTTCATCTACTATTCAAACAAGGGCCATGAAGTAGCCATTCTGAAAAAAGAGATTCCTGTTATTATTGACGGGGAGGAATGCATCATCGAAGCATTTATTGATGTCACTCCCCTGGAAAAGTCGCGCCGGCAGGAAGCCGCTGCCAACCAGGCTAAAAGTGAGTTCCTGGCGCGCATGAGCCACGAAATCAGAACCCCGATGAATGGAATCATCGGGATGGCAGAAGCTCTGGCCCGCCAGAACCTTACAGGAGAGCAGGCTGAACAGGTCTCCATTATAAGAAAATCGGCTGAGCTGCTCATGAGCCTGCTGAATGATATACTCGACTATTCCAAAATTGAGGCTGGTAAAATGATCCTGGAAGATATTCCTTTCCGGCTTAGGGAAGAAATCAACTGGGTAGTCAACCTTTACAAGCCTCTCGCAGCCGATAAAGGGGTCCCGATCCACGTTAATATCGAAGCATCGGTTATTGACAACCTCATTGGCGATCCCCTTAAACTTCGCCAGATTCTTTCCAACCTTCTGAGCAATGCCGTTAAGTTCACTCCTTCCGGAGAAATCCATATCGAAGTAAATCAGATTGAAAATTATTCAGGGAATATCACCCTGGCTTTTGATGTTGAAGATACCGGCATAGGCATCCCTCCCGATAAATTGAATGAAATATTCCGTACCTATAAGCAAGCCGATAGTTCTACTTCAAGAAAATTCGGAGGTACCGGCCTGGGAACCAGTATTGCCAAACAGTTGGTTGAACTTATGAATGGTGAAATTTCCGTAGAAAGCCCGTCCCGTATCTCTTCCAACCCTGCCTACCCCGGAAGCCGCTTTCATTTTACCATCGAAGTCTTTTCCAACGAAAAGCTTAGGAAAAAGTATGATTTCCGCAATATCGCATCCTTCAATGATATCCGTTGCGCACTGATTACTTTCGATCCCGCCCGTGATACCGAACTTATCGAAACTCTTGAAAAAATAGGAATTCAGGTAACCCTGGTACCTTCCCGAAGTAATTTCACCGATTTTCTTCAGAACCATCTTCCGGAAAAGCCGGAACCCTTTCATCTGGTCGTTCTCACCGACTCCAACCTCATCAATGGTTTTGCCATTGCCAGGAAAATCCAGGAAGAATCTCTCTCCGAATACTTCCTGATAATTCTGGTCTCTTCCCGCGATAAGCAGGGAAACTACATCCGCTGCAAACAGTTGTGGGTCGATTATTATCTCATTGCTCCCTTTGACCGTTCTGAAATTTTCGACATCCTGCAGGATAATTTCCCTGACCTTGCCCCTGAAAAATTCCGGCATATCGTGCCGGGAAGTATCGGCAAAGGATTGAATATTCTTCTTGCCGAAGACAACGCAGTCAATATAAAGGTTGCACAAACTCTCTTCAAAGCATTCGGGATTGAAGTGGATGTTGCCCGTAATGGCAGGGAAGCGGTGGAAAAAGTGCAGGAAAAACAATACGACATCATTTTCATGGATCTCCTGATGCCCGAAAAAGACGGTCTGCAGGCTACCATAGAAATCCGGGCATTGGGAATTCAGACTCCTGTTGTGGCAATGACTGCCAGTGCCTCCCGGGAAGATCGCAAAAGAGCTCTTTCCATTGGGATGAATGAGTACATTACCAAACCTATCCGACCTGAAGAAGTAAAGACAATCTTGTTGCGTTACGGATCCGGAAAAGTTTCGTCCGAAACAGAATAATCCATTTTTTACCAGCAGCTTATCGGCCGGCAATGACTTCAAAAAATACCTGCAAGGCCTCACCTTCTTCATCCGTGAGAGTGAGAATGTGTTTTCCTTCGGATGGATTAATGGCTTTCTGATGAATTCCAGTGGTTACTCCCAAAAAGATGTCATCAAGATGCCAGAATAACCGGGCATTTCTTCGCCGGTGAATGGCTTCGCATATCATCCTGCTTTCCGTTCCGCTTAGTTCACGTGGAATATACACTTTCGATCCGCTTCGGGGATAAAGTATATCCAGCGAAGGGGTCTCTCCCGGTATGGCACACCCTTCTTTCCAATCAGGCAAAACTGCATAATCAGGGTGATGGGAACGATAAAACCATTCCATAGCCGGAGGCAGCACAAACCAGGAAAGGTGAACCATTTTTTCCTGACCAATGCATAAATCGGAAACCCTGTATTTCCTGTCAGAACTCAGATGGACAATCCGGTGAAAGGGACATGCCTTTGCCGTTAAACCGGCAGTAGGAGCCCATACTGTATCAATGTGCGGACAATATGGCCCCGGCCGGTATCCGCTTTCATGGCAAACCGTTACCTGTGCCATATCATCCCAGGGAGGAACAAACCATCTGCCCTTGGGCAAAAGCCTGAAAACATCAAACATTATAGGAGCAGCACAGCTTAGTCCTGTGAGCAGGGGCCTGCCCTCTCCGCTGGCATTTCCAACCCATACCCCAACCACATACCCTGGAGTTACGCCAATCGCCCACCCGTCTCTATTGCCAAAACTGGTTCCCGTTTTCCATGCAATTTTACCGGTTCCTTCAAACCATTGCCACATCCCTTCTGCATCAGGACGGTTAACTTCGGCCATGGCTTCAAACATAAAGTAAACGGCCGCTGCACTTAACACTGCATATGATTCCGTAATAACTGTATCCTTATCTTTCTCTCGGTTGGTCAATAAAAGCACCGGTTCATGCACATCGTCCGGATCATATTTCCCGTTTAAAGACGAATAATGGAGAAGTTCCCTGCCCAAACCGGCATATATCCCGCAAAGATCCCACAGGGTACCTTCAGCTCCCCCCAGTATGAGGGTTAAGCCGTAATGATCAGGGTCAAAAGTGAGCGTAGTCATGCCCAGATCGCGCAGCAGCTTGTGAAAACGCTGAACACCATACTGCTGAAGCATATGCACTGCGGGAACATTCAGTGAACGTGCGATTGCCCTCCTGGCCTTTACCGCTCCCTGAAAGGTGCGATCAAAATTCCGGGGAGCAAATCCCTGCATCCGCACAGGATAATCCGGAACCAGCATGTCAGGAAGAATTTCTCCGCTGTGAAGCATGGCAGCATATAAAAAAGGTTTGAGAATACTTCCCGTGCTTCTGGGTGCTCGGATTACATCAACCTCATCCCCGTGTCCGTCGTCCCCCTCGGGCACTGCATTCCCAATGTACGTGAGTACTTTCCCTGTTTCTGTCTCAACTACCAGAACCGCAGTATTAAATATCTCATTGCTTGCCAGTATTTTCTGATGGGTGGGAAGCAAGTGCAAAATGCGTTGTTGCAATTCACCGTCAATGGTCGTGTGGATACGTCCTCCCTGCCTCCCGGCTGCATACCGTTCCACCAGATGGGGTACCAGCCTGGGTAGCGGATAAGGCTTCCCAGGAATCTCTTCACTCTTTGCCAGTACCAGGCTCAACGAATCCATTTCTCCGTTTCGGTATAGTTTTTCCAGGAGCCTGTCCCTTTTATCCCGAAGCAGTTTTTCCCTCCTGCCGGGAAATACCGTGGCCGGAGTATTTGGCAAAACGGCCAGAAGTGCACTTTCACCCCATGATAAGTCCTGCAAACGGCAGCCAAAATACCTCCATGCAGCTGCTTCAATACCAACAACATTCCCTCCAAAAGGGGCATGTGCAGCATACATTTTCAGAATCTCTTCCTTGGAAAATTTCAGCTCCAGCCGCGTTGCCAGAATGATTTCCAGTAACTTCTGGAAGATGTTTCTTGGCTTACCCGGTCTGCTGAGCCGGATAACCTGCATGGTAAGCGTGCTTCCCCCGCTGCGAATCTCCCCTGCTTTGATATTCTGTATCAGGGCCCTACCAAGGGCTCTAACGTCAAAACCGGGATGGGAATAAAAACGCTTGTCTTCAAAAGCAATGATAGCCTTCTTATACCGCCATGGCAAAGAATCAGGAGGAGGGAAACGCCATTGACCGTCGGCGGCAATTTTCGCCCCAAGCAGATTTCCTCGTGCATCTTCAAGAATGGTTGCATATGAAACTCTGAACAACGGCTTGGGAAGAGAAAATGCATACCATATCAACAAAACTATCAGCAGGACTCCTGCGAACAAAAACCATCCGGCAGCTTTTCCGGAGAAGATTCCCCACCGTCCGGTCTTTGACAACCTCATGAAGTGTACCTATTTCCCGAGCGCATTGGCTCCGCTGACAATCTCAAGAATTTCGTTGGTAATGGATGCCTGACGTGCCTTATTGTAATTCAGCCGCAGATTATTGAGGAGCTCGGTAGCATTGTCGGTGGCTTTGTACATAGCGGTCATCCGTGCCCCATGCTCGGCGGCAAACGAATCAAGAAGTGCTTTGAAAAACTGTATTTTTAAGGATTTTGGTATGATTTCCTTCACCATTATTTCCTTCGTGGGTTCAAAGATATAATCAGGGTGTATTACCTCCTGATCCTTCGGAATCTCAATTTTTACCGGCAGGAACGTTTCAACGGTGAGCAACTGAACGGCAGCGTTTTTGAACTGATTATAAACCAGAATAATGCGGTCATATTCCTTTCGGAGAAACTTGTCCATCAGATCTTCCACCAGGGGCGAAACATTTTCAAAAGTAAGCCGGTCATATAACTGGCTCTGGTTATCAATTACAGGAAGAGAACGTGATTTAAAAAAATCATTCCCCTTTTTTCCAATCACCAGGAGATGCACATTCCCCTTCGCTGACTGGGCAGCATAATCTTCTTCGATCAGCTGCAGGGTTTTCTTTACAACATTGGAATTAAAGGCTCCGCAAAGCCCTTTATTTGATGTAATAACTACCAGCAAAATCCGCCCGGGATCCCTCTCCTGGGCATATTCATTCCCTTCCCCGGCCGCCAGGCTGTCCACCAGGCTCATTAAAATATCGTGCAGTTTCCCGGCATATGGCCTGATCTGAAGGATAGCATCCTGAGCCTTCCGCAACTTGGCAGCCGATACCATTTTCATGGCACTCGTGATCTGCCGTGTCGAAATAACCGATGCTATCCGTATCCGTATTTCTTTAAGATTGGCCATGGAATTCTGTTGCTACCTGTTGTTATTTATATTTTGCAGCTATGTCAAGAGCTACCTTCTCTAAAATCTCCTCGGCTTCCTTCGACAGATTGCCTGATTTCAGTTCATCCATCACCGGCTTATGCTTTATGTTCATAAACTGAAGGAACTCAGCTTCAAAGTCACGTACCCTGTTTAAAGGAACATCCCTGAGAAGACCACGAGTTCCACAGAAAATGATCGCGATCTGGTTTTCAACAGATACCGGCGAATATTGTCCCTGTTTAAGAATTTCAACATTCTTCGCACCTTTATCCAGCACGGCAAGTGTGGCGGCATCCAGGTCAGAACCGAACTTGGCAAATGCTTCAAGCTCACGATATTGAGCCTGATCAAGTTTCAGGGTTCCTGCCACCTTACGCAGGGATTTAATCTGGGCGTGCCCTCCAACCCGGGAAACAGAAATTCCGACGTTGATAGCGGGGCGTACACCGGCGTTGAACAAATTGGATTCCAGAAATATCTGTCCGTCAGTAATGGAAATAACATTGGTAGGAATATAGGCCGAAACGTCACCGGCCTGTGTTTCAATAATCGGCAGGGCGGTAAGGCTTCCCCCACCCTTTACCAGGGGTTTGATCGATGCCGGCAAATCATTCATCCGCGCCGCAATTTCGTCCGATTCGATGATTTTGGCAGCCCGCTCCAGAAGCCGTGAATGGAGGTAGAATATATCGCCCGGATAGGCTTCACGTCCCGGGGGACGCCGCAGAAGCAACGACACTTCGCGGTACGATACGGCCTGTTTCGATAGGTCGTCATATACAATCAGGGCATCCCGGCCTGTATCGCGGAAAAATTCACCAATGGCCGCACCGGCAAAGGGCGCATAAAACTGCATGGCAGCCGGGTCGGAAGCAGTGGCTGATACAATAACCGTATACGGCATGGCTCCATGTTCCTCAAGGGTCCGTGCCAGGTTGGCTACCGTAGAACCCTTCTGCCCGATGGCAACATAAATACAATAAACCGGATCTCCTCTTAGAAAATTCTCCTTTTGATTGATAATGGTATCAATAGCTATCGCCGTTTTCCCGGTTTGCCGGTCACCAATGATGAGTTCCCTCTGGCCTCTTCCGATCGGAATCATAGCGTCAATCGCCTTAATACCGGTCTGAAGCGGTTCCTTCACCGGTTGCCGGAAAATAACTCCGGGTGCCTTGCGTTCAAGAGGCATCTCATATGTCTTTCCCGTAATCGGACCTTTCCCGTCAATGGGTTCTCCTAGGGTGTTAATGATCCTACCCAGCATTCCTTCCCCCACGTTGATCGAGGCAATGCGCTTTGTACGCTTAACCTTGTCACCCTCCTTCACTTCTTCCGAAGATCCGAAAAGAACGGCACCTACATTGTCTTCTTCCAGGTTCAGTACAACACCCATCATCCCGTTTTCAAATTCGATGAGCTCATTGCTCTGCACATTCCTGAGTCCGTATATACGGGCAATTCCATCCCCCACCTGAAGGACCGTTCCTACTTCCTCCAGTTCAATACTGGTACTGATTCCTTCAAGTTGTTGTTTCAGAACCCTGGAAACTTCCGAAGGTTTAATTTCGGCCATAATATTCTGATTATTAATTTCTTACTGGATTAATTGTCGTTTCATTAATCGTAATTGCGAAGCAATACTGGCATCGATCTGAAGATCATCAACGCGCACAATGAATCCCCCGATCAGCGCAGGTTGAACAACCGGGGTAAGCGCAATCTCCGATTGGAACATTTTTCGTAAAACTTCCAAAACTTTTCGTGTTATCTCTTCTGAAACAGGCACAGCTGTAACCAGCTCCGCCGGTTTCACCCCGAGCGCCACACTGTATAAATGCATGAATCTTCTCAAAATATCGGGAAGATAGGCTTCCCTTCTGTTCTGAAGGATAAGATCCAGAAAACGCAGGGTAATTTCTTCAACCTTCCCGGTAAACAATGTTTGCATTAGTTTCTTCTTTCCCGAGGGTGGAATGACCGGATTCAGCAAGGCCACCTTCAGATCGTCCGATTCCTTCCATACACTTTGCACCAGACGAATATCCTCGACAGCTTTTTCAAGTATCTTCCGTTCCGTAACAAGCTCAAAAAAAGCTTTTGCGTACCGCACTCCTATTTTGCTGGTTTCCATAATTCCTGCCTTCAGTTAGCTTTTACCGAGCGAAGGTAATCATCAATAAGCTTCTGTTGTTCCTTGTCATCTTCGAGCTTTCTGCGAAGAATTTTTTCGGCAATTTCCACTGAAAGGGAAGCAACCATGCTGCGAATTTCTCCGATGGCAGCGGCTTTTTCACTGGCAATCTGAGCTTTTGCCGATTCAATGATTTTTTTCCGTTCTTCGGTTGCCTGTTCCCGTGCTTCGCTCAAAATGCGCTCTTTGATTTCGCGGGTTTCGTTTAGCATTTTTTCCCGTTCCCGCCTTGCCTGATCCATGAGGCGTTCGTTGTCGGCCTTCATTTGAGCCATTTGCTCGCGGGCCTTGTCGGCTGCCTTCAGTGCCTCCTCGATGGTCTTCTCCCGCTCCTTCAGCGCTTTAAGAATGGAAGGGAAAGCAAATTTCCCCAGAATATATAAAAGGATACTGAAAGTGACCAGCATCCAGAACAACAGACCAATTCCCGGAGTGATAAGTTCCATAAACCAATAGTTTAATGGTCAGTATTATTGCCATCCGGAATGACTCCGGAGCGCAGGTTTTTCAAAGGAACAATACCAGCAGACACAGAACAACTGCAAAGAAGGCAACTCCTTCAACCAGAGCAGCTGCAAGAATCATGTTGGAACGAATATCCCCTCCTGCTTCAGGCTGACGTGCAATTGCTTCCATCGCCTTGGAACCAATCAGTCCGATCCCCAATCCTGCACCTATTACAGCAAGTCCTGCACCTAATGCTGCTCCAAGACTACCAAGAGCAGCGGCTTGTAAAAGAATAAACAATGTCATCATAGTGTTGAATTTTTATCTTTAAAACTCTGTATTGATTAAGTATGTTCTTCATGTGCATGCTCTGCTGTTGCCATTCCAAAATAAAGGGCCGACAACAGGGTAAAAACATAGGCCTGAATCAGCGCTACCAGCAATTCCAGCAAACCCATAAATACCGTAAAAAGTATTGAAATCACCGATATTCCATACCCAAATGCTGGATGCATTTCTCCGAAAATAAAAATCAGGCTGAAAAAGCCCAGAGCTATGATGTGCCCGGCAAGAATATTCGCAAAAAGACGAACCATCAGCACGAACGGCTTGGTAAACATCCCCATGATTTCAATAAAGGGCATTAACGGAAGGGGTATTTTTAGCCACCAAGGTACACCGGGCATATTGATCATATGCAGCCAGTAATCACGGTTCCCGCTAACCGAAGTAATGATAAAAGTAAACAAAGCCAGCACCATTGTAACAGCAATGTTGCCTGTTACATTTGCTCCTCCGGGGAAGATGGGAATCAAGCCCATCATGTTGTTGATCCAAATAAAAAAGAAAAGAGTCAGAAGGTACGGCATAAAACGCTCATACTTCTTCTCTCCTATCAGTGGCTTGGCGATGTCATCTCTTATAAACAGTATAAATGGTTCCAAAGCCGATTGCAGTCCGCGCGGTGGCTGATTGGGATTCCTCTCATATGCTTTAGCAACCGACAGAAACATCCACAGCATCAATAGTACACTAACAAAAATCGCAACAACATTCTTGGTTATCGAAAAATCCAATGGCCTCACCTGAGTGCCATCTGGCAACGTTTCCACAATTTTACCCTTTTCAGGACCTTCATGGGCAAGGGAAAAATTCTTCCATGAAGCATGCCCGTGTTCCAAGCGGGACGACAAAAAAACATGCAGCCCCGAATGCCTGCTGTACAAAATCACCGGAAGCGGAATAGCAACTTCCGTGCTATGACCATCTTTATGGTTTATACTGAATATATGCCAGCTGTAAGCATCTTCAACGTGTTCAAAAATGAATGTGCCCGGATTGAATTTCTCGGTCTTCTGCTCTTCATTTTTTTGCTCCGGTTGCTGTTCTTCCGAATGAACAATGTTCCACGGCAAAAGCAAAAAAACGCTGATTATGAATACTATACTGATATTTCTCCGATGCACCATTTTATGTCTCATATAGCACCTGAAAGAAAGGTTAAATATAGCAATCTTTCAAATATCACGGCCTATTTTTTTTGATTCCTCTTTCAGCCAATATCCATTGGATGGAAGATACGGAACAAACCAGATAACTTCCCAGCAATGCAAGCAGGAAGGATTTTGGCTCCAGCCGGAATGCCACCAGCACAAACAGGCTGATTCCGATATAAATAATAATTTTCATGACAGTAAGCACAAGAAAATACCGGATAAAGGCTGCATCACCCTTACTACGGACCTTTTGAAGCACAACCATAAACAGAGTTGTTCCG
>JAKPTE010000023.1 GCA_029571215.1 Bacteroidota bacterium
TTCAATCCTCTTCTTTGTCGATTCGATCTCGTGGATCTTTTCGCGCCGTTTTCTCAGTTCAATTTCATAAAGTTGCGACTTCAGGAGCCTTAGGGCATTCTCTTTGTTGGTGAGTTGGGAACGGCTTTCGGTATTCTCAATAATGATTCCAGAGGGGGCATGTCGCAGGCGAACCCCTGTCTCCACCTTGTTGACGTTCTGTCCGCCTGCACCACTGCTGCGGAAAGTGTCCCATGTGATATCGCCCGGATTGATTTCGATTTCGATGGTGTCGTCAACCAATGGGGCAATGTACACTGACGTAAACGAGGTCTGCCGTTTGTTTTGTGCATTGAAGGGGGAAAGGCGCACCAGCCGGTGGACGCCGTTTTCACTTTTCAGATAGCCATAGGCATAATCTCCCTCAATTTCCACGGTACAGCTTTTAATTCCGGCTTCATCGCCTGGCTGCAAATCCATAATTTTCAAGGAATAGCCGTTTTGCTCTCCCCAACGGGTGTACATACGCAGTAACATGTTGGCCCAATCATTACTTTCAGTGCCGCCGGCACCCGCATTGATGCGGAGGACAGCACCCAGCCGATCCTCTTCATTGCGGAGCATATTCCTGGTTTCGAGCTTCTCAATGGCTTCCAGGGTTTCCCCAAAAACCTTGTCGACTTCAACGGCTTCTGCCTCCCCGGCTTCAAAAAACTCCCAGAGGACCAGAAAATCATCGGTCAGCCTGTTCACTTCCTCAAAACCTTCAGTCCAGGTTTTGATGGAACGGATTACTTTCATCTGGATTTCAGCCTCCTTGGGATTGTTCCAGAACTCCGGATCCTGGGTCTTTATCTCTTCTTCCTGTAATTGTGTCAGCTTGCTATCGTAGTCAAAGATGCCTCCTCAGTGCATTCCTGCGCTGTACAAGGTCGTTGACCTGTTCCTTTAGAATCATTGTAAATCGATTTTGTTCGCGGCAAAGTTAACACGAAAACGGTGAAAAAAAAGTCAGTCAATTACTTCATTCAGGTAACGGTGAATCAATTCGGGTTCAAAGCCGCGGCTCTGGGTGAACCGGATGATTTGTCCCATCTTTTCATATTTTCCCTTTTTTTTAATCCCTTTGGCTTTCTCTTTCATGATCCTGATCAGCATCCTGATATACTCTTCCTGGTCGATGGCGTCCAAACCCCTCTCAATCACCTTTTCGTCCAGTCCTTTCATCTTCAGATAATAGTGGATTTTAATCCTGCCCCACTGGTTAAGCTTTATCTTATCGCCGACATAATGGGTCACAAACCTCTCGTCGTTCAGGAAGTTTTCCTGTTCGAGGCGGGCAATGATCTGTTCCGCCATCAGGCTTGTTCCTCCCAACTCCCTGATCTTCTTCCGGATGTCGGGACTGCATTGTTCTGCCTTGCTGCATAGCCTGGCCATCCTGTTAAAATATTCCTGGCTTTCTTTTTCTTCTGATTCCATAGGTTGCTATTGGTTTTTCACAGGTTTTGCTTATTCCGGTTAAAATTAAGGATTGAAAACTATTATTCCAAGTTCCGCATTGCTTCAGAACATAAATTGAGCTGAAAAAAACCACTATATTTGCTAAAAATTTAAAAAT
>JAKPTE010000012.1 GCA_029571215.1 Bacteroidota bacterium
ACACGCGGACTTGCTTTTAATGTGATGGCCAAACCGGTTGGTTCGGCATGTAATCTGCGTTGTTCCTATTGCTACTACCTTGAAAAAAAAGTGCTTTACAAGGAGCATATCCTACGTATGTCGCCAGATACCCTTGAAGAATTCATCAAACAATATATTGAAGCACAAAAAATCCCTGTGGTGACGTTTGTCTGGCAGGGAGGAGAACCATCTCTGGCCGGCATCGAATTTTATAAAACGGTTCTTCAGTTACAAAAGAAATACGCCAACGGGAGACTGATTGAAAATGCCTTTCAAACCAACGGGACATATATTGATGAGGCATGGAGCATCTTTTTCAAAGAAAATGATTTCCTGGTAGGTATATCAATTGACGGGCCGGAGAATCTTCACAATGCCTTCCGCAAAGACGCATTGGGGAATAACTCCTGGAAAAAGATAATGGAGGGTATTGCATTGCTTCATAAACACAAAGTTGAATTTAATACCCTAACCACGGTGAACCGCATAACAGGAGACCACCCCCTCGCCATTTACCGCTTTTTAAAAGATATTGGCAGCGGATTCATCCAGTTCCTGCCGGTAACAGAAGTAATTTCCCCGGAGTACGATGAAACTTACGGCTTGCGCCTGATTACCCCTGGCCACAAAGGAAAAAAGGAGGTTACAGAATGGTCTGTGAGACCTGAACAGTACGGGAAGTTTCTGATCTCCGTTTTTGATGAATGGGTTAGGAATGACGTAGGACGGTATTTTGTTCAGCTATTTGATGTTACGCTGGCCAATTGGGTAGGGCAGATGCCGGGATTATGTGTTTTTTCTGAAACATGCGGAGATGCACTGGTTATGGAACATAATGGAGATGTGTATTCATGTGATCATTTTGTTTTTCCTGAACATTTTCTGGGCAATATTCATAATGATTTACTAACTGCGCTTGTTACATCAGAAAAACAAAAAAAATTCGGACAGGCAAAACTTACTTCTCTTCCCCAGTATTGTCTGGAGTGTGAGTATCGTTTTGCCTGCCATGGAGAATGCCCAAAACACAGATGGGAGAGAACTCCCGATGGAGAAGAAGGTCTGAATTACTTGTGCCCTGCCTATAAAATGTTTTTCCGTCATGTGCATCCTTACATGCAGTACATGGCGGATCAACTGGCGAAGAAACAGGCTCCTGCCAACGTGATGGCCTGGATTAAGCAAAATGAGCGCGACAAACTATCCAATCAGAAAAAGCAATTAAGCATAGGCCGCAATGACCCATGTCCTTGCGGCAGCGGAAAAAAATTCAAAAACTGCTGTATGGACAAACTTACAATCTGAACTTTTTAATATCCTCTTTCATCCTCCCCAGGTCGGTGAGCCAGTCCTCAATGTCCTGCTCATGTTCCAGTTCCTCATTCAGAATGGTAGTAGCCATCTGGTGTGTGGTATGGTCTTTTCCGTTGGTAAAATCGGCAATTTCTTTGTAACGCTGAATAGCACACCTTTCACCTTTCAGGTTTTGCTGAAGGATGACCTCTACATAAGGATCAACAGGCGCGTCATAGTCGCAGCGGGCAAATTTCGGCCAGTCGGAAGGATTCAGCACCGGTGTACCACCTAATTGAATAATGCGGTCAACAACCAAAACAGCGTGATTAAGCTCCTGTGTGGCATGGAGCAGGAGTTCCGGCTCAATTTCACTCCGCATCGGACCTTCCATCAGCTTCGCTCCTATCCAATACTGATAATAGGCAAGCCACTCCTCGCAAAGGGCTGCATTGAGCATCTCAAGGAGTTTCTTGATGTCCAGATCCAGAATTTCAACAGCATGTCTTCCCATAAACGTTTTTTATTAAATTGGTTTGAAGTAAAGGTAATAATTCTTACGGGGTTTTGGTAATAATTGTTCGGATGGGAAAAGGTATTTCAATTCCTTTTTCCCGGAAACGCTTATGCAACAATTTCACAAAAGCATGTTTTACGAGAAATTGCTGGGAATACTCGTGCACCCTTAGAATAACCGTAAAATTGATACTGCTTTCCCCGAAAGTATGGAACCGTACCGCGGGGTCGAACGATTTTACGCCTCCTTCCACTGTCTTAAGGATTTCCTGCGCTGTTTCGATCGCAACCTTTTCCACCAGATCAAGATCACTGTCATAAGCGACACCTACTTCCACCATTACCGGAACATCTTTATCAGGAAGATGGGTATTAATCACTATAGCTTCTGCCAGTTTTGCATTGGGAATAATGACCATGTTATTGGCCAGCTGTCGCACCAGGGTGCTTCTCCAGGAAATATCCATCACATATCCTTCAATTCCGGTATCGAGGCGTATGAAATCGCCCACCCTGACTTTTTTTGTGGCAAGAATATGCAGTCCGGAAAAAAAATTAGACAGTGTTGGCTGAAGCGCCAGGGCGACCGCCAGACCGCCTACTCCCAAGGCAGTAAGCAAGGGAGTTATTGAAATACCAATAGATTGCAGTGCGATTAAAAATCCGACCGCAATGATGGTGATCCGTGTGCTGTTCAGAATGATACTGGAAGGAACGGATTTGTCCTCTTTTGTTTCGCCCGCAATCCAGCGTGTCACAATGCGTGCAAGATATATTGTAAAAACGAGAATGGCCCCAACCTTCACTGTTTTATGCAACACATCCAAAAGGCCGGCGTTTAGGGTTACATAATTGAAACCTATATGGATGGCTAAAAGAATAAACAAGGGAAGCACAACACCTTTCAGGCTCTGAATAATAAGGTCGTCACCTTTCCATTTCGTTCTCGAAGTAAGGTGAAGAAGCTTTGACAATACTATCTGTTCAATAAGCCATCCTATCAAAGCTCCACCGGCCACGATGGCTGAGAAAATAATCAACTCTTTCACTCTGTCGGGATGATTGGCAACATCAATGATCATAATACAATTATGTTAGTTTGGTGCAAAGATAGGTTTTAGTAATAAAAGTCATGTTCCGGACAGAGGAAGAAATCCATGAAACTTTTTTTTGCCAGGGAAGAAAATATATTTGTACAATTTTCATTTTAATTGCCCGATTATGTTGATCCGAATAAAACCTTTGTATTCTTTGGTTCAGTTTATTTTCCTGTATCTTTTGGCCGGCACATTGAGTGCGGCTGTCGACAAGGATTCAGCCGTAATCCGCAGCATATATTCAGAAGCATTGACAAGCCGTATTGCGTACCATAATCTGGTTCTTTTATGCCGGAAGGCTCCCGGCAGACTCAGCGGTTCACCCCAGCTCAATACGGCCATTCAGCTCACGAAGCAATTTTTGCAGGAAGCAGGAGCTGACACAGTGTATCTTCAGCCTGTGCAGATACCCAACTGGAAACCTGGATATACTGAAGCAATAGTTGCAGCCGGAAACCGGAAAGTTCATCTTCATGCCTTACCCCTGGGCAATTCCGTTCCAACCCCGGCAGAAGGTATTACTGCTTCCGTTGTTGAAGTACATTCTTTTGATGAACTAAATGCACTGGGCAGGGAAAAAGTTTCCGGCCGGATCGTTTTTTATAACAGGCCCATGGATCCTACCCTGATCAATACATTTGCCGCCTATGGCAAAGCTGTTGATCAGCGCGTTGCAGGAGCCTCGAAAGCGGCAGCACTGGGTGCGGTAGCGGTATTGGTACGTTCGCTCACCCTGGCATGTGATACCTTTCCCCATACCGGACAATTACGGTACCAGGAAGGAATTACTAAAATCCCTGCACTGGCCATCGCTACATGTGATGCAGACAGCCTGAGTCTCTGGCTGAAACAAAATACAGATTTACAGGCTTTTATCAAAACCAGTTGCCGGCCGGCGGGAGACACTGTCGGATATAATGTTATCGGAGAAATCAGGGGAAAAAAGCCGGCAGAAGGTATCATGGTTGCCGGAGGGCATCTTGACGCTTGGTATAACAGCCCGGGCGCACACGATGACGGAGCAGGCTGCATTCAAGCCGTTGAAGTTATCCGTTTATTCCATTCCCTTGGCATCAGACCGGTACATACAATCCGGGCAGTATTATTTATGGATGAAGAAATTACCCAGACCGGAGGAAAAAAGTACGCCCAGGTAGCATCTGCAGAAAAGGAAAACCATCTGATAGCCATTGAATCGGACAGAGGCGGTCTTCTGCCTATTGGATTTACATTTGACTGCAATGAAAAAGACCTGGAAATACTTCAAAAATTAAAATCGTATTTCGAACCCTATCGAACTGATTTATTTATTAAAGGCGGTTCGGGTACCGATGTGGCACCACTCCGTTCTTCAGCCCGAATTCTGGCCGGACTGCTTACTGACAGTCAGCGGTATTTTGATTATCACCATTCTGCCAACGATACACCGGAACATGTCAATCAAAGAGAATTGCAGCTTGGCAGTGCGGCTATTGCTTCCTTGTTTTATCTGATGGACAGAAGATTTTGACCTCAGAACCAGGGCCGCCGCGAAAGAAGTTTTGCAACGTCCCAGAAGTGGCAGGAAAAAACTGCCCCGAAGAATTTGCATCAATTTGAAAAAAAATCTTTTAGTTTTGCGCAAAAATTGTTTTATGGATAAAGTATCTGACATTTCGAGAGGAAGTTTTGTTCGTTACAACGGAGAACTGGCGGTGGTGCTTGAATATGAACATCGCACTCCCGGAAATCTGCGGGCCTTCTATCAGGTAAAAATGCGCAATATTAAAAGCGGAAGGCTGATTGAACAGCGGTTCAGACCCGATGATGAAATCGAGATTGTCAGGGTGCATTTCAAGGAACATCAGTTTCTGTACCTCGACGGAGACAATGCCGTTTTCATGGACAATGAAACCTTCGAACAGATAACACTGAGCAGGGAAGCTATAGGCGAAGGGTTCAAATTTCTGAAGGAAGGAATGAACGTTTCCATCTATTTTGACGGTGATGAGCCCATTTATGCTGAACTTCCTGTTACGGTTGAACTGGAAGTTACCTACACCGAACCCGGGCTGCGCGGAGATACCGCAACCCGAACCCTGAAACCTGCAACCCTTGAAAACGGAGCCGAAGTCAAAGTACCCCTGTTTGTCAACGTGGGCGACAGGATCAAGGTTGACACCCGTACCGGCGAGTACATTGAACGGGCATAAGCCGGGCCTTGAATGTCTAATGATCTATGCTCAAGCTTCCTGGCATACAGTAAAAGGCTGATGGAATTTTAGAAGAAGGAAGAAAAGGTTGCCCGGAATGCAACCTTTTTTTATCCTGGAAAGTGTTTCCTGAAGTTTTTTGAAAGCCTGGAATCCGGTTAGTTCTGGCTGGTCTCTTCTTCTTCCGGCTCAATGGCCGCCCAGTTTTCATTCCGTTTGATACGGGTAACCTGCATCTCCGAAATAGCGAAAAGCTTTGCAATGACATTTTGCTTAATCCCCCGGCGCAGCATCGATTTGAGCAATTTTACATCTTCCGGCCTTAATTTGGCATTCTTCCGGATTGCTTTATTGGATTTCCTATATTCTTCAAGATATCTTTCAAACATCCTCCTGTAGGCCTCTTCCCTGGTGACCCACTTCAGATTTTTATAGTAATTGTTTCCTTTGTTCCCGTCAATATGAATTACAACCGTCTGGTCATCTGATTCCCTCGGAACAAAGGCTTCGGCCGTCAGCTTATGTACAAGAAAAGTACGGGGTTTCCCTCCTGTTCGAATACTCACTATGTGAAATCCCCTTATAATTCCTGGTTTGAGGATTTTCCCCTTTTCCCTGTCAAAACAATAACTCTTTACCCTACCGTAATTACTGATTTCATATCTGCGGTCGGCATAAGGAATCTCCTTCCAGACTTCGTCAGCTATTTTGCGTAGCTTGCGGCCCATTGCCCTCAACTTTGAGTTTGGAGAAGCAAATATATAAAAATATTGAGCCGCGAAACGCCCCACAACCAATTTTAGGATAAAAAAGTACTATATTTCTTCAATTAACTAACCATCAAAAGAGTCAAAGACTTCCAACCCACATCCTATAAGGCAGGTATGCTTTTTACCACCATGGCTTTTCTGCCCTGTGTATCAAAAGCATTGAGAATAAGTAAGCAATTGCTGCAATTTTCGGGAATACTGATCTGTTTCACAACCGGATCCGCCCGGACAGGAATCAGAGGCTCCCAATAATAAAAGACAGAAGTTTTAACTTCAGATTTTGGTGCAGAAACGTTAGCAACTCCTTTTCGGGTCGTTATTTCAATAATCCCTATACTGTTTAGTCCCGTGTATTTATGTATGTCATTAACATTAGTGGAAATATTGATATTTTCCACATCTTCGGTGGGTAGTTGCTGCAGTATGGAGATATCAGTTCCAAAAGGCACCCCATCAATTACGATTAATGCTCCCTGCTGGGAGTAATAGGAATTGGTGTACCCGATAAAAACGATCTGATTGTTGATAATCTGGTAATTTTTTTTCTGTTTGATAATTTCCAGAACGGAGAGGCCGGGAGAGTACTTGGGCATACCGGAGGATACATTTGCGGGAACAACAACCTGCTCATTCCTTTGGGACTCCTTCTTTCCGGAAGAATAAAACCGGCTGGAGGAAAAGGTATTTTTACGGAAAGCTTCTCTTGCCACCTGGTTTAGTTTTTCATCAAACGGAGCATCCCAAAGAATCTGGTACCGTTTTTTCCCGGCCAGATCGGGCGCATATACTGTTATTTTCTCATCTGATTCAGGCACAAACGGTTCGAACCGAAAATATCCTTTTTCATCGGTTACTTTTTCGGTAATGCTTCCGCCGGAACTTTTCATGACCACTTTGGTCCCAGCCAGGCCATTTCCGTTGTTGTCACGAAGATATCCTGCCAGAAAATCCTGACTTTCGTATGGAAGTCTTTCTCCTGTTGTGTTTGTAATGGTTTTCCACGAAAGAGAAGGACGTGAATAACCGCACAGCCAGTAATGTATATTGTTCATTGATGCCGAATCAGTATCCTCTGGAATGTTGCTAATTCCAAGCATTGGCAGGGGAGAAAGGTGAAATTGACGGTAATTGGTCTTACCAGCCCAGGCAGATTTGGCTGTTGCCGATAAAATAACAGAAGCGGGAACTGTTTTTCCATCCTGTTCCATGGTTCTGAAATCTGTTTCGAGCAGTTTTTTATCGGATGAAAGTCTTGCATGGGCCATTATCCGGAAGCCATCCTCTCTGACATAAAACCAACGTTCAGCACATACCTGTTCCTTTTCATCAAATACCAGGGCACGTGCAAGACCTGAAGGAATTCCTTCCACTGGCACACTGATGATCTGACCCGGTTCTGCCTGGGTGAAGCTATAGATAAAACCGTTGGATTCGAGAAGGAACAGGAGCTTATTGCTTTCATATCCCGGAGATTTCAGCAGAGCAAAGCGTACTTTTTGTGAGGTATTTTCCAGCATCTGAAGAAGAATTCCTCTGTGCGCTTCAGGAATGGGAAAGGTTTTCTTCCGGCCGTCGGATAATTTTAAGACAAAGAAATAGTTCTTCCCCGCACGGGGCGTAAAGCTGAACACGGCTGTTCCCTGACCGAGGGAGTTCACGGAACCCAAAAAGGTACCAGCGTTATCAGTAATTTCCCCATTGATCTCTCCCACCGGCATGGAATCAAGGGTAACAGCAACCTTCATCATATTGGAAACACCCTGGATCAGGTTCCCGCTTTCCGGAAAAAACGACACATTAGCCTGAGCTTCCGTTATCTGAACCGGTAGTTCAGCCACCAGTTTTTTTCCTTTCACCGAAGTGCTGACAACCACACTTCCATCACCCTGTATGCCCGAGGGTAGTGGAACAGTGATGGTAGCCTTATTTTCCATATCAGCGGCCACTTTGCTGCTATAGATTTTCTTTTTCCCGGCCCTCAGTTCCACAGAAAACTGTATTCCGGCAGGAGGTTCTCCTTTCCATGCAACCAGGCTGATCAAAGCCTGCAATGGAAATTCAGATGAAACCACCGGCGATGAAGCATTGATCAGGATCTCATATTCTGGTTCTGCTTCCCTGGTAATATAAATCGGAAAGGCTTCCAGTTGCTCCGGATTCATGTTTTTCATCCAACTGGTATAGGCAAACAACATATATTGCCCTGGTTGAATATCATCAGGAAGCTTTATTTCTCCCGCATAAATGTCTTCCTGTAATTTTTCCTGAGCAAGGTAAACAGGTTGTCCCTTATCGTCAAATAGTTTCAGGAAGAGGCTCCTGCTGAGGCGCGAGGCAGAATTCAGCGGGTCTCTTGATATGACAGCAGCAAACGGCACCCTGGAACCGGGAACGGTAACATTCATTGAAGGAACAAACCATAAATTCTCTCTGGGGAATTTTGTATAATATTGGTGAAACAAACTGCTTATCCGGCTTACCTGATCTGTTTGTCCTGCTGCCTGACCAATTAACATAACCAAGCAGAAAAGGGTGTTAATGATTTTTATTTTCATATTTTTTATAATTAGGGGTTCAATGGTATCTGATTTCGTATTTTCTGCTGCAGCCGGGCTATGGCCTCGTCGAGCCGTATTTCGGGCTCAATGGTGTTGAATCCCTCCCAGAAAGAAGGATCATAATCTTTAATCTGGTTGATATGGATATCGGACACTTTGCTGATTTCATTGCCCCTGAAACGCTTAACACCCGAAGTATCCATTCCCGTAATGACCAGATCGGAAGTTGTGCGGTAAAGGGAATTAAAAAGTGCTCTTCTGGCTTTTGCCCTCACGTCCAGTTCGGTATGTACCGAAGCCAGTATTCTTCCGCCCTGCACATCCTTGTAGCGAACGGTATAAAAAGTTCTGACAGGGCGAACGTTATATCCAGCGGGAGATTTTTTTACCAGAAGGCTTCGTGCATATTTTATGCCGGTTTCTGACAAACCAAACCGGGCTTCTTCAATAGCAAGTGAAGCAACATCAATATAAATTTTCCCCGAAAAAAGAGCATCCTGTATCCCCGGTTTCTGATCAAACGAAATTACATAAAGGTCCCGATCTCCGGAGCGTGCGAATCCTTCAAAGGTATATGTATAGTCGGGGAAATAATCTTCCTGAAGAAAGGTGGCCGGATTTTTTGCCAGGTCAAGCTGGAGCGAATTGAATAGACCCCCTTCAACCCGGTAACTGATCCGTTCTGTTTCGTAGGAATTTTCCTGCTTTCTGCCCTTCAGCAGTTTAATCTGATCATTATCCCACACATTGGAATAGGAAGACTTGTATATCCGGGTAACAGATTCGGAAAGTGCAATGCATTTGCCATCTTTCCAGGTAAGCTCCCTGAAATAGCCTGTAAGGTACACGGGAATGCCTATAAACCGTTCGGGAACAGCTTTCACGGCCTGAAGCAACAGATGGGTGGGATCGGTTGGTCGTACAATAACTTCCCGAATGGAAATGTGAACAGGATTTAGTAAAATTTCTTTTTCGCCCGTTACCAGGTAATCAGCGGAAAGGGAAAGACTTTCGTAACCAATGCAGGAAACTGTCAGCATGGAATCTAATGAGCCGGCAGGAATTTTAAGGGTAAAAACGCCATCCTCATTGGTAATGGTTCCAATATTTGTCGCTGACAGCACAATGGATGCAAAGGGAACGGGCCGCCCGCTTTTCCTGTCCATCACCATTCCCCTGATTTCGATGAACAAAGGGTTTTCTGTTATTTCATCAGAAGAAACATTCCTGCGGAAAATGGCTATCTGCCTCCCGCGGACGATAAAACCCACCGGAATATTCTGAAAGATCTGGTGCAGTACTTTTTCGACTGATTGACCTGTAAAGTGCACGGCAATCTTTTCCGTAACCGGTACCCTGGTAGGGTCATAGGAAAAATTAATTCCGGTTCGTGCATGGATGGTATCCAGCAAATCAGCAACCGTAATGGACGATGAGGTAAAGAATACTGTATCGTCAATCACAGACTGAGCGATCAGATCTTTCGCCGGTAATGAAACCATCAGCAGAATATAGCAGATCAGATACCGGTTTTTCATCGCTTTTTGTTAAGAAACCATTGGTTATGGCTCTGAGGAATTTAACCTATAGGTGTTCCCTCCTGAAAATTCTATCGACAGTCCAAGAGTTGCCTGAAGGACAGCAATTACATCCGGTAGTTGTTCATCAATGTAACGGGCAGTTAGTCTGTAGCCTGATATATTGATGCCGGTATGATCAAAAATAATTCCATAGCACTTTTCAATATCTGCCAGAGCTGAATCGAGAGGAGTATCCCTGAAAACGAGAATGCGGGTTTTCCAGGACAAATAGTTCATTCGGGAAAATTTCTCTTTCCTGTCAATAACTGAATGAGCATTTGCTTTGGCGAAAGCACCCGAGGGCAGAATAACGGCCTGCACATTGCTTTTTGCAGGTGTCAGGCTGACTTTTCCTTCAGAAACCAGTACTTCCGTCTCATTGCTTCGGCTATCTGTTTTAACGTTGAACGAGGTACCCAGAACTCTGATCAGAGCCGATGGAGTGACAATTTCAAACGGATGCAGGCTGTCGTGCATTACCTGAAAGAAAGCTTCTCCATTCAGGATACATGTTCTATTTTTCTCTTTGGTATACTGAAATGTAAGGGAACTGTTCCGGTTAAGCCATATTTCTGAACCGTCAGGCAATATCTGATGAACAATGTTGTCGGCAGAAAGAAAGGACATTTTTTGGGAAGAAGCGGCCTGTCGGGAGTTAATAAGATAAAACACACCCATTGCAAAAACCAGAACAGCAGCTGCTGCAGCAGCCATCCTGTAAAACCTATTGAAGGACGCAATGCGTGGAGCAGGGTAGTGGGTCAGCCGTTCCTCTATGTGTTTCAAATCGCTTTCCCGGTTTTCTGCAAATGCCGGTTGATAAACTCCTGCCAGTTCCCACAAGCGTTCAGTTTGTTCGTAATATTTTCTGTGATCATCCGATTCACCCAGCCACTGCTGCAGTTTCACCTCTTCATCCGGGGTTGTTTCGTTAATTAAATGTCTGATTATCAGATCATCAAACTCTTTTTTCTGTTCCATTTCTGTCTTTTTCACCTTTCAATATGACAATTCAGTGTCCTGATACCCTATAATAAGTTAACAAAATCCTCCATCCTAAAGAAAAACCCAAAAGAGCAAAATCATCAGGAAATGCCGGAGGGCAATACGAAGAAAGCGAAGGGCTTCCGACATATGCGCTTCCACGGTTTTTACTGAAATCTGCAGTTCATCAGCCACTTCGCGGTACTTTTTCCCTTCAAACCGTATTTTTTCAAAAATCACGCGGGTACGCACGGGGAGTTTTTCAAGAACAGCCACCAGAGTTTCGTAAAGTTCCCCTTCCTCGGCAAGGGTATCCGGCTGAACGGGTTGTTCGGTATCCGACTCGGAAATTCGCAGGTGGGTTCGTTCAACTATGCCGGAATGCTTCAGGTAATTGAGGCTGGCATGTAATACGGCCCGGTAAAGATATGCCGGGAGCGATGTATGGATGATGATTTCTTTCCTTTTTTCCCAGAGATGGACAAACAACTCCTGGACAATTTCCCGTGCAGCTTCCTGATTCCTTACCTTCGAGAAGGCATACATGCACAATGGGACATAATGCCTGTTGAAAAGCTCCCTGAAATCTTTCCTGTTTTCCGGCAATTGCGCATCTGATGATTTATTCCGGCCGGTCATAAAATGCATTTTCCTCTAAAACATCAAATTTAGATTAAGTTTCGGGAAGGACAAAACATTGGTTTTTTATCGAACGAAGAATTGATTTTTTATCATGCATTTTCATTACATTCGCATACAATATTTTTTCAATTCATGAAAAACTATCCTGCTTTTGGTATCATTCTTCTTGCCATTCTTATTTCTTCGTGCACCGGTAAATCATCACAGGAAAGTGCTGTTCAGGAAAATCTGGTTTCAGAAAAGGACACCCTGCATGCCTCACCGATTTTATATCAGATAGCTCTTCCAGTTGATATGATCCAGATTTTCGAAAAAGCGGGCATCCGTTATAACAAAGACATACCCAATCCGGTCAGCAAAGCGGATGAATATACCCAGTCGGGTCTGGCCGCCATAAATCTGGGTATCTACGGAATTGATCTTGGCTACATTAAGCTCTTTGGGGATCCCCAGGCTGCTCTCAAATACTTCAATGCCATTCACAAACTCGCCACACAATTGGGCATACCTGAAGAATACCTTGCGGTTTCCAGAGAACGATTTGAACAAAATATAAGCAATAAGGATTCCCTTTCCCGTTTCATCAATGATGTTTACAAAAGTTCCGATGAGTACCTCAAAAAGGCAGGCCGGCCTGAAGCTGCTTCCCTCATTGTTATGGGGGGCTGGATTGAATCGTTGTATATTACCTGCCAGGCGTGGTTGAAGCAAAACCAAACCGACCTGCTTACCAGAAGGATCTCCTCACAGAAGTACACGCTGAACAGTCTGATCAGTTTGCTTTCCAATTATGCAGGTGAACCGGATGTTTCACAATACCTGCTTATGCTCAAGATACTCAAAAAATCCTTTGATAAGGTGAACATTCTCTATCCACAGGGGAAGGTTGACCTGGATACCATCAATAAAGTAATTCTTTCTGAAGAGTACAAAATTGATGTTGATGAGAACACCATCCGGGAAATTGCCACACTGATAACCAACATGCGGCAAGAGCTTGTGGATTGACCGGCATAAGTGAGATACCTTTTCCTTCCTTTTCAGCATTTTCTGGTTGATGAATCCAATTAACCTATTGCATTAACCTCAGTTTGGTTTATTTTTACGCATTCACAAAAGCTTAACAGCCGATGGAAATACTTTTCTATGATTGTTTTGCCGGCATCAGTGGAGACATGAATCTTGCCGCTATGATCGATCTCGGGGTACCAAGAGATTACCTTGAATCGGAACTCAGAAAACTTGGAGACCTTCCGTTTGAGCTCAGGGTCAGCCGGCAGAAAAAAAACGGTATTGAAGGCACTCTGGTTGACGTTGTTCTGACGCCGGAAGAAAGGGTTCTGGCATCAAAGCATCATCATGAAGAACATCGAAGCTGGAACGAAATTAAAAGAATGATTGAAAGAAGCACCCTTGCGAATGAGACCAGAGATCTGAGCATACGAATATTCGAACGGATTGCGCTTGCAGAAGCCAAGGTGCATGGGGTCTCGGTTGAAAATGTTCATTTTCATGAAGTAGGTGCCGTTGATTCCATTGTTGATATTGTAGGCGCTGCTGTGTGTTTTAATTATTTGAAGCCGGAAGCTGTCTATGCATCGCCTCCGCAGCTTGGCGGTGGTTTCGTTGATACTGCCCATGGGAAACTGCCTGTTCCGGCACCGGCCACTGCTGAAATTCTCAGAGGCATTCCGGTAGTCACCGGAGGTGTCCCTTTCGAAACGACTACCCCGACCGGTGCAGCCATTCTTGCTGAGTTGGTAAATGAATTCACACACAATGCTCATCTGACCATCCATAAGACAGGATATGGGCTGGGCCACAGGCAAACGGAAATCCCCAACCTGCTCAGGGTTTACCTCGCTGCAGTGCCCGATAGGGATCACAGCAAGCGGTGGTGGATGATAGAATGTAATATTGATGATATGAATCCGGAAATGTACGATTACCTGATCGACCGGATTCTGGCACTGGGGGCAGACGATGTGTTTCTTACACCGGTAATCATGAAGAAATCCCGTCCAGCCACAACCCTCAGCGTTTTGTGTTCCGAACATATTGCCGATGCTGTTTCCAGCTTCATCCTTGCGGAGACTACTTCGCTCGGGATAAGAAAATTTCCCGTTTCAAAAGAGATGCTTCAGCGAACAACAGAAGAAATTTCCGTTCCGGCAGGGAAAGTGCGCATTAAGCATGCCGTGCATAACGGAAAGGTTCTGCGCAGTAAGCCTGAATTTGAAGATTGCCGGCGCCTGGCTTCAGAAAAGAATCTTCCCCTGAGTGAAATATACCGTCAGATCAATGAGGTACTTTACTCGCGATAGTTCATGCTGATCAGAAACCATACGGAATACGAGGTACTGTATGAACGGCTGAGGCAGTTCGGGTCACTGGCTGTTGCTTTTTCCGGAGGTGTTGATAGCACGTTTCTTCTTAAGGCAGCCAGTGATGCATTACCAGGCAGAGTGCTTGCCCTGACTGTGTCGGCACCGTACATTCCAAAATGGGAAATAATGGAAGCTGCTGAGCTTGCTTCATCGATGCAGGTTCCCCATTACATTGTTCAAGCCTCTACCCTTCCGGCTCTGGCCGTTAACCCTCCGGAACGCTGTTATATTTGCAAGAAGGCCTTGTTTGGCCTATTGATTGATGAAGCAAAAAAGCGTGGTTTCCAGGATATTGCTGATGGGACAAACGCAGATGATGCTTTCGATTACCGGCCCGGCCGAAAAGCTTTGAAGGAACTGAATGTACATAGCCCCCTGCTCGAAGCAGGCCTCGGAAAAAAAGAAATCAGAAAACTTTCGGCCATTCTTGGTCTTCCAACAGCGGACAAACCCGCATATGCCTGTCTGCTCACCCGTATTCCCTACAACACACCTGTGACAGATGATATTCTCGGACGAATTGAAGAAGCGGAAAAACAACTGCATAAATTTGGATTTCGTGACGTAAGGGTTCGACATCACGGGGACATTGCCCGGATTGAAGTGCCTGAAAAATCCATTCCCTCGCTTATCGCTTCTCCTGACATGGGGGAGATCATTACACATCTTAAACACCTCGGTTACCGCTATGTAACACTTGACCTGGAAGGATACCGCAGGTCCGAACCTCCGAAGTAGAAAATAAATATAAAAATATCAATCAATACATTTGTCCCATGTCACCAGAAGAAATCAAAAAGCTTCTGCAGGAAGTAAGCGAAGGCAGAATTTCTCCTGACGAAGCATATCAGACCCTCAGGGATATGCCGTATCGTGATCTTGGTTTTGCCAAAATTGACAACCATCGCGAGCTTCGGACAGGATACCCTGAAGTGATATTCTGTTCGGGTAAAACCGTGGAACAGGTGCGGGATATTATTGCTTTTATGCTTACGAAAGATACCAATATCCTGGCTACAAGGGCTACACCCGAAATGTTTGCCGCGGTGCAGGGAATATACAAGGAAGCCGTTTACCATCCGCTGGCACGTACCATCACTATCAAAAGAAAAGAACCTGAACTGCCTGCCACTTACATTGCCTTAGTAACAGCAGGAACATCTGATATTCCGGTAGCAGAGGAAGCAGCGGTAACTGCCGAAATTTTCGGCAATCGTGTGGAACGCATCTTCGATGTTGGTGTAGCCGGCATTCACAGGCTGGTTGACAATCTTCCCAGAATACGGAATGCGCGCATTGTGGTGGTGATAGCAGGAATGGAAGGGGCATTGCCCAGCATTGTGGCTGGTCTAATTGCACGTCCCGTTATTGCCGTACCAACCAGCATCGGGTACGGAGCTAATTTTCAAGGACTTTCGGCACTTCTGGGGATGCTCACCAGCTGTTCATCAGGCATTGCCGTTGTGAATATTGACAACGGATTCGGAGCCGGATTCTTTGCCAGCATGATCAATAAACTATAATAGGCCATGGTTCCGGAAAAAGCTTTATTGCCGCTATTCTACAATGCTCCGGTCCAGTTTTTTACCAAGTTTTTCCTTCATTCCCACATCCTTATTGAGAAACATGCGAATTACAACCGTCAGAGTTACCTCAACCGGTGCATCATCCTGAGTGCAAACGGGCCTCTGTCCCTAAGCATTCCCGTCATTACCGGAAATTCACCCAATTCCCGATATACCGAAGTGCGCATTGATTATACCAAGCGTTGGAACACAGTACACTGGAGAGCCATTGAATCGGCTTACCGGAATGCTCCATTTTTTTTGTATTATGGTGATACCTTCCATGACCTTTATGAAAGAATATTCCAAAGCCTCTGGGAATGGAACCTGACTCTTCTGAACACTACACTCAGCATACTTGAAATAAAAAAACCTGTAGCGTTTACTGAGCAATGGGGAAACAGCAGGGACGACATAGCTGATTACCGGAACAGTATGCATCCCAAACCATCGCGTCAAAAAGCCGATCCCTATTTTAAACCGGTACCCTATTTTCAGGTTTTTCTCTCCCGTTACGGATTCACTGCCAATCTCAGCATACTTGATTTGATTTTTAATGCAGGACCCGAAGCTTCCGGCATTCTAAAATCATCTGTTGCTGAGCCAGCAACGGATATAGAAAGCTATAAGGGCTGATGCCGGTTTGATTTATAGAAATCCCTGGCCAACTGAAGCAGAAGAAACAATTCAGACCACTGATTATTCAGATGTTCACTGATTAAGCACAGCCGGATACTTAGCGAAACGAACGGATGCATTAATGGGGATACATCAAAAAAAGAGGATGACAGGAAATGTTCCTGCCATCCTCACCTGTAATCAGCGTACAGGACAGAAATCTTAAAAGCGGAAACCAATGGTAGCCATAAATCTGGATGTATTCTGTTTCAGCTGGCTGTAATATTCAACTCCTGAATCTCCTTCAAATCCGGCAAAATACATTGAATGGCGGAAATCGCGCATGGCATATGCATAAGCAAAATCAAAAAATACATTGCCGGAGCGTACTCCAAAACCTGTTGAAAGGATGGATTGCGAAGCTTTAGCATTCAGCTGCCCGGATGCATAAGGACTTCCGTAATGGGCATACCCTGCTCTCAGTGCAAGGTTCCCCAGTTTCAGTTCTCCGCCCAGTCGCAGATTGCCAGCCGATTTATAAAAAGTCTGAATGTTTTTGTTGATATCGTCATAGTTATCCAGGTCACCATCAATTTTTGCCGTGGTATAATCCACCAATTCATAATCAGCACTCAGGATACCCATTTTCCCGAACTGGAGTCCGCCACTGAAAACCATCCGCAACGGAGTGACAACCCGGTAATCGGTGACGGTTACGCCTGAACGGGCGCTCATGGTTGCGGGAGTACCTGAATCAAAATATGATTTCATGGAAGTGGAAAATTCGCTTTCGAGGTTGTAGAATGTTGGCAGATGCAAGGAGAAACCAAGACGGACCATTTCTACCGGTTTGGCAATTATGCCGAATTTAGCCGTAAAACCGGTTCCGTGGGTATAAAAGTACTCGCTGAAGGTAAACGACTGGAAATAATCGATTGTATTGTTTGCATCCCACTCGCTGTGCACCTTACTTTCGTCATACAGCAGGCGGTTCAGACCAAGGGACAATCCCACGTAGAGAATATGGCTGTAGTTTGCTCCGAACGTAAGAGAATACTCATCGATGCCCCCCTTGGTAACAATATGACGTTCCTGTGACTGTCCATATTGGCTGACCCATTGTCCCGAACCGAAATCATAATAGTTCATATCGGAAGCATAAGCCCAGGGCATATTTTCATTATCGGGCAGATAAATGAGATCTGTTTTCCAGGCCAGCATCTCATAGTTCGGGTTCAGCATGCTGGTATCCTGACGGTCGGCATAAAAAACAAATTCGTCAAGGAGGGAACTCTGGGTGTTTGAGGCTGATATGGTGACATTCCTGTTAAAATCGGCCAGGCGGTTGTAACCAATTCCGATAGCAGCACCGACCCATCCCTTGTCGCGGTTACTGTTGAAAGCAAAGACTCCACCAAGATTGTTGAAAAGGAATTTGTACTTGAAATCGTTGTAGTTTTGGGAATAGAAAGTGGATTTGGTTTTGTCATAATAGATATCGGGGGTAAAGGTCAATTCGCTTTTACGGTAAACGCCGATTCCGGCCGGATTAATGCTAAGAGCGGAAAAATCAGCACCCAGGGCACCAAAAGCACTGCCCATAGCCACGGATCGTGCCGTGCCCATAGGAAAGTACTGACTGAACCGTATTGCATCACCATCGTTCTGGGCCAGCAGGCAGAGGCTGCTGCCTATCAGAATCACACCTGTTATCAGTAATCGTTTCATATGTATGAATTTTTATAGCAAATTTTTTCCTTTCTGGTTACCGGCAATTCACACACCAGCAACCATTTGAGGGTATTTATCTGTTGATTTACCTTCTGTGGCCTCCGGAGGAAGAAGACGAAGAAGAAGACCTGCCCGAGCTGCCGGAACTGCCTGAGCTATATGAACGGCCGGAGCTTCCCGAACTTCCAGAGCTATATGACCGACCTGAGCTTCCCGAATAGGATGAACCGGAAGACCTGCCGGAACTGCCGGAAGGAGTGTATGAACGGCTGCTGCTGCCGGAAGACCGGCTGTAGGAACCGGAATTACCTGAACGGTATGTATTTCCGGAAGAACCGGATCCGGAACTTCTGTTATAGGAAGGACGAGTATAACTTCCTTCAGAGTTACCGTAATATGAACGGCTTCGTTCAGGAGAGCTGTATGTAGAAGGTGCGCGTCGCGTGGTATTGTATGTACCTGTGTTACCGGAAGGTCTGCTGTACACCGGTTGATAATTTCTGCGTTCGGTACCTGTTGATCCGGAAGAACGGGTATCAGAACCGCCGGTTGATCCCTGACCATAACGTCCTGAAGGAACACGGGTGGTGGTCACGTTGCCGCGGTTATTATTTGTATTATCATAGTAACCGGTTGAACGACGGCCCGTAGTTGACGTATTGGTTGTTGCTGCTGTGCGCGTCGTGGATGTACCGCTCTTCAGACTGCCACCGTCAGAAAAGGACCGGCGACCGGTCGTTGAGACATTGTAACTTCTGCCGGCAACTGACCTGTTGGAGGCGGTTGAATATCCATTGCTGAACCGGCCTGCTGAACCACCTGCGCGACTCCTGTCACTGTTCCTGTTGTATATTCTCCCGTACGAAACATCGCTTCTGTAAGCATAGGGTGTTCCGTAATAGTAATAAGGAGAATAATAACCATAGTACCCATCATAAAATCCGTTGTAATATCCGTGACGGTAACCATACCAGTAATTTCCGTACCAGGGATCATACCAGGCCCAATAGTAAGGCCTATAGCCGAAGGAATACCAGTAGGGATCATACCCCCAGCCAAAACTGAAACCCCAGTAGGGATAACCGGCATAAATGCTGATGCCCCAATCCCATGGATTGTATGTGTACCAGTAAAGGTCGGTAAAGAAAGGATCATAATACCCCCAGCCCCAGTAGTAGGAGGAATGAAATCTCCTTATGCGTGAAGTATAGTAATAATCATAAGGATCGTAATCGTAATAGTTGTTGATGACCACGGATTTATTCCGATCATCAGGCACGTAATCGGACTGATAATTCTCTCCTTCTTCCCGGCTGGAATAGTATTCCTGCTGCCCGGAAGCGGCAGTGGTATCAGAAGCATACAGTTGCTGTTCCTTGGCAAGCCGGTAACGTTCATAATCCGACATAGTTTGATTTTCTCCGGCATTGTTCTCACGATCCGGCTGACTGACCTGAGCTGTTGAGGCAGGAACAGGGGCTGAGGCAACCACTGCCCTGTCCTTTGGAGAATAATAAATATCGTCGGTCACTGTGCCGGTCGTCTGAAACCCTGCTGAACAGGCCGTAAGTACTGCGGTCATTATCAGCATTATGGACAGTGGTGTTCTCATGGTTTGTTCCTCCCGATTATTTTAGTAAACTTGCATCCGTTTTTTCATTGCAATTCATAAAAATAGTAACAAATTTCATACCAAAACCCATTATGGCAAAAGTTTTAACAACACGTTCCGAAAATTATTCGCAATGGTATAACGATCTGGTAATCAAGGCGGGACTTGCCGAGAACTCTGCAGTGAGGGGATGCATGGTAATAAAACCCCATGGATATGCTATCTGGGAAAAAATGCAGGCAGCTCTTGACCGCATGTTTAAGGAAACAGGGCACCAGAATGCATATTTTCCCCTGTTTATTCCCAAATCTTTTTTCAGTCGTGAAGCCGCCCATGTTGAAGGTTTTGCCAAAGAGTGTGCCGTAGTGACCCATTACCGGCTCAAAAATGATGAAACGGGGAAAGGAATTATCATTGATCCCGAAGCCAAACTGGAAGAAGAACTGATTGTGCGCCCCACATCCGAAACCATTATTTGGAATACCTATAAGGGCTGGATCCAGAGTTACCGCGACCTACCCATTCTCATCAACCAATGGGCCAATGTTGTTCGCTGGGAAATGCGTACCCGGCTGTTTCTCCGCACTGCTGAATTTCTATGGCAGGAGGGGCATACAGCTCATGCTACGGCTGATGAAGCCATGGAGGAAGCCCGCAGGATGCTGGATGTTTATGCCGATTTCGCCGAAAACTGGATGGCTTTGCCCGTTGTCAGGGGAAAGAAAAGTGAAAGTGAACGGTTTGCCGGTGCTGTGGAAACCTTTTGCATCGAAGCATTGATGCAGGACGGGAAAGCACTGCAATGCGGCACTTCCCATTTTCTGGGACAAAATTTTGCCAAAGCTTTTGATGTTAAATTCCTCAACAGGGAAGGCACTCTGGAATATGTATGGGCCACTTCATGGGGTGTTTCAACCCGTTTGATGGGAGCTCTGATTATGGCACATTCCGATGATAACGGACTGGTGATACCTCCGCGTCTTGCCCCCCTGCAGGTTGTCATCGTACCGGTATTCAAAACAGAGGATGAACTGAAGAAGATATCCCAAACAGCAGAGAAGCTGATGGCCGAACTAAAAAAGGCGGGTTTTTCTGTTAAATTCGATGATTCGGACAATCAGAAGCCCGGATGGAAATTCGCCGAATACGAACTGAAAGGTGTTCCGGTCCGCATTACCCTTGGCCCCCGGGACATTGCCAATGGCACTGCCGAAGTATCACGCCGTGATACTCTTGAAAAAAGCATCATCCCGCTTGATAGCGTAGTCAGGGAAATCCAGCCGTTGCTCGATTCCATCCAGAAAAACCTCTACCAGAGGGCTCTTCGCTTCCGGGAAGAAAATACCCATATTGCCAACACTTACGACGAATTCAAAAATATTCTGGAAACCAAAGGAGGCTTTATCTCAGCGCACTGGGATGGAACCGTTGAAACGGAAGCAAAAATCAAGGAAGAGACAAAAGCAACCATCCGGGTTATTCCTTTTGATGCAAAACCTGAACCCGGGAAATGCATCGTTACCGGGCGCCCATCCGCTCAAAGGGCTTTATTTGCCGTGGCGTACTAACTATCTGCCCAAATAATTTGAATATGAACGAAGTTCATTCCGACATCCTCCGGATTCTGAAAGAAAAATCGGTCCTGAAACAGGAAGTGTATGATCACACGTTAGAAACAATGGATAAGATCAAGGAGATTCTGAAAGAGACCGTGCATTATTTTAACAACGAGCTCCGCGATACTGACAAGCGTGTTCATCTTGAATACACCGACCGCGGCGAAATGGAAGCCCAGCTGAAAATTGCCGGTGACATGCTCATCTTCAGCATGCATTCGAATGTGTTTGAATTCAACCGCGAACACCCCGTCTGGCAGCTTCCCTATCTTAAAGATGACAAAACCAACAGTTACTGTGGGATTATTAACATTTTCAATTTTCTGGCCGATTCATTCAAATACAACCGGTTTGATGATCTGGGGTATCTGATCGGAAGAATTTTTATCAACCGGCAGAATCATTTCATGGTTGAAGGAAAGCGGCAGTTTGGATTCTTTTACAACAACTTCGGAAAAGATATTCTTACCCGCGAGAACCTTAAGCAAATCATCGATAATGCCATCCGGTATGCCCTCGATTTTGACCTGCTGGTACCTCCGTACGATGCTGTTAAAGTAGTAACAGTAGGTCAGATCCATCAGAAAATGGAAAACGCACGGATTTCAACCGGAAAACGGCTCGGGTTTACCTTCAATTCAGATGATGTTTCCAATCCCTGACAATGGTGCGCAGAACATTGCTTCCCGTATGGAAATCGCATCACAGGGTACAGGCTCTTGATGCCGATCTGATGTCACTGGCCAAAGTATCCGCTGTGTGCAATTATTTTCAGGAATCGGCCGGTCAGCATGCCGATCATCTTGGAGTGGGATATGCTTCCCTATTGAGCAGAGGGCTGGTTTGGATACTTTCCAGGCTTCGGATTCAGATTGATGCATATCCTATACTTGGTGAAGAGATTCTGTTGGAAACATGGCCTGCCGGAACTGACGGGCTGCTCGCCCTGCGGAGTTTTACCATATCCCGGACCAATGGCCATAAAATAATGAAGGGAAACTCAGCCTGGCTGGTGGTGGAGAAAGAAACCAAAAAGCCTTTCCGTGATATAATGGGCCTGCTGAAAGATATTCCTGTCAATCCCCGCCTTTCGTTGGAAAATTTGGAAATTCCAAGATTAAAACCTGCAGAAGGCCTCACAAAAACAGAAACCATTACGGCACGGTATAGCGATCTGGATGCTAATGCCCATGTTAACAACAACCGTTTCATTGAATGGATGGCAGATGCTTTTGATGCCGAGTGGTACCGCAGCAGGCGGATTCATGATATGGTAATCCATTTTATGAACGAACTTCATGCCGGCGACAGTATTGAAATTCTCAGGGTTCAGACCGGGAAAGATCTATGGCAGGTGGAAGGGCACAATGCGGGCAATAATCAGGCGGTTTTTCGCGGACAGGTTTTGTTTACTGATTATGCTTGAGGTGCTGTTTGCTTTTCAATATTAAAATTCTCGCTTTTGGCTTATATGCTGTTGTGGAGCCGGGTTGTTGTTAACCACAGCCAGGTACAGATAGCCAAAGATTTTTCATCGAAATTACTTGTATTCATTTATTTTAATCTGTGTAGTCAGTGGTTTTCTGTTTTTTATATTACCACAGATGGCCACAGATGGCCACAGACTTTTCACAGAACTGTAACTGTATCAATCTGTGCTTAATCTGTGGCTATCTGTGTAATCGGTGGTTTTAATTGTATTTTTTTTACCACAGATGGCCACGGATGGCCACAGACTCTCCACAGAAATGAACATGGATTGATCTGTGCTTAATCTGTGGCTATCTGTGTAATCGGTGGTTTTAATTGTATTTTTTTACCACAGATGGCCACGGATGGCCACAGACTCTCCACAGAAATGAACATGTATTGATCTGTGCCTAATCTGTGGCTATCTGTGATATCCGTGGTTTTATCTCTATTTTTTTGAACCACAAATGAACATGAATTGCCAAAGATCTTTCATGAAGGTATTTACGACTAACGAAAATAAGCCCACAACCCTTAACAACCACACAAAACCAAGCCCTGCATACTGTACAAGGAACATGAAACAAAAACAAGTTCTACCTCTGATCCCTGCATTAATTAGGAGATTCATGGATTTTTGATTGGTCTTGGATAAAAAAATCAGCAAAAACTTGCTTTGATTTATTTTTCGATGTATATTTGGACATTATTTGTCCGGTAATATATTTTCCGGTCATATTATGTCCAATTTAAAAACAATATCTTCCTTCGGCGGGCTGATCAGGGAACTCAGAAAAAAGCAGATGCTTCCCCTGCGGAAAGTTGCTGCCAGGCTGGACATTGATCCTTCTACCCTGGGAAAGATGGAAAAGAATACGCGCAGGCCCACTCTTGAACAGGTATCACAACTAGCTTCTATTTTTAATTATCCGGCAGAAGAACTGATGATTCACTACTTCAGCGACCTTATCGCTTCCCGGATTGAACATCTGCCCATAGCGGACCAGATACTTAAGGCCACAGAAAATAAAATCAAACAACGTAAAAACAATACATTATGAAGGCAAAACTGTTTTTCATTCTTACAGGAATTCTGATGGCTCCCTTTCTTTTGAAAACGGAGGCCCAGACACCTGAAGAAGCCATTCAAAGGTTTCTGAAAGAAGTTCCTCAGATCAGCATTTTTACCCACACAACGGATCCACAGGGTAATATTTATATAGCCGGTGTTTTTGCCGACAGTGTCGTTCTTTCGAATCATATTTATCGTTCGAGGGGGATGCTCGACATTTTCATCGCCAGGCTGAATCCAGCGGGTGAAGTCATGTGGTTCAAACATGCCGGAGGTTCCAGCCTGGATTATTTCAAATATATCGAAACCGACAAAGAAGCCAATGTTTATGTGAGTGCACTGTTCCGCGGAAGGTTGGTCTTTGAAGATACGGCCATTTTCAGTGACGGAATTTCCCGGCATTTTACCATAAAATATACTCCTGACGGAGAAATGCTGTGGATCAGAAAAAATACCGTTTATAGATGAATTTGCAACCTGATAAAAATTTTATTACTTTAGAGGCACTAAAGAATTATTAGCCATGCATCCGAAAAAACAGCATAAGTATCCTGTTCTGAATGAAAAAGTCATTCAGAAGCGCAGCCAGAAAAAATACCATCTTCCGGTAATTGGTCATTTTGCCGACCGTAGTGTATTGTTCAACAGCATTCTTGAAGCAGAAGCTGCCACCGGCATTCATTATACGTTGATTTTTGAAGCCTGTATAGGTAAAATTTTCAAGGCCAAAAATGTAATCTGGGAATACGCAAAAGGCAATCACTATATCAAATACAAAGCCTACTATATTAACGCGCAGGAATCCTATACGCGCAAAAGCGGATTTAACGGATAATATTTTGTTAGTCAAAAAAAAGAGGGATATGCATCAGCCTATCCCTCTTTTTTTATTTTGAAATGATATTACTCAAGGATTACTGCCTTAAAGGCCTCTTCTATCTGTTCGGGCTTTTTGGCGCTTTTAAGAAATTGTTCAAAGTTGTCGGAATTTCCATAAAAGGCCGAATAAGCTTTATCCAGGACCAGTGTTGCATTGGCAGCAGCCTGTTCCACCGGCATCAGCCCCTTTTTGGCCATTTTTTCATAATAGCTTACCAGTTTCTTTACCGAGTTGTATATCCGGGGTTTCCGAATAATGGTTTTGGGAGTGGGGGATGTTGGTGTGGGTTCTTCCACATAGGTAAATGTATTTCTTACGATATACATTTTGCGTGCCACTTCAGTTCCCAGAATACTTGAACCCATGGACTGATCGTACGGCTTTTTGTATTCTTCGTCATTCAGGTGGCTGCGGAAAGTGAATTGCACCTTTTCCTGTGCCGGAAGAAGAGCATAGGAAAGCAATGATACAAGAGTGAAAATGATGATTCTTTTCATTCAGCAAAAAGAATTAAATGATTTAATTAATAACCAGTTACCGGCGCAAATATAAATTCAAATTCCAAACTGCAAAAATTTTTTTACCATGAATATTGCTTTGAAAACACTTTACAGCTATATGCCGGCATAGGGCATGGTAAAAATGCTCCGAGATAACCAAAGGTTATCGAATCAAAACCAAACCAGACAACAGGTTTGGTATGGTAAATACGAAATCCCGGATTATACCGTGTAGGTAGATGATGCGGTTTCACCACCCTGACCTGTCCAGTTGGTATGAAAGAATTCACCACGCGGTTTGTCAATCCGCTCATACATGTGGGCGCCGAAGTAATCACGCTGGGCCTGAAGCAGGTTGGCCGGTAGTTTTTCGGAACGGAATGCGTCGAAATAACTGAGAGCGCTGCTGAAGGCTGGTACAGGAATTCCGTTTTTGACCGCTTCCGATACGACCACCCTCCATCCTTCCTGGGCCGCTTCGAGTTTTGTTTTGAAGAACGGATCCAGCAACAGATTCTGAAGATCAGGGTTGGCATCGAATGCCTCTTTTATTTTTCCGAGAAATGCAGAACGGATAATGCAACCACCGCGCCACATCAAGGCAATTCCGCCGTAGTTCAGTTTCCAGCCAAATTCACGGGCAGCTTCCCTCATCAGAAGATAACCCTGGGCATAGGAAACGATTTTGGAAGCGAACAAAGCCTTTTCGAGCATATCAATGAAAGCCTCCCTGGAACCGGAGAAACGTGGAACTGGGCCTTTAATCAGACGGGCTGCTTCCATACGTTCTTCCTTGCGGGAAGAAATTATGCGGGCAAAAACTGATTCGGCAATCAGCGTAAGTGGTACCCCCAGATCCAGGGCGGTAATTCCTGTCCATTTACCAGTACCTTTCTGGCCGGCGGCGTCGAGAATTTTTTCCACTATCGGGGTACCATCCTCATCACGGAAAGCAAGAATGTCGCGGGTTATTTCTATAAGATAGCTTTCCAGCTCGCCCGTATTCCATTTTTTGAATACCTCGTGCATTTCGTCGTAGGTCATACCCAGCAAATCGCGCATCAGATGGTATGCTTCGCAGATCAGTTGCATATCACCATACTCGATTCCGTTGTGCACCATCTTAACAAAATGACCGGCACCGTTTTCTCCAACCCAATCGCAACAGGGTGTACCATCGGCGACTTTGGCAGCAATTGCCTGAAAGATGGGTTTTACATGAGGCCAGGCGGCTGGAGATCCTCCCGGCATAATACTGGGGCCTTTCAATGCGCCTTCTTCCCCTCCCGAAACACCCGTTCCAATATACAAAAGTCCCTTGCTTTCCACATAGCGTGTACGACGGTTTGTATCCCCATAATGTGAATTCCCGCCATCAATAATAATATCGCCGGGTTCAAGCAGGAGAATCAATTTTTCAATAAACTCATCCACCGGATTTCCGGCTTTCACCATTAGCATCACTTTACGGGGTTTGGAGAGGGAAGCAACAAGTTCTTCCAGGCTGTGTGTGCCGATGATTTTTTTACCCTTGGCTCTTCCGGCCAAAAAATGGTCAACACGCTCAACCGTACGGTTAAAGACGGCCACGGTAAAGCCTTTGCTTTCCATATTCAGCACAAGGTTTTCTCCCATAACGGCCAATCCGATAAGTCCGATGTCAGCTTTCTGATTCATAGAATTTGTATTTTAGGTTATTGCATTTCTTGTCAGATTGAAAACCCCAGTTTGCGGAATTTTTCTTCATGTACCGGAACCGGGGTATGATTTTTTACCGTGTAGGCCGGAAATTCTCTGCGCACCGGATAATTTTCCCTTTGCGTTTCAAAGGTATCGGGTGATAACCGCAGCCGTTTATCATCTTCGAGAACGGTATACGTATGCAGAATGGCTGCCGGTAATTGTTCCTTTTCAGGCACACCTGTAAGGTCAATGACAGGATGCTGAGGCCGGGGTACTTCTGAAGGATACCAGGATGTAAGCGGCAGATCAAAAAAACGGGCCAGTGAACGCACCGCCATCGCGGTTCCCGCAGCTTTTCCATCAGCTGAATATCCTGCAATGTGAGGGGTAGCAATTGTGACCCTGCTGAGCAATTCGCGATCAATTTCCGGTTCTCCTTCCCATACATCCAGAACCACTGCTCCGGGTTTATTGATTTTTATGGCGGTGACAAGAGCGGAGTTGTCGGTAACACTCCCACGGGATGAATTGATAAACCAGGCCCCCTTTTTCATCTTTTCAAAAAAACCGGCATCTGCCATATGCCAGGTTGCATCCGGGCCTTTTTTTTCAAGAGGGACATGCAGGGTAACCACATCCGCCTCCTGCAGCAGGTCGCCAAGGTCTACAAAGCCATCCATACCTTCCCTTCGTGCCCTGGGAGGGTCATTCAGAAGAACATGCATACCCAGTATCCGTCCAAGGGCAGCTACTTTGGAACCAACGTGCCCCACTCCGATTACACCCAGCACTTTCCCTTCGGGGGATTCGTGCTTCAACTGACTTAGAGTGACAAGCACCGATGCAATGTACTGCATTACCGAAGAAGAATTGCATCCCGGAGCATTTGCCCACTGAATGCCATTGGCTTCGCACCAAGCCGTATCGATATGATCGTAACCGATTGTCGCCGTAGAGATAAATTTCACTCCGGTGTCCTTTAAGAGGGATTCATTGCACAGGGTGCGCGTCCGGATAATGAGTGCGTCGGCATTACGGATCAGTTCCTTCGTAATGTCTCTGCCCGGTAAATAGGTTACTTCGGCGTATGGCTCCAGCACCCCTCTGAGATATGGGATTTTATGATCAGCTATTATTTTGTATTTTCCCATCTTTGTGTCACTCCCTGTTTTCAAAACGGTTTCGTACTGACCAGAGGCCCAGTCCCGGATTGGAAATATAGTAAAATCTTTCGCCATTCGGAAGAATATTCCACCCTTCGGTACACCTTTCCGGACGGTAGAGTCCAAGTGCTTCCTTCAGTGGCATGTATTCGTACCCAACACCCGTAATATCCTTTTTACCAATATGTTCCGTGCAATAGACAATCCGGAACCTGTTCTCCGAACTGCCATGGATCAGATGCGCTGCTACGCCCAGGTTATCCATGAGATCTTTTTCTCTGGCTGCCAGGGGCAGAATCTCTGCCGAGGGCCTGTATCCGTATTTTCTTATCAGTGCATCCATTCCCAGATCTTCGCCAAAGCGTGCCACACCGGGTGCTATCACCACCAGTTTTCCTCCGTCAGCAAGTGCCATTCGTGTGCGGTAAATGCTCTTATTTCCCAGCCATGTTGTCCTGTACTCGTCGGGTCTCAGATAAACAACTGCATGAGAAAGCGGTTCATTCAGCATGGTGAAATTTACCTCAAGTGCCAGATTGGATGCTTTCAGGAAACATTCCTGGTCATCCCCAATATAAAGACCTTTTACTGGGGAGGGATCGTTTGGTTTACCACCGACAACTGTCTGGATATAAATCACCGGTAAATGACCGGCATACTGTATTTCCGCCTGCCGGAACAATTCTCTTACCGGGTTAAGGGCTTTCCCCATAATACGTTCCATACCATAGGCAGCACCCAGAAAATGGCTTTTATGAATGGCTTCAGATCCTCCCGTACCTACAAACAGGTTCTTGTTGTATCCGGCCATTCCGGCCACTTCATGGGGGACAACCTGTCCAACGGAAAAAATGGCATCAAAGTTTCCTTCCACCAACATTTTATTAACCTGCACCGGCCAGGAATAATTAACGGCACCTTGCGAGATTTCCTTCACCTTGTATTCCGGAATCCGCCCAAGGGTAACAGTATCTTTTCTCCAGTTATGCACATAAAAAAGGTTGGAAGGCACTTTTCCGAACATATTCCGGATTTCTTCGGGTTTCATCGGTTCATGGGTTCCGAGGGCAGGTAGGATGGCACCAACTTTGCTACCATAAAATTCCCAGAGTATTTCGGTAATATAACCAGCCCACGAATGCACACGGGTAAAATCTGGTGGGATAATTAAAACCTTTTTGAAAGAACCCAGAACCCGCAAAACGGAAAACAGTTTTTCCTTAAGTTCGGTAGCAGGTATTCCGCGTTCAGGTTCTTTTGCACCAAGCCACATCATGCGATAATTCTTTTATAGCATAAAACAGACTTCAGACCCCGCTATAAGCATTAAATCCTCCGTCGACCGGTATAATAGCGCCGGTAACAAAAGCCGACATATCAGACAGAAGATAGAGCACGGTACCCACAAGATCTTCCGGATTTCCAAAGCGGTTCATCGGAGTATGGCTGAGAATTTTAGAACCCCTTTCGGTAAGGGATCCGTCTTCCTTCAGGAGAAGGGACCTGTTCTGATGGGTAAGGAAGAAACCCGGTGCAATGGCATTGACACGGATGCCTGAAGGAGCAAGGTGCACAGCCAGCCATTGGGTGAAGTTCACCACAGCAGCCTTTCCGGCTGAGTATGCCGGAATACGCGTCAACGGCCGGTAGGCATTCATAGAGGCGATATTGAGGATAACACCCTGTCGCCTGGTCAGCATTTCCCGCGAAAAAACATGTGTCGGGAGAACTGTTCCCAGGAAGTTCAGGTCAAGGGCACCACGGAAAGCATTGACATCCAGTCCAAAAAACGTTTCCTCCGGAGAAATATCCGGCTCGGCCTTCTCTCTTCCGGTGGTAGCCCCCGGCACATTTCCCCCTGCTCCGTTAATCAGAAAATCAACAGCGGGAAAATGTCTCAAAACAGATTCATATGCCTTTTCCAGAGAGGTTCGGTCGCATACATCCGCACAGACACTGAGTGAATTAGTGCCAAATTCCTTCCTGATTTCTTCCGACAAGGTATCGGCCACACAGGAGTTACGGTCCAGAATAACGGTGTTGATTCCTGCCATGGCACATCCTTTGGCAATAGCCGTACCCAGTACACCTCCCCCACCGGTAATCAGGCAGGTTTTACCTTTCAGGCTCTGAAAAAACGGGTTGTCATTCATAGTACATTAAATTTTCACGGGTAATAATATCAATGGGCATGTAGCTGATACGATCAACAGGCTTCTGCATGACAAGGGCGTTATAAAGGTCCATAAGTCCCAGGTATCCCTGAAGATCAGGTTTCTGCCCTATAAGAAAAGTAATATTTCCCTTTTCAAGATGAGTCCGGTTTTCAGGGGTCAGGTCATACCCTGCCAGCAGTGAAACGGAATGATTGAGTGATTGCAGCGCCTCCGCCACTTTACCAGCATTGGAATTAACAACAAAAATACCCGAAATGGAAGGATTTACTTCAAGAAAGTCACGCAATGATTTCTGAATAGCCTGAGCCTCGTTGCTTCTGACGTGAAGTATTTTTGTTGTGTTAACTTTTGCAGAAGAATTCTGGGAAAAGTAGTCGGAAAATCCCTTTTCCCGTTCGCTGATATGTACTTGTTCCTCGATGGGACCAGCGATGCTGACAATTGCTATAAGGGCATCCCGGGGCAACATTCTTTCGAACAGATGTGCTGCCACGCGTCCGCTCTGCCGCGAATTCTGGCCTATAAATGCCAGAGGATAACGAAGCGGGACAAAGGCATTGATCAACACTACGGGAATGGACAAGTCGCGGCATTTTCGCAGGAAACTGATGGCATGCCGGGCATACAGAGGAGCAACCACAACTCCGTCGGGTTTGTTTCGTAGGAGCTCCGCCGATTTTTGTTCGAAGGTAGTCAGATCGAACACACTGAAAAGGTATTCTTCCAGCGTAACACCAAAATGGGATATTTCAGAGAGAGCCCTGTACATTCCTTTCAGAGGATCATCCCAGAAGGAGACCTGGTTGAAGGAACCGGGAATGAGGGCAGCAAACCGCCACTTTTTTTTCATGACCAGGGTGCGGGCAAGAATATCAGGTTTGTAATTCAGCTCTTCAATTACCTTTTGAACTTTTTCCCTTGTTTCCTTTGCTACCTCTCCCCTGTTATGAATTACCCGGTCAACTGTTCCGATAGAAACACCGGCACTCTTTGCGATATCAATTATCCGAACCTTTTTTACCGGGCACATAAAAAAGTATTTTCTGCAAAGTAAATCAAAATTTCGTATTTCCGTGTACGTACACGGAATTTTTATGACCGATGAAAAAGTAATTTATTCAGGGACTTAGATACAAATTGCTTTTCTGCAGGAGAAACAGATGAAACAGGTCCATGCTTTTTATTAATTTGCCATCGGAAAACACAAACTAATAATCATAGATATGCAGCTTGGCACTTATAGTATGGGCATAGGCGACAGGTTCGGTCTTCAGGGGAAAGCGCAGCTCAGGGCACTGCAGATGGCTGCCCGTGAAGGAATAACCATCACACCGGTGTGGAACAAATCGAACCGGGAACATGAACTGGTGCATAGTGAACCCATTGACACAAGACTTGCGGCTGAAGAAGCGGTGCGGGAAACAGGATGGGGAACACCCTGGTTTCTTGACGCCGATCACATTAGCCGCGCCAATGTTGACCGCTTTATAGAGCATTGCAATTTTTTCACCCTGGATGTATCTGATTATATCGGCAGAAAAGCCCCGGAGGAAGACACGAAAAGGTTCCTTCGTAGCAATGCACCCCTTGTTGATAGTAAAAGCTCGCCTGATCTTCCTGACCTTACGGAAGGACTTCTCCAGACTGTGGCAGAAAAATACCTTTACGCAGTAATGGAAGCAGCCGAGTTGTACACTTATATTCACGCACATAAAAAAGACTTCATCTGCGAGGTATCGATGGATGAAACCGACACTCCCCAGACGCCCGGGGAACTGTTCCTCATTCTTAAAGCGCTATCTGATTATGGTGTTCCGGTGAATACCATTGCACCGAAATTTTCGGGCCGGTTCAATAAAGGGGTAGACTATATAGGTGATATCGAATATTTTGCACAGGAATTTGAACAGGATCTCCTTGTGGTGCGGGAAGCTAAAAAACAGTTTTCTCTGCCTCCTGATCTCAAAATCAGCATTCATTCAGGCAGCGACAAATTCAGTCTGTATCCGGTCATAGGCAGGCTGATACGAAAATACGACGAAGGGATCCACCTGAAGACAGCAGGAACCACATGGCTGGAAGAATTGGCCGGACTGGCTCTGGGCAATGAGGATGGTCTGGAACTTGCCAAAAGGATTTATATTAAAGCACTTGATCGGGTGGATGAACTAATCCAGCCTTACAGAACCGTAATCGACATAAAGAGAGAACATCTTCCGCCGGCGGAAAAAGTGTACCATTGGAGCGGAGAAGAATTTGCTGCTGCCTTGCGGCACGAACCGAGAAATCCCTCCTTCAATCCCGATTTCCGGCAGCTTCTTCATGTGGCTTATAAAATTGCAGCGGAGTATTCCAACATTTACACCCAAAATGTTAGAGCCAACGAAAAGGTCATCGGAGAGCTGGTGACCGACAACCTGTACAATAAACACATCCGAAAACTGTTTTTAAATAAATAAAAACTTTCCTGCACCCATGAAAAATTTTCTTGATAAGAATTTTCTTCTTCAGAACAAAACGGCCGAAGAACTTTACCACGGATATGCCGAGAATCTTCCGATCATCGATTACCATTGTCATTTACCCGCCGACGAAATTGCATCAGACCGTCAGTTTGAGAACCTGACAAAAATTTGGCTTGATGGCGATCATTATAAATGGCGGGCCATGCGTGCCGCAGGGGTAGATGAAAAATACTGTACGGGCAATGCGCCAGACAAGGAGAAATTCCGCCAATGGGCATGGACAGTGCCCCTGACGTTGAGAAATCCTCTGTATCACTGGACGCATCTTGAATTGCGCAGGTATTTCGGACTTAACGACCTCCTGAGCCCTGAAACAGCCGACCATATTTACCATTATGCCTCTTCTCTCTTGCGGGAGCCAAACTACAGCGTAAAGAATCTACTGCGTAAAATGAAGGTTGAAGTAGTTTGTACCACGGATGATCCCGCCGATACACTGGAACATCATCAGGCGCTTGCAAAGAGCAATTTTGAAATCAAAATCTTCCCGGCCTTTCGTCCTGACAAAGCCATGGCAGTTGAAAACCCGGAAAGCTACAACGCATACCTTGCCCGGCTGGAAGCTGTTGTTAACAGGCCGATTACCCATTTCCGTGATTTACTGGAAGCCCTGGAAGAAAGGCACCTGTTTTTCCATAAAATGGGGTGCCGCATTTCTGACCATGGACTGGAAACCATGTACAGTGAACCATACACAGAACATGAAATAGAGAGCATCTTCAACAAAGTAAGGAGTGGAAATGCTCTGCAGGAGGAGGAAATTCTGAAACTCCGTTCCTGCATGTTATACGAAATGGCGGTCATGGATCATGCGGCAGGATGGGTTCAACAGTATCATCTGGGAGCTTTGCGGAACAATTCCACCCGTATGTTTATGAAAGTAGGGCCGGATAAGGGATTTGATTCCATTGGTGATTTTGAACTGGCCCGTCCACTCTCACGGTTTCTTGACCGCCTCGACCGGGAAAATAAATTGACCAAGACCATCCTGTACAACCTGAATCCGGCCCACAATGAACTGATAGCCACCATGGCAGGAAACTTCAACGATGGTTCGGTACCTGGAAAAATGCAATTCGGGAGCGGATGGTGGTTCTTAGACCAGAAAGACGGTATTGAAAAACAACTCAATACCCTTTCCGCCATGGGGCTTCTGAGCCGGTTTGTCGGTATGCTCACCGATTCCCGCAGTTTCCTCTCCTACCCTCGTCATGAATATTTCCGCCGAGTTCTCTGCAACCTTATCGGAACGGATGTGGAACAGGGACTGCTCCCAAATGACATGAACCTGCTGGGGAAAATGGTACAGGACATCTGTTATTACAATGCGAAAAAATATTTCGGCTGGGATTAGATAAACCCGATTCATCGGGGTTAACCCGGATGCCATCACTCAACGCTTTCGCTCCTCAGAGAACGAAAATAAGCTCTCGCTCATACTCTGGCACATTGCAAGCCTGTGGGAGGATGTCCACGATTGGTGTGGGCTGAGGCCGGGTTGGTTATGGACGGATGTGTGAGTACCTGACGGAGAGGCCTCAGCCTTCCATCGTGGAGACTTTTTTTGGTTACTTTTTTGTGTGGCTGACAAAAAAGTAACTCAGGGTGCGGGGTGAAACCCCGCATAGCTCTTCGCCTAAAAAATCTTTCTATAAAAATGCATTCATCACCTTCCGGGTGAGAGAATCCCTGATTCATGGATGTCCCGAATACCATCGCTTGACACTTCCGTTCCTTATAGAACGGAAATAAGCTCTTGCTCCTACTCCTGCCCTTTGCAAGCCTGTGCGAGGATGTCTACGATTGGTGTGGGCTGAGGCCGGGTTGGTTATGGACGGATGGATGGGTACCTCACAGAAAGGCCTCAGCCTTCCATCGTGGAGACTTTTTTTGGTTACTTTTTTGTGTGGCTGACAAAAAAGTAACTCGGGGTTCGAGGTGAAACCCCGCTTAGCTCTTTGCCCGGAAAATCCTTCTTTAAAAATGCATTCATTACCTTCCGGGATGAGGGAATCTCCGATTCATGGATGTCCCGAATACCATCGCTTGACACTTCCGTTCCTTATAGAACGAAAATAAGCTCTTGCTCCTACTCCTGCTCTTTGCAAGCCTGTGCGAGGATGTCCACGATTGGTGTGGGCTGAGGCCGGGTTGGTTATGGACGGATGTATAGGTACCTAACGGAGAGGCCTCAGCCTTCAATCGTGGAGACTTTTTTTGGTTACTTTTTTGTGTGGCTGACAAAAAAGTAACTCAGGGTTCGGGGTGAAACCCCGCATATCTCTTCACCCGGAAAATCCTTCTTTAAAAGTGCATTTATCACCTTCCGGGGTGAGAGAATCCCTGATTCATGGACTTTACCCCGGATTCAATCGCTCTACGTTTCCGCTCCTTAATGAACAAAAATAAGCTCTTGCTCATACTCCTGCACTTTGCAAGCCTGTGCGAGGATGTCCACGATTGGTGTGGGCTGAGGCCGGGTTGGTTATGGACGGATGTATAGGTACCTAACGGAGAGGCCTCAGCCTTCAATCGTGGAGACTTTTTTTGGTTACTTTTTTGTGTGGCTG
>JAKPTE010000024.1 GCA_029571215.1 Bacteroidota bacterium
CGGTCCATTCCATAGCCAGAGTAATGAAGCCTGGTTTGTACATACGCCCGGATTAAAAGTTGTGTATCCATCAAACCCGGAAGATGCGAAGGGACTATTAATAGCTGCGTTTAATGATCCGAATCCGGTAATCTTTTTTGAACATAAGGCCTTGTACCGGAGTATTTCCGGACCAGTTCCGGAAGGGGTTTATGAAACGCCGATCGGTAAAGCAAGGCAGGTGCAGGAAGGAACAGATTTCAGTATCATCACTTATGGTGCCGGGGTACACTGGGCCATGGAATATGCAAGGGAACATGCAGGCCAAAGTATTGATATCGTAGACCTCAGGACACTGCTGCCGCTGGATTATGACGCTATTCAGGAAACTGTGGGGCGCACCGGGAAAGTGCTAATCCTGCATGAAGATTGTTTAACCGGTGGTATTGGCGGGGAGATCAGTGCCTGGATCAGCGAACATTGTTTTACACAACTGGATGCACCCGTTATGCGTTGTGCCTCATTAGATACGCCCATCCCATTTAATCTTGAGTTGGAGAAAAATTTCCTGGCAAAAAACAGGTTATCGGAAACTATTGATCGGCTGTTAAAATATTAGGCTCAATCAACGGTAATACAACAGGAGCCGGCCTTTCACCAATTTGCTGACGCCACATTGCATAATACAAACCTTTTAATGCAACGAGGTATGCATGTGTACCCTGTTCAATGATCTTACCTTTTTCCAGTACGAAAATAGTATCGGCATGCATGATCGTAGATAACCGGTGTGCAATCAGGATGGTCATCTGTTTCTTCTCTTCTGAAATTTCGCGGATGGTAGCCGTGATCTCTTCCTCGGTAATTGAATCCAGTGCCGAAGTAGCTTCATCAAAAATCAGCAAACGGGGTTCGCGCAGTAAGGCCCGGGCAATGGCCAACCTTTGTTTTTCGCCGCCGGAAACCCGTTTCCCACCTTCCCCTAAAATAGTATCCAATCCTTTGGCCGAACTGGAAATAAGGTTTGTAGAAGACGCTTTTTCCATAGCCGAAAGTATCTGCGCATCGGTAGCATCTGGTTTTACAAATAGCATATTGTCGCGGATGGTGCCGGAGAACATTTGTGTTTCCTGTGTTACGAAGCCGAGCTGCCGCCGTACACGGTTGTAGCGGATATTCCTGACAGAAATATTGTCTATTTTAATATCACCTTCAACCGGACTGTATAGTCCAACCAATAGTTTTACCAGCGTGGATTTTCCGGAACCAGATGGACCAACGAAGGCAATGGTTTCGCCTAAACTGATTTCAAAGGAAATATTTTCGACGGCATTCTGGCTGGCATTATTATGTCGGAAGCTCACCTTTTCAAAACGAAGGCTTTCAATATCTTTTATATCAATAGGTTCTTCCGGACGGTATTCCGGTTCCTTCAGCATCAGCTGATTAAACACAAACAAGGAGGCTTCTGCTTCCCTGTATTGCAGGATAATATTACCAAGATCCTGCAATGGGCCGATGATGCCTGTAGAAATAAACTGCATGGAGATGAGTTCGCCCGTGGTTAACACATTCCTGAAGATGAGCCATAACAGGATAAATAAAATGGATTGTTTGAGCAGGTTTAGAGTGGTGCCCTGCAGGAAAGAGAGGGTGCGGACTTTCCTGGTTTTT